>JAFLYY010000001.1:0-340949 GCA_029785825.1 Nitrososphaerota archaeon | reverse complement strand
CCGAGCGCCCTCCAGTATATCATGCCGAAGGTGCGCTTCTCGATGTACTTTATCCTCGAAGGGGCCTGGTCCTCGGGAGGAGAGGCATAGGTGGCCGAGACGAAGATGGCCTTGTGCGCCCCCACTTCCATAGGACAGTTGATCCTACCGTTGTACTCGAGTTCGTCGTGAGTCCCGCGGATGGAGCCGACGATGTTGTGCGCCACCACCACCGACTGCAGGTGCGCCACGACCCCCGATTTCGACACTGGGATGTCTGTAGCATCCCCTATCGCGTAGACGCCTTCCTGACCTTTCACCCTCATGGTCCCCTTGTCGGTGGGGACGAAACCATCGCTGTCTCCTATGCCTGACCTAAGGATGACCTGGGCACCATGATGCGGGGGTATAGCTACGAGGAGATCATAGTGGACCGACTCCCCTTCGAGTGAATAGATCTTGTGCGCTACAGGGTCTACCGACTCGACGTTGAAGAAGGTGGTGACTTCTATCCCCCTGGACTCGAAGAGGCGGGCCACCACCTGCGAGACCTTCTCAGCTGGGTAGGGTCTGGGGTAGGGAGTGAGGAACAAGATTTTCACGCGGCTCCTGATCTTTCGCGTTCGGAAGTAGTGGTCGAGCATGAACGCAGCCTCGTTGGGGGAAGGGGGGCACTTGTGGGGGGCCCCCGCTATCGCAACCACCACGGTGCCCTTGGTGAAGGCCCGGAGCGCGTCCCAGGTCCGCTGGGAGTCCTCTGGTCCAGTATGGAAGTTCAAGGCGCCTTCGGCGAGCCCAGGGATCTTGGAGGGGTCGGCAACCGCGCCGGTGGCGATTACGAGCTGGTCGTAGGGGAGGACGCTCCCACTCTTGGTGACGACCGACCTACTGCTGAAGTCGATCCTTTCTGCGGAGTCTTGGATGAATTCGACGCCTTTCCTCAGGAGCTTGGTCTCTTCCCGCACGAACTTCCTTGGCGCGGCCCCCTTGAAGGCGATGTCCAGGTTTGCCGGCTGGAAGGGGTGGAGGAGGTGTTCCCCGACAAGCTGGACGGAGACGGCGCCGCGCGTGATCTCATCCTTGAGTTCTGAGGCCAGCAGGTTCGCGGTGAAGGTCCCGCCGTCTCCAGAACCTATTATCACAATACGCGCCATCACGATCTACCCCCTCTTCTTCGAGATCTTTACGAGGATGCGGACATAGCCCTGTTCGTCGACTGTGTCTAGAAGCTCGTTCCCGCTCCTCTGAGCCCAGGCTGCGACATCGGCCTTCGCGGCCGGGTCGGTTGCCCAGAGCTCAATGACGTCCCCGACCTGTGAGTTCCTGTAGGCCTTGAAGAGGTCAGTAATCGGCCCAGGGCAGAAGCTCCCCCGCGAGTCAATCACTTTGTGTTGTTCTATCTGGGACATTGATGCTCACCTAGATGAATATAATCTGGCCCCCCTCGCCCAGTGACAGCATGGTGGCCGCCCCCACCACATCGTCAATCTCTTCGATGAGGGCCTCCTTCGGCGTCCCCATGACTTCCATGGTGGTCGAGCACGCGTGGAGTTTGATCCCTAGGTCCTTGGCCGTCCTGAACATCTCTGGGATGGAAGGGATCTTCGCCTTGGCCATCTTCCCATTCATCATCCTCGTGGCCATAGCCGTCATCCCCGGAATCATCCCAAGGACGTTAGGCACCGGCATCCCGGGGTTGCCCACGGGGGCAACTTTCATGGTGCCGACCTTCTTCTTGTTCACTGCGTCCAGTCCCCAGAAGGTGAAGAACATGTGCACCTCCCTCCCCATAGTCGCCCCCGCCGTGGCAATCATCAGGGCGGGGTAGACCATGTCCATGGTTCCTTTCGAGAGAATGATGAGGAGCTTGGAAGCCTGTTCACCCTTCTCTTCCGTCCTCATCTGTGTCGTCTGCGCCAATCCATGTCACCGGTGTTCGGAGCATCTGATACCGTGATAAATGGAGAAGCCGTTTCTCATCTGTGGGAATCACAGCGTGGGACTACGTCCACCGGATAGGCTGGCTTTGCTCAACTGGAGCTATCCGGACGGAAGCAACCTTATCATACGGGAAGGAGCACGTCAGTAGCCTTGGTAAAACTGACGGACCAGGCGAAGGCGCTGCTGGACGGGAGGAACTTCGGCTGCGTCGCGACTGTGATGCCTGACGGGTCACCTCAGGTAGCCCCCGTCTGGGTCGAGAGGGATGAGGATCAGGTTCTCATCAGCGCCACGGAGTCAAGACAGAGAACGAGGAACATCAGGCGCGACCCGCGAGTCGCCCTGGCGGTCTTCGACATGCAGAACCCGTACCGGAAGGTCATGATACGGGGGAAGGTGGTCGAGATCACCAAAGACGGCGCCGAGGCCCAGATCGACCGGCTGTCTATGAAGTATCAAGGAAAGAAGTACGCCTACCACCAGGCAGACGACCCGAGGGTGGTCATCAGGATCCGCCCGGAGCGGGTCACCCACTAGCAGGCCGTCCGTTTCGCCAGCCCCGGCGCAGCGAGGGAAGGACGGTCAGTCAGGCTGGCCCTTCCTGAAGGTGTAGTTCTTCGTCGCAAGGGAGATGACGACCGCCATGGCCATCGCCGCTATCCCCAGATAGAAGACGTAGTCGAAGCCGGTGGAGTTGGGGAATGCGACTGGGATCAGGTGCCCGCCGTGCGGGACCATCAGGGTCGTCGCGTATGTGCTCAGGATTGTGGTCGCTACCACGGGGCCGAGGGCACCGCCGATGTTGCGGAGCATGGTGTTGAGCCCGAGGCCCGTGGCTACAGCCTCCCCGGGGAGTGAGACGCTGATCATGTTGACTATGGGGATGATGACGGCCACGGCGCCTACCATGGAGACGGCTGCGTCGACGGCGATGTCGATTCTGGTCCCCCTGTTCAGGACGAAGAGCGCGAAGCCCGCGATGGCTATCGCTCCGCCGACCACCATAGCCGGCTTGGGGCCGTAGCTCGTCACCATCCTCCCCACCAACGGGCCGGCGACGAGCATGAGGATCGCGGCAGGGCCTATGGCGAGCCCTGCGTCTATCGGGGTAAGGCCCAGGCCGAGGGGGACTGGGTCTTCAGCGTAGAAGGTGACAGCGAAGAAGAGCATGAACAGCCCGATCCCGGAGATTATCCCTATGCCATTGGCCACCAGCACGTTCCTGATCCGGAGGAGGCTGAGCTGGATGAGCGGGTTGGACTTCCTGCTCTCAGCAAAGAAGAACCCTACGGTCAATCCCACGCCAGCCACGAGGGCGCCGAGGCCGTAGGGAGAGTACCAGCCGCTGTATGGCGCGTCGGTCAGGTAGAGGAGCACAAGCGACACACCGGCCATGAGGAGGACCACCGTTTCGTAGTCCACCTTCCTCCCAGTCCCAGGGTGCCCCCTAGGAAGGAAGCGCGCGACCACAACGTAGAGGATTACGCTCAGGATGAACGCCGAGTGGAAGGCCCACTGCCAACCGAAGTCCTGGATTATGTACGAGCCGACGATTAGGCCGGCCGCTGCCCCTATGGCGAAGGTGGCGCTCACAATCCCCTGGGCAGTTGCGATCCTCTCCTTCGGGAAGGTCTCGGCGATTATCGCAAGGGCCAGGGGGACTATGGCGAAGCCTATCCCCTGCACCGCTCTTGCGGCGATGAGGAAGTAAATCGAGGGAGAGAACCCAGCGACCCCCACCCCAGCGGTGTAGAACACGAGCGCGATCAGGAACATCCGCTTCTTGCCGTAGCTGTCCCCCCATTTTCCGAACAACGGGGACACGGCGGACCCCACTATGAGGAAGGCCGAGGTGATCCACGCGACCGTCCCTTCGGTGGTGGAGAAATAGGTCTGGATGGTGAGGATCCCCGGAATGATCATCGTCTCCACATAGTTGAGGAGGAGGGCCACCCCTACCATCGCGAGCAAGGCCCTCAGCTGATGTGAGGTCGTCCCCGTGGGGACTTCCGGCGGACGCGCGTCTGCTCCCGGGGTCTGCAACTTTCGGGCCGCACGCCGGGTCCGGGTTATAAAGAACCCTGAGGCTTCAGGCTTGCCGCGAGATGATCCTCTTCCCGAAGAGGGACAGCATCATCTCCACCGCCAGCTCGGCCGTGTGGTTGGCCGTGTCTAGGATCGGATTCACCTCGACGAACTCGGCTGACGTCACCCTGCGCGAGTCGGACAGCGTCTCCATGGCAAGGTGCGCTTCGCGATAGGTGAGGCCGCCCCTGACAGGGGTGCCGGTCCCGGGCGCTTCCCTGGGGTCGACTACGTCGACATCAAAGCTCACGTGGACCTGGTCGACCCCGTCTCCGGCTATGCCTATGGCCCGCTTCATGACTGTCTGCATCCCGAGCTGGTCTATCTCCTTCATCGTAAAGATGGTCATCTTGGAACGCGCCACAGCCTTCCCCTCGTCCGGGTCCAGGTCCCTCACCCCCACCAGAACGGTGTTCCTTTCCGACGCCTTGGGGGAGCGTCCCCCGAGGCGGACGAGTTCCGGCAGGCCGTAGCCAAGGATGGCCGCCAGCGCCATGCCGTGTATGTTGCCGCTGGGGGTCGTCTTCGGCGTGTTGAAGTCGCCATGGGCGTCGAGCCAGACTATCCCCCTGCTGGTCCCGCCAGACGAGAGTCCTGCCAGTGTCCCTATCGAGACGCTCTGGTCTCCTCCGAGGACGAGAGGGAAGAGGCCCTGGGATGCGCAGTCGGCAACCCTGCGGGCGATGAGCCCGCATTGCCTGACCACATCGTTCAGGTACCTTGCGCTCCTGTCCCCGACCTTCGCGGTCGCCATATCAGCGGCAGAGATGTTGCCGAAGTCTTTGACGCTGTGGCCGAGCGACTCGAGCCGCTCCTCGAGCCGGGCGATCCTCATCGCGCTGGGGCCCATGTCGACCCCCCTCCGCTGCTGGCCGAGGTCGACGGGGGCGCCGACCACCCCTATCTTCATCGGCAGGGACGGCTACGCCCATGATATTAACGGACTCGCGTCAGGGGTTCGAGAAGGGCTCGAGAGGCTAAATATCGCGCCGCGGCGGAAGAGGCAGTGCACAGGTCACAGCTGCTCGGAGCCCTGATGGTACTCATCGGGGCGGCGATTATCATACTTCTGGCCAGCTTCGTAGTGAGCATCATCGTGGTGATCCTCCAGCTCCTCGCCGTGATAGTAGGGATAATACTGATCTTAGGAGGGATCGCCATGGTCCTCTTCGGCAGATGGTGGGCGAGGGGCCCGTGGGGATGGGAGCGGCCCGTCAACACTTGAAAGAAACACCGTAAATAGCGAATGCCAGTGCGGGCCCTCAATTGCCCGCCATAGAGGTCGACGGACTGAAGAAGAGATACGGGGGACTGCAGGCCGTAGACGGCATCTCTTTCTCGGTGGGCGAGGGGGAAGTGTTTTCACTGCTGGGGCCGAACGGGGCCGGGAAGACGACCACGATCGAGATCCTTGAAGGGCTCAGGGACAGGGACGAGGGCACCGCGCAGGTCCTGGGGATGGACCCGTGGAAGTCGGGGTATGAACTCCACAAGAAGATAGGGGTGACCCCCCAGGGGTTCAAGTTCCTCGACTATCCGACGCCGCGGGAGGCAATCGTATACTACGGGGCCCTCTTCGGGAGGAAAGTGGACCCGGACGAGCTCCTCAAGAGGGTGATCCTTGACGACGCGGAGAACGTCTGGTTCCAGAACCTGTCGGGGGGGCAGAAGCAGAAACTGGGGATGGCGCTGTCGCTGGTCAACGACCCCGAAGTGGTCTTTCTGGACGAGCCGACGACGGGGCTTGACCCTCAGGCGAGGAGGGCCGTATGGGAGGTCGTCAGGAGGCTGAAGGGCGAGGGGAGGACGGTCATGCTCACCACCCACTACCTGGAGGAGGCGGAAGAGCTGGCCGACCGGGTGGCGATAATGAACCACGGCAGGATCGTGGCCATCGGGACGACAGCGGAGATAGAATCGAGGTTCGGCACAGGGCAGAGGATGGTGGTCAAAGGGAGCCAGGGACTATTCGCCTACTTGCAGGAGAACACGAAGCTGGACGTGGGGAGGGACGGGGAGACTGTGACGATCATGCTCAGGGACAAGAAAGACGCTCTGGTCGCCCTGGGCGCCATAGAGGAATCAGGGGCCGAGTGGGGAGACCTCACGGTGAAGAGGGACAGCCTCGAGGACGTATTCCTCAAGCTCGTGGGGGAAGGCGGGACGGGCAAAGGGGGGGAGTAGATGGGATTCAGCATACGCAGGATGACGGCAGACCTGAAGGTGTACGGGAGGTCGAACCTCAGGAGCAAAGAGGGGTTCTTTTTCACCCTCGTGTTCCCCATCATCCTGATCCTGCTCTTCGGCGCGATCTTCTCGTCCGGCGGGATCAGCCAGTCGAAGGTGTACGTGCAGAACATGGACGTGGGCCCCATCGGCTCGTCGTTCGTGTCGGCGTTGAACAGCACCTCCAACTACTGCAGCTCCAACAGCACCTCGGGGCTCTGCCTGCGCCCGGTCCCTTCTGACCAGAACTTCACGCAGTTCCTTACGTCGAATTCCGCGTCGGACGGCATAGTCATCCCAGCAAACTTCAGCGCCGCCTATCAGGCGGGGGACAAGGTCAACGTGACCGTCTACGGCAACCCGACTTCTACGACCAGCGCCGTGGTTTCCGGCATCGTCGCGGTGGTCGTGAACGGTTTCAACGTCCACGGCGCTACCGGGGTGCACTCGGTGGGGATAACGTCCAAGACAGCCGTCTCCTCGAACTACAAGTACATCGACTTCCTGGTCCCTGGTCTCATAGGCTTCGCGGCCCTCACGAGCCCTATGTTCGCCCTCGTGAACATCAGTTCCACCTATCGGAGGGACAAGGTGTTCAAGCTCCTCTCGCTCACGCCTCTGACAAAGACCGAATGGCTCCTGGCCAAGATAATCTGGTACATCGGGACCACGGTCGTCTCATTCTTCCTCATGACCCTGGTCGGCGTATACGCGTTCGGGGCCCACATAACCCTGAACTGGGGGATCGGGATGTTCCTCGTGCTGGGGCCCTTCTTCTTCGTATCCCTCGGGATGCTCGTGGGGACCGTCTCCAACAGCCCCGAGGCGGCCTCTGTGGTGGGGAACCTCGTGACATTTCCGATGATGTTCCTCTCGGGGACGTTCTTCCCGGTCACGTCGATGCCCAAGTACCTTCAGACAGTCGCCCACGTCCTCCCGCTCTACTACATGATAGAGGGGCTGAACGACGTGATGATCTACAAGAACTTCGGCCCTGCGTACTTCGACGCGGGGCTCCTTCTCGTCATATCTGCCGCCGTCTTCGCCCTAGCCGTGAAGTTCTTCCGCTGGCGTGAAGACTAGCTGCTCAGACGAGGTGGTTGAGGGGATGCCTCGCCAGTTTCTGGTTCAGTTTCTCGAAGTTCGTGAGAGTCCCCACGTCTAACCACTCCTTCTGGTTGTAGAAAGCGGCCACCTTACCTCCCCTCTTCAGCATCTCCGGGACGAAGTCGGTCATGAGGTCCGGCCTTTCCTTGCTCGCGAGCGACTTCATGAGCTCCATGGCGTTCGGACCCACGACCATCGGCCCTGTGGTAACTGTGAGGTCCACCCGCGGCTTCTCCTTGAAGGAAGAAACCATGTCACCGTTCAGCTCCGCCACTCCGACGGGGAGAGTGTACCCCTTGTCCAAGACAAGGGTGACGTCGGCACCAGTCCTCCTGTGGGTCTCGAGGAGGGCGGTAATGTCCAGGTCAGTCAGGATGTCTCCGTAGTAGATGAGGAGCTCGTCGCTGTCAATCGCCTCGTTCCGGAGGGCGTGGGCGACCGCGTTGAGGCTCCCGCTGACCCCGTTCTCATCTTTGGAATAGGAGAGCCTGACCCCGTGCTGTTTCCCGTCCCCGAAATAGTGCCTGATGTCTTCCGAACGGTAGCCTGTGAGAAGGGCGATGTCCTCTATCCCGTGGTGCTTCACAAGGGCGATTATGTATGCCAGGAGCGGGAGCTTCTTCGGCCCAATCGGGATCATCACCTTCTGGAAGTAGTCGGTCAGAGGTTTCAGCCGCTCCCCCCTCCCCCCGCAAAGGATCGCCGCCTGGGTCCCCTTGCCCATGGCCGTCGCGTGGACTTCGTGCGGTAAAAAATCGTTCGGCTCAGCGCCCTCGGGCCATGGGGTAGACAGTGTCGAGGAGGTCCAGCGTAAGGGCGCCGCTGTTCACGCCGACCTGCTCGACCTGGAGCCCCAGCGGGACCGTTATGCCGTCTTTCTCCGCCTGCGAGAGCACCTCGGCGAAGACGTCGTGTGAGACTTTCACCGACTCCTTCCCCATTTCGGAGGCGCTCAGGAGCCTCCTCTTCACAGGGGACGGGACGACGACGTCGAGCGATTCGATGAGAGACAATATGGTCCGGGTGGGGACCGTCGTCAGACTCACGAACACCGTCACGGGCTTCTGCCCAGTCTCCTCGCAGATGGCCTGGTAGGCCCTGAGGAAGCGGCTGACAGGGGCTGCTTCGAGGTTGATCTGGCTGGTGACGAAATCCGCTCCGGCCTGGGCTTTCAGCCAGACGCGCCTAGCCTCGCTCTGGGAGGAAGGCCCCCGCCGTTCGTCCAGGGGCGGGGTGGTCCGGGAAAATATGCAGACCCCGCCTAGGGCTACCGAATCCGTCCTCTCCTGGGAGAGGAGCCCGAGCGCCCTCGCCACGTCAGGTCCCGGTAGCCTGTCCGTCGTCCTCTCCTTCCCCACGACGACGAGGTTAGGGACCTTGTACTCGTGGATGATCTTCCTCGCTCTCTTCAAGAACGCCTCCTCCTCCATACGCGGGGCGACGAGGTTTACGACGGACTCCTTGTAGTCCCTGATCATCATAGCGTACTCTTCGGGAGGGATTGTCGCAGGGGAATAGACGACGCTCCCGTGGTCCTCCCGGCGCTTGATCAGCTCAGGGATGTTGATGGCGGTGATCCGCTTGTCGAGGAGGACCACTTCCACTCCGCCAATCTCTGTGCTGAACCTGGACGGGTCCCTCCGGGGAGGGACTATCTCGTAGATGACAGGACTGCTCGCCAGCGACGCCTTCAGGCCCAAGATGGACCTCTCAGGCGAACTCTTTCCTAAGTATTTCCGCCGCCTTCGACATCGACTTCAGCTTGGCGAAGGCGACGTCGACCGGGAAGGCCCTGAACATCCCGGGGGCGAAACCACAGTCTGGGTTGAGCCAGATCCGTTCGGGATCTATTGAGCTGGTCACCCGCTTGGCACGAGAGACTATCGTCTCCGGGGACTCGACCTCGTAGTCCTGGACGCTTACCACACCTAGGCCTATCTCCATGCCGTCGGGGAACTCCTTCACCAGCTTTGCCGGGTCTCCGGTGCCTGGGCTCGTGTACTCCAGTACGAACTGTTGGGTCTTCGTCTCGAGCAGCTCAGGGAGGAACCGCTCGTATCCGAGGTCGAAATAGGGAGAGTCTTTGTTCGGCCAGCGGTCCATGTGGACCCCTACCCTCACGCCGCCAACCCCCTTGGTGACCTCGTTGAGGAGGTCCACGGCAAGCTTCAGTTCTTCCTTGAACCCTCTGTACTTCTGGCCGTAGAGCTCGTCGAACACCTTCCTGTACCTGTCGGGCTTTTCCCCCGCCTCCGTGAGGTCTCCGAGCATCGGCTCGTCTATCTGGATGAAAGATACCCCCGCCTCCTTCAGCCTTTGGACCTCCGCTCTGAGGAGACGCGCGTAGGCGTAGGCAAAGTCTTCCGCTCTGGGATAGGCCCCCTTCGAGAGCTCCTTGTGCCAGCTCTCCCACATCACCAGGTAAGGCGCTGGGAGCGTGACTTTGAACGGCTTCTTCGAGTGCTTCTTGGCCGCGTCGAACTCGTCTCGGGCGATGACCGCGTCGCCCAACTCCTCCGTCACTACGGCCCGCATGTAAGTAAGCTGGACCTTGTTGCGCTTGAGTATCTCCATGGCGTCAGGGTTGAGCTGTGTTATGTGCATGACCTTGAAGCCGGGGATTTTATCGCCGACAAAGCTGACGAAGCTGCTCCGCCTCTGCTCCCCGTCGGTTATGACGTCGATACCTGCCTGCTCCTCCCCCGCGACTATGGACCGGGTCGCCTTGTCCAGAAGCCCGTCGTATTCCATGTCCGACAGCTCGCCCTTCGCGTGCCTCTTCGTCGCCTCGATGAGCTCCCGGGGCCTGGGGAAGCTTCCGACCACAGTGGTTGTGAACGCCACAAGAGGGGGTGCGCGGAGCCAGATTAAAGCCGTTGGTTAACGTCCGTATATGGGTCGGACGGGCGCGGATTCCGTCGGGCTCACCTCAAGGGCCCCCCGCCTCCCCTGGCGGTTGACGTCGAGCCTTACCGTCCCTCCCTGTTTGGCCTTCGAGATCGCTACAAGCAGGTCCTTGGTGTGCTTCACCTCGGACCCGTCGGCTCCCATTATCACGTCTCCGTTGCGGACCCCTGCGAAGTCGGCGGGGCTCCGCGGGACCACCTCGGCAACTAAGAAACCGGCCTCCGTCGACAGGCTGTACTGCCTCGCGAGCTGAGGGGTGACGTCTATCCCAGATATTCCGATCCAGCGGCGGCTGACCCTGCCGTTCTCGAGTATCTCGTCGGCTATCTTCTTGACGGTGTTGATGGGTATCGCGAACCCCATCCCCTGGGCGTAGGGGATCATCATGGTCGTGATCCCGATGATGCGCCCGTCAAGGTCCGCCAGAGGGCCCCCGCTGTTCCCTGGATTGACCGCCGCGTCGGTCTGAAGCAGCCCTTCGAAGATGAAGTCCGTGCCTGGGAGCGGCCTCCCCTTGGCGCTGAGCACCCCCATGGAGACCGTCGGCCCTCCGGGGAGGGCGAGGGCGTTCCCGATTGCCAAGACGAACTGACCGACCCTGACCGCCTCCGAGTCTCCAAGCTCTGCGGCCGGGAGGTCGGTGGCATCCATGCGTATCACCGCGACGTCGGTCGCCTCGTCGGACCCCACCACCTCCCCGGTGAACGTCCTGCCGTCCTTGAGGCTGACGTGGACCTGGCTGGCGCCGGCTATGACGTGGTTGTTGGTCACGATGAGCCCCCTCCTGTCGAGCACTATCCCCGACCCCTGCCCCTCGAGGGGGACGACGGCGAAGAACCGCCGCTCAAGCCTCGTGCTGGCGACGCTGACTATGCTTTCGCTGACCTTCTCTACCGCCCCTGTGACCTGCCCTTCGAACCCTGAAAGCGCCAACTTCAGTCCCTCAGACCCCAGCTCCTGATATTGAGTGGGATTATCCTCACCATGCTCACACCGTCCTCTCCTGCCACGGGCTCTGCCCTCCCCCTCACCTCGACCCCTCTCACTTCCCAGGGGTCGGTCGACACCACGTCATCGACGACGAACGCGACCTTGTCGTTGGCCATCATGTTCCTATACTTCAGGGTGGACTTCAGGTTCCAACCGCCGAAGGTTATCGTCGCCCCGTCGAACCTGTAGCCGACCGGGACCACATGGGGCTGCCCGGACAGGGAAGCCGTCGCCACCCTCCCGATGAACCCCTCCGCCAGGTAGGCGGCTTCGACCTCAGTAAATGCCGCCGTCCCGCTCGTGCGCTGACCTCTGAACATGTTCGGCTCCGGTCGAGACAGGTTTTTAAGACTGGTAGTCTATCTGAACTAACTAGCTCATGGTTAGCTTGACCAAGTCAGAGGAGCTTGACCGGAAGACGCTCAACTCGTGCGCCATCGTCCACAAGACCTGGAACGAGATCACGCGGACTTGGACCTTGCCCACGATCCACATGCTGGGCCAGATTGAGCCGACGAGGTTCAACGTGCTGAAGAGGCACATTGACGGGATAAGCGCCACCTCGCTCGCCGAGAGGCTGTCACAGCTCGAGAAGTTCGGAGTGGTGCAGAGGAAGGTTTACGCCGAGGAGAAGCCGAGGATTGAATACTCGCTCACCGTCAAAGGGCATGAGGTCTACAGGATCCTCTGCGAGCTCGCCAACTGGTCGAAGCGCTGGGAAGGGAAGGAACCCAACAGCCGCGAGTTCCTGGTCGCAAAGTAACACGGTCGCCTTAATCGTATAGATCCGTTCTCTCCCTGGACACCCTGTACAGCGCCGCCCCGACCAGGAACGCGACCAGGATTGGGACCAGTAGGAATGCATTGGAGAGCGGAGGCTGCTTCGGAACTACCTGTAGGTTCGAAGACGGAACGAGTGACAACCCCTGAGGGGAGGCCGAGGAAGAGGTCTGACCTGATGTGCCTCCGGCGGACAGGGTCTGGTTGCTCGTGACGGGATAGGGGGCCGCCGTCGTGGTCTTCGTCTCGGCGCCGGTGATCGACGAATAAGGGGTAGTCTGATGCGAAGGCGACGCGGATACGAACCCTACGCTTAGGTACGACATCCCCGCCGACGCCGCGACCACGGCCAGCGCCACGAGCATGCCTGCCGCCAGCCCAGAACTGAACCGCGGCCCTCTCATACCTCCCTCCTCCCCGTCATGTAGTTAGTTCTAGCAGTCAGAACGGCTTTCTCCTCCATACCCTCCAGGCTTCGTACCAGAAGACCCCCGCCCCGCCTATGGTCCCGATGAGCGCGTACAGGTCGAGCGACCCTCTGTCGAAGAGGAGGTAGGCGGCCGCTATGGTGGTGAAGAAGGCAGCGTAGAACCCCAGCCTCGGGAGCGTCACCCCGCCTATGCTGACGAACGAATGGAGGATCCCCGCGTCCACCTTCTTGGCGAGGACGTACCTGTCGTACTCATCCTTCTCGACCACCCCCAGGTCCACGAGCTTGTCGAGGTGGTGGAACGCGACCGAGGGGCTGGAGAAGCCTAGCGCCTTCTGGACTTCCCGGACCCCTATTGCCTTACCGTGCTTCAGTATGTAGAGGTAGACGGTGAGGGTCTTCCCCCGGAGCTCGTAGTCAACCCTGTCCCGGGAAGGCTGAGACAAGGTCTGACAATGGGAGGCGAGATGAGATAAGGACTACTGTTCTGCCGGGGCGAACGCCCCGTTCGGGACGCTGGGACTAACTCGGCCCCGGAAGACACCTCCGGCGTGAACAGGCTCGGAGGGGTGAGCAGGAGGAGGGCGCTCCTAGGTTTGGCTGCGGCGATAGTCGCGGGGGGTTTCGTCGTCGCCCTGGTCAACATGGGCGCGGGTCTCACGGCGCGACCCGCCGTTCAGACCCTGCCGGTCTCTTCGGGCTTCGACCAGTCCATAGCTTCGAATTACATTCTCGGCGCGCATGAGAGCAACCCCCCTAGCTCGCCTTACCAGACGGTGGTCGTCAGCCAGGCCGAGACCGCCAGCACCACTTCTGGGGGCGGAACCGCGGCGGCTTCCAATGGGACCCAGGGCTCTCCGGGAGGGGACATCGAGATTTCGACTTCGCTTGTCCTATCCGCCTCCTCCCCCGAACAGACCGCCTCCGCGGTGTCGGCCCTAGCTTACTCGGTAGGAGGGTACGTAGCCTACCAGTCGACCTACAACAGCTCCGCTTATGTCGTGATCAGGGTACCGGCGGCCGAATATCGCGCGGTCCTGGGGCAGGTCGAGGGCATGGGGTCGTTCGTCAGCCTGACGACGAACTCAAACGATGTGACCGTGCAGTACACCGACCTCAACGCGACGCTGATCTCCCTGCAGACGGAACAGGGAGCCCTGCTGAAGCTCCTCAACGAGTCTTCCACAGTAAACGGGACGTTGGCCATAGAGTCCCAGCTGCAGCAAGTGAACCAGCAAATCAACGAGGTGGAGAGCCAGATCCTTCAGACCAGGACTCTCATAGCCTACGCGACCATCAGCGTCACGGTCGGCGAGACCTCCGCTCCCTCCCCCCTTTCCCTGACCCTTTCCGTCACTCCCGACAACGGCACGGTCCCGTTGAGCGTCACCTTCAACGCAGTCGTGAAAGGCGGGTCCCAGCCGTACGTGGTGAACTACAACTTTGGAGACGGATACGCGGCCCAGGGGCAGATCCTGATACACACGTATTACGAGCCGGGCGACTACAATGTCCTCGTTAGCGTGACTGACCAGAACGGGACCGTGGTCGAGAGGAGCGCCACGGTCAAGGTGGTTGCCCCTGGCGTAGGTTCGGGGTTCTCCACGTTCATCAACACCGTCGGGGGGCTCCTTGTCGGCGTCGTCGAAGGGATCGTGGAGGTCGCGGTGGTGGCGCTGCCGATCGCCGCCGTCGGCGCGGCGATACTCATCCCGCTGAGGCGAAAGAACCAGAAGCCCGTCAGGCAGGACCAGTAGGAGCGGCCGCCTTCACCTTTTTGCTCTCCCTCCAGAAGTAGTAGGCGATGGAAGTGCCCGACACCAGGAAAACCGCCACGACGACCAGCATGGACCAGGAGAGCGCATTAGCGGTCCCGAGCGGGATGTTCGACAGGAGGGTCGCCAGCATTCTGTTCGCCAGTCTCACCTCCAGAGGCTTTAGAGTTTGCGGACATTGTTCCAGGGGCCGACATCTGTATTAACGGGAAATCGGGTTCGGCCGACATGGACAAGTTTACGGTTCAGCCGACCGAAGTGATGAAGAGATACAGGCTCATCGCGGTGGTGGGCGCGTCGAAGAACCCGGAGAAAGAGGCAAACACGGTCCCTGCGTACCTGCAACAGCACGGATACACCATAGTACCGGTCAACCCTACCGCGGACGTGGTGCTCGGCCAGAAGACATATCCGACGCTTGCGGACATCCCCGAAGAAACAGCGCAGAAGATCGAGGTGGTGGATGTGTTCAGACCGTCCGAGGAGTTCCCCCAGGTGGCCAGACAGGTGGCGGAGATGAAGAAGAAGACGGGGAGGCCCTTTGTGTTCTGGGGGCAGCTCGGCCTGGAGAACGAGGAGGCGAAGAAGATCCTCGCCGACGCCGGAGTGGACTACGTGATGGACAAATGCATGCGGATAGAGCACAGGGTCGCGGAAGGCTGGAAGTAAGGCAGACCGGTGGCTCCCCCGCACGCCACGGCCGTCCGAAGCCCCATTGACTCAGCCGGGGTGGCTGGTTCCCGCCGCCCTCATGCTCGCGGCCCCGCCCTGACGCGAAGTCTTATCGGCAACCGTCAGAGTCTCTGTGGAATTCATCAGATTGCAGTACAAGTACGTGGTCCTCATCAACACGACCATCGGGGCGTTCATGGCGGTCCTGGACTCCAACATAGTGCTCATCGCCCTTCCGACCATCACCGCTGACCTGCACGCGACCCCCTTCGAGGCGGTGTGGATCATCATGGGGTACATCCTCGTCACGGCCTCCCTCCTGATGACCTTCGGAAGGCTCTCAGACATCCTCGGGAGGGTGAAGCTCTACAACCTCGGGTTCGCGCTCTTCACCGTGGGCTCCGCCCTTTGCAGCGTCGCCCCCAACGGGATCTCCCTCGTCCTATTCAGGCTGGTGCAAGGGTCGGGGGGCGCGCTCATATTCTCTAACGCCGCCGCCCTCCTCACCGACGCCTTCCCCGTCACGGAAAGAGGGAGGGCCCTCGGGCTCAACCAGGTAGCCGGGACGGTGGGATCTGTCCTCGGCCTGGCGCTCGGCGGTGTCCTTGCCGGCTCCTTCCTCGGGTGGAGGTCGATCTTCTGGATCAACATACCCTTCGGCGCCTTCGCTACCGGCTGGGCTTATCTCAAACTGAAGGAAATATCGGAGCCCCGCCGTGGTGAGAAGCTGGACCCCCTGGGGAACGTCCTATTCTCAGGGGGGCTGACGGTGTTCCTGGTGGGGCTTATGCTCGGCGCGCTCATAGGCTGGTCCCCTACTTACCTTGCTGTGATGGGGACGGGGCTGGCCATGGTGGGGGGGTTCGTCGTGGTCGAGTCCAGAACGCGCTACCCCATGATGGACCTGACTCTGTTCAAGATAAGGGCGTTCGCAACAGGGATGGCGAGCAACCTGCTGGCGTCGGTGGCGCGCGGAGGGATCTCCCTGGTCCTAGTGTTCTATTTTCAAGGGGTCCTGCTCCTGAGCGCGTTCACGTCGGGGCTCTGGCTCATCCCATATTCGATCGCCTTCGTCACTCTCGGCCCCCTGAGCGGGTACCTCTCTGACAGGGTTGGGTCCAGGGGGCTGGCGACGGCAGGGCTGATCGTGGTCGCGGCCGCGCTCTTCTGGTTCGGGGCATTCCCCCTGGGGACGGCGGACAGCTATCTGCGGCTGTTGGTCCCAATGGCCCTCGCGGGGGCTGGAGGCGGTCTCTTCGTCGCGCCAAACATAGCCTCGATAATGAACGCGACTCCCACGCCCAGGAGGGGGATAGCGTCGGGGATGTCGTCGACCTTGGTCAACACCGGGTTCCTCCTCAGCTTGGGACTGGCGTTCGCGGTGATGGCCGCCAGCGTCCCATCGGCAGTCCTCCAGGCGATATTCGCGGGGTCCCCCACGGGGGTGGTGAACCCGGCCGTCGAGGCGGCATTCGTGGGGTCGCTGCACGGGCTCTTCCTGATCCTGGGGGTGATCAGCCTCTTCGCGGCGGTCCCCGCTTTCATGACCAAGCGTCAGAAAGGGACCCATGACGGGACGCCTGAGATGATGCCAGAGTGAGCGGGCCTAGTGATTCAGGGCCCTGGCGACGACGCCCTCGTTGTTGACGGTCTTCAGGAATACAGGGACGTTCCTCTGCTTCGCCGCCTTGAAGGACACGAAGAGCCACTCCCCCGTGCCGAGTTCGGCAGACCTCTCGAGTACCTCGTAAGGGAGCGCGAAGGCGTCAGCTATCACCATCCTGTCGTACATCCGCGGAAGGGTGCTCACGAAGTAGCTGTGGAGCTGCTGCAGGGCGTTCACGTTGAGCCTGGCGACCCTCTGCGTGGCCATCCAGCAGTGGAGCCTATACTTCCTCCCCTGACGGAGGAGCTGCTCCACCGCCAGGTTCGAGTCTCTGGTGAAGTCGCGGTCTGCCGTCTCGTCAGGGATGTACTCTTGGGCCTCGTCGAGCAAGACGAGGATCCTCTGCTTGTTCCCCACCTTTTTCTTCAGGAACAGGAGGCGGCGTATCAGCCGGGCCGCGACCGACCTCGCGTTGTGAGGGTCAGGCATGTAGAGGATGTTCAGGCGGGGGGCGTTCCCGCGGACAAGCCGGTCGGCAAGCACCTCGGGGGTGACCCGGGCCGGGCCAGTCGGGGCCCCTTCCGGCGCATCGAGCATCTTGATTATGAGGTCCAGGTCAGCCCTGAGCCCGGAGCGCTCGTTGACGCTCTGGTTGATGTCCTTCAGCAGGGCGTTGAGCTCGTCTCTCGCCTCCTTGTCCAGGTCGGTCAGCCTGGTGCTCGCCCTGTATCCTCTCTTCTCGTAGAAGGACATGCCGAGACGGGAGATCCCTATCTTGGCCGAAGTGCCTCCGGTCCTCCCCGAGTCGACGGTCCCCTGAAGGAGTGACTGTATCCACGCCAGGTCTATCCCGCCGGCATCAAGGAGCGAAAGCCGCTCCACCCCGCCTCTGTAGAGGCCTGCCAACTCCTGCTCTATCTTCTCCCTCCCCAGGGCGGTCTCCAGGGTCTCGGGGATGGCCTGGGAGCTTACGAACTCCGAGGCGCTGTCCATGGTCTCGGTCGTGTATATCTTGGCTCCTGCCTTCAGCAGGTCGAGCAGGTTCACCGCGTACTCGCCTGCGATGTCGAACACCACCGCGGTAAGCAGCGGGTCCCTCGCCAGGGCCGTCCTGAGCAGGCCGCTGGTGAGGTTTGACTTCCCTGCGCCGGTGAAGCCAAACGCGCCCATGTGATACCGGATCAGGCTGTCCATGTCTACGGTGAGCGGAATCTCGAAGCCCACCATGTCGCCGATCTCGACCCCTCCGGCGACGCACAGGAACCTCTCGACGGCGGGCTTGGAGAGCAGCAGCGCCTTGGCACCCGGGAGCGGGGCGTAGGAGGCTCGCGTGTACTCCATGCCGTCGCCCTGCAGCTTCGCGCAGTAGTTGGTCGGGATCGCTGCGAGGTCGATCCAGGTCTCCTGGGACTTGCCCCAGCTCTCGTTGATGGTGTCGAGGTACTCCTTCCTGAGGAGGGTGGGCATCGAAGCGTCGATCCCCGGGAGCTGGTAGTGCGTGGGGTTGACAGCCACCACTTCGTACATCACGTAGCGCTTCTCGCCGTCGACGCTCCTTTCTATGGCGACGAAGTTGGGGGAGAGGAGCCTGTCGAGGACCTTGTAGCTGAACCGCGCCTCGATTATCGCGAGCGGGTTGGAGACGGTCAGCTCCCTGCCGTCGCTCTTGGTGGTCCTCGTAGTCCTCGTGACCATCTTGAGGCGGGCGTCGAACTCTCCGCCCATGTTGTCGAAGAACCCGTTCTCCTGGCTCTCCAGCATCTCTACTGTTTCATCCTCGCGTGTTCGGCCTCGGCTCGCTGCTGCCTATAAGGTGTAACGAGCCCGAATATCTTCCGCCGGTTGGACACCCCGCCCGCGCTGAGGTCTGCGACCCCCCTGAGGGAGCTCCGGAGCATCCTGACCTCTGCCTTCACCGCCTTGTCCGCCAGGTAGAGCAACTGGTTGTGGCCGAAGGCTTCGAAGACCTCCGGGTTGTCTCCCATGGACAGGATATGCAGGACCAGGTTAGACGTCTGGCTGAAGCGGTCTCCTTCGAAGTAGGCACCGACGTCGGTCATCCCCGACTTCTCCTTCACCCTGACCTGCCTCTCGGCGCCCTCGTCTTCCTTGCCGAACGGCCTATCGAAGAGGAAGACCTGCGACCTGACCTTTCTGTCGCTCCTGAGGGTCCGGAGCTGGAAGTAAGAGCGGACGAAGAGCTGTTCTCTGGAGACCAGTTTCCTGGCGCTCCGCAGTTCTCCTCCGACGTTGGCGATGGTGGAGAAGGCAGAGTCGTACCCCATCGTCCTCCAGGGGGTCGCGATCTCCGGGTTTTCGGCGCTCAGTATCGCCAGGAAAGCCCTGTCGTTCCTCAGCATCGGAGCTGGAGACCCAAGTCTCACGAAGCCGCCGGCTGACGCGAACGGCAGGACCGACCTTGCGACGTCCGTCGCCGAGGTGTCCTTGGCTATCCCCACCAGGAGGGTCCGCTTCTCCGAGGCCCGGTCGAGGAGCCCCTGGAGCAGGAAGAGAGAGATCGCGCTGACATCGAGCATCGTGAGATACTCGTCCGCCTTCAAGGCGAGGGGGTGCCTCGACCTGGAGAAGACCTTGGAGGCGTAGTCGACAGAGAGCGCGAGGGTGCGGCTCCAGTATCCTAGGACCTCGTCTCTCACCTCGAGGTGAGACTCTGAAGAGTCTGATAGTATAGACCCTCCGACTTCCTTGTCGAGTTTGAGGAGCCTTGCAGCAGCCTTCGACGCCTCCGCTTCCCTGACCTTGAGCCTCTTCGAGAGGTCTGCTACGCTCGACGGACCCGCGAGCAGGCGTTTGAGCAGGGCGATATGCAGATAGCGGCCCCTCGTGGGGACCGCCATGGAAGGGGAGCCCAGGTACAGGGCGAGCCTTATGTCCAGCAGCGTCGCCGGAACTTCAGGGGACCAACGAGTGAGCTTGGTCTCCCCCCGCCGGAGGAGCAGCCTGACGTCGCGGGAGAGGGCTGAATAGGTCCCGGACAGGGGCCGGTCCATGAACAAGACCCTGGACTTCTCGCACGCCCGGTACCCCAGGTAAAGCTCTCCGAGCGTCATGAAGGAGTTCGGGATTCTCTCCATCGAATGTTCCAGTTCGATGTCTATCTCGGGCTCGTTTGTGAGGACGTTCGAGAGGTCCTCGGCCCAGAGTGGGACGGCTGCGGAAGCGTCCATCTTCGACTCTCTGTAGGCCCCGGAGAGATCCAGGGACAGGCGTTCCGCGACTGTAAAGGGGCAGCTGTAGGCGGTCGCGTTGGCGTAGAAGAGTATCATCTGGAGCCGCTCGTCAAAGTCCATGGAGCCGTCGATCCCCGTTGCCACGTGCTCCCCTGGGCCGAAGAACTCCCTGGCGGTCTTCTCCGCCGCAGCCTGGTCGCGCTGAAGTGCAAATGAGGCGAGGTCTGCCCTGTTGGAGAAGGATGCGGCCCTCCTTTCGAACCGGGAAAGAAGCTCCGAAGTCTGACGCGAAAGGTCCTCGGCTATCTCGAAGGACATGGCCTAACCCAGACTGCGTCTTTCATTCTTGTGGCCCTCTTGTCGGAGGCTTAAAGGATGAAGCCGCGTCCGTTATTAAGCAAGAGGGGCGTCGGCGAAACTGAAGCTCTTCCTGATGTGCGCGCCCCCCAAAGAAGCCGCGGAGCACGCCAGCGGTCCCAGATACTTCCGGGAGAACAGGGACGTCGACCTGATGGGCAAAAGAGAGAGGGCTCTCAAGAGAGATTGTGAAAACCGTGGAAACGCTCGGTTACAAGCCGAGGGAGCTGTTCAACAAGCTCGACATGGGGCAGAGGCGGATCTATTACGACATGGGAACCGACGGAGGGTCGACCTCTTCCTAGACGAGTCCGTCATGTGCCATAGGTTCAACTTCAAGGAGGGTATCTCCGCCGGGACGCATACGCCCTCCATCACTCAGCTGCTGATGACCAAGCTCCAGGTCGTCGAGAAGTCGGAGGAGCATGAGTACATGATGGTCGCTTTCGAGGACATCGTAGCCGCGGAACATGGAGGGATCAAGGGGGACGAGATCGCCGATCTCTGCCCCAAGGACCGGGATGTGTACGCCACATTCTGGAAGTCACTCGAAACTGCGGTCGCGATGGCGGGGGAGCGGGCAGGAGAAGGCAAAGAGCTGGTGGAGCCGCGCATCAGGAAACTGACGAGTATGATCGAGGGATACCCCAAGAGCTTCGTTTGGAGGATGAGGGCGAGGATAGGCGGGATGTCGGGATGATACGGCACCCCAGACTGCGACTGCGACGGCGACGCGATGCTGAAATGGGCCCGAGGAGCTCAGGCTTTCCTGATTCTTAGGACGGCAGCGCCCTCCCTTCCTACGCCGTAGTAGACCGTTGAATCGGAGACACGGAGAGACTTCCCGACCCCCGCGACAGCCAACTCGTGGACGCGGATAGCGCCATCCTCCAGGACCACCACGGCCTTTGACCCCTTCCTTACCCCGATGCGGCCTGCCATCTCTGCTGTGAGAAAAACGCCTTCGCCTCCGTCATCGAACTCCATGTTCACCTTCCTCCCCCCGTAGCTGGTGGTGCCCACGAAGCCGCCTGTTGTGAACGAGGCTACATCGACGACGAAGACAAGCTCGGCCCTGGCGGCCTCGCTCATGCCGCTACTGCTCCTCTTCTGGTCCCTCGTCCTCTTCTAGCTCTATCGGTATCACTTCTTCGACCAGCTTCTCGCCGTGCTCCCCTGTCAAGTCTTCTATCGGGTACCAGTGTGCGCGGCCGTCGAGCTTCTGCATCTCCACCTCGCAGAACCCCACCAGTGACCGGCCTGTCATCACCCCGACCCTAGCCCCCTCCTTGATCGATGCACCTTGGACGCTGACTGACTCGTCGCCGAACACGGCTTCGCGCTGCGCGTTGACTTTCACCTTGAGCCCCTTCGATGGCTTGAGTTCCATCGAGATGCGCCGACACCTCCGCGGCTACTTAAATCCTAAAGGACTGGATCTCACGGAGAATCTTCCTCGTCTCCTGGGCGATGCTCGCCAGGCTCGCCGGCTCTTTCCCCTTGATAGCGAACGACGACGCGACCAGGGCAACTCCCGCGACCCCGGTCAGCGGCTCGGGCGCGGCGATGAGCGCGACCCCCGCCTTCTTCATGGCAGCCCCCGGGGAACTCGGCTTCGTGACCCTTTCCACCTGGCGCGAAATGACGGACGAGTCGAGCCCGGACGCCACCTCGGACTTCGAGCTGCTGATCCTCTGCAGGGACTGCGCGGTCGACCGGAGAAGCTCCTTCTTTTCTCCCATGCGACGGAGACGAGGACGCAGCTGGGTCGTAAACTCCCGTTGTCAACTACAGTTGCCGCTTCGGTAAAACTAAAAGCGGACGCCCACTCCCAGGCATCTGTGCCAAGGCTCCTGAAGGCACCCGAGGTTGACAGGGCCCTGAAGGGCCTCGAGGGATGGAAGCGCGAATGGAAGTTCATCACCAGGACGCTCGAGTTCGACACGTTCATGGAAGGGGTCGCCTTCGTGGGAAGGGTAGCGGCAGTAGCTGAGAAGCAGGAACACCATCCTGACATCCACATCAGATACACTAGAGTCACGCTAGCGCTCCAGACTCACTCGGAAGGAGGCGTGACCAGCTGGGACATCGGCCTGGCGAAGGCCATACAGCAGGTAGCCCCGGCACGGAAGCCCGAAAAGGCCCGCAGTACCCTCCCTCCCGCAAAACGAATATAAACCACTAGTTGTATACCGAACGAAGATTTACGATGTCAACAACCGCGATTCCGGCAGTCACCCAGTCTGGGCAGCCCGTCCTGATTCTTAAGGAAGGGTCGAGCCAGAGCAGGGGCAGGGAGGCCCAGAGGAACAACATAGCGGCCGCTAAGCTGATCTCAGAGGTAGTGAAGAGCTCCATAGGGCCGAGGGGTATGGACAAGATGCTCGTAGACTCTCTCGGAGACGTCACCATCACCAATGATGGCGCGACGATGCTGAAGGAGATAGACGTGCAGCACCCGGCAGCCAAGATGCTGGTAGAAGTGTCCAAGACCACCGACAACGAGGTCGGCGACGGGACGACTTCTGCGGTAGTGCTCGCAGGAGCGTTGCTGGAGAAGGCAGAGGAGCTCCTTGACAAGAACGTTCACCCTACCGTCATAGTAGACGGCTATTCGAAGGCCTCGAGGAAGGCCATCGAGTCCCTGGAGGACGTGGCCGAGAAGGTCTCCTCGAGCGACAAGGAGTGGCTGGTGAAGGTCGCGAAGACCAGCATGCAGACCAAGTTGGTCTCGAAGGAAGCTCAGGACCTTGCGGAACTCGTGGTCGAGGCGACCCTGGCGGTGGCGGAGAAGGCAGATAAGGGGTACAGGGTGGACATCGACAACGTAAAGGTGGAGAAGAAGCCCGGCGGCTCGCTGAAGGACACCAGGCTCATTCAGGGGATAGTGCTGGACAAGGAAGTGGTCCACTCTGGCATGCCGAAGTCGGTGGACAAAGCCAAGATCGCCCTCGTCAGCGCTCCTTTCGAGATAGAAAAGACGGAATTCGACGCCAAGCTCAACATCAACGACCCCAGCATGATGAAGAAGTTCCTGGACGAAGAGACGAAGATGTTGAAGGGTATGGTGGACAAGGTCGCTGAAGTGGGGGCTAACGTCGTCATCTGCCAGAAGGGTATCGACGACATCGCCCAGCACTACCTTGCGAAGTCCGGGATTCTCGCCGTACGGAGGGCGAAGGAGTCGGACATGACCAAGCTAGCGAAAGCGACAGGCGGCAGGGTGGTGAACAACTTCGAGGACCTTTCTCCCGGCGACCTCGGCTATGCGGGGCACGTAGAAGAGAGGAAGGTCGAAGAAGACAAATGGGTGTTCGTAGAGGGAGCCAAGAACCCGAAGGCGGTCACCATACTGGTGAGAGGCGGGACCCAGCGCATCGTAGACGAGGGCGAGAGGTCCCTCCACGACGCCCTGATGGTGACCAAAGACGTCATCGAGAGGCCGGCGGTGGTAGCCGGCGGTGGCGCGGCGGAGGCGGAGGCGGCAGCTCAGGTCCTCAAGTGGGCGGACAAGCTCACGGGGAGGGAGCAGCTCGCAGCCCAGAAGTTCGCCGAGGCCCTCGAGTCGATACCCATCGCCCTCGCGCTCAACGCAGGTATGGACCCCATCGACGCGCAGGTGGAGTTCAGAGCGAAGCACGCTACGGAGAACGGGAAGTGGTTCGGGATCGAAGCCGCGGACGGGAAGGTCAAGGACATGTACCAGCGCCAGGTCATCGAGCCTCTGGCCGTGAAGGTTCAGATCATCAGGTCTGCCACCGAGGCGGCCTCGATGATACTGAGGATCGATGACGTCATCGCCGCAGGGAAGTCGAAGGCGCCGGCGGGACCCCCCGGGGGAGCCGGCGGGATGGGCGGCGAAGGCGGCGAGTTCGACTAGCCTGCCCCGCTGATACGCGCGTCACAAGGGCTCTGGGCGGCCGCATCCGCCCGGCCTCCAACTGTTATATACGGAAAGGAGGGCTTTCGTTGGACGTGCAGGTCGAAGAACAGCATGCGACCGCCGGGAAGATACTCGAAGTGGCTTCGAGGATGTTCGCGGAGAAGGGGTTCGCAAACGTCTCGGTGAGAGACATCTGCAGGGTGTCAGGGACCACCGCCCCTGTCATCTACTACTACTTCGGCAGCAAGAAGGGGCTCTTCGAAGCCGTAGCCCGGAAACAGATATCGATGGAAGAGTTCATCCGGAAGCTCGCCGCCGCGTCCAAGGCCCCCGACCCTAAGAGAGGGCTCGAGATCTTCATCTCTACCTACCTCAGGTCTTTCCCGGAGCACACCTTCGACATCGGACTATACATGAGGGACTCGGCCACCCTGGACAAGCACAGCGCCCAGATGGTGTCCGACGACCTGGAGAAGATATCAGGTATCGCTTCCGGGCTGGTGGAACGCGCGATCTCGAGAGGGATGTTTCGCAAGACGGATCCCAAGTTAGCCGTCGACTGCCTCCTTGGGATGCTCAACAGGGTGATCTTCCAGCATATCCACTTCGCGAAGAGTTCGGACAGGGAGACCTACAGCAGGTTCGTAACCGACTTCTTCTCGCGCGCGATGAAATAGCTAGAGGTTGACGAAGACCCTCTCTGGCACTATCTCTATCGATACCCGGGGCTCCTTCCAGAAGGTCGACCGCGCCGACTTCCGCCCCCTCGCCTCTCCGGTGTACCTGACCGCGAGGGCCTCTATGTCCCTCTTGGCGTCCCGCTCTGGCGCAACCCTGGCCCTCCCGAAGAGTATGACGTATGGATATCCGTCGTCCACCAGGAAGCTTACCCTCGAGTCCCGGACGATGTTGAAGTACTTCACCCGAGTCGTGGTAGTGTTGATCACGACCTTGCCCCCGTCCATCATGTACCAGATGGGGGTGACATGAGGGGACCCGTCCTTCATCACAGTCGCGAGCTTACCGAAGTGCTTCCCCTCTAGGAACCCCATGACCTTGGGGGCGAGCTTGACCATGGGCACCTGGAACCCGAGCGGTATTTCTAGTTGGCTACGTCGAGGGGCTTGAACTTCTCAACGGTCTCAGCGAGCTCCTTCCCCAGGCGCTTCTGCCACTCGCCGAAGCCTTTGGGGGAGTCTGGGTAGGCCAAGTTGATCTCCACCAGGGCGGCGCTTTTCTTGACGGTGTACCTGAGCCCCCTGGCGAGCGAAAGCTGCCCCAGGACCCGGAACCACATCGCCGGGTTCATGAAGCGGGCCTGATTGAATTCGGGGTGCTTCCTCTCGGTTATCGCCGCTACATCTTCCTCTGAGAGGAAGTGTTCCATCCCGTAGTTGATCTGGTCGTTGGTGACTGTCTGCAGGTATCTTCTGAGGACCTCGAAACTGGCCATCGGGTATCCGTGGGTGTTCATGTACTCGACGTTGTACTTCCAGAGGCCCGCCTCGGTCGCATCCCCGGCCTCGAGCGCCTCGGCGACCACCTTCCCCAGGATGGTCCCGCCATAGATGGAGGGGCTTATCCCTCCGGCGTCGATGGGCCTGGGCATCCAGGCGGCGTCCCCCACCACCGCAAAACCGTTGGCGACCATGCAGTCGTTGTGCCGCCTCACCGGGACTTGCCAGTTCCCCTTCGTGTTCCCGGCGTTGGCGTCGTCAGAGGGCTGCGAGAAGTTCCTGATGACCGGGTTGTCGGCCAGGTACTTGTCGATGAGGCTCTGGAGGTTGTCGTTGAGCCCGAACCTCCTGTTCCTCCTCGCCAGCCCGGAGTGAGACACCCCCAGTCCTATGTTCACCTTCTTCTTCCCCTTCGGGAAGACCCAGGCGTAGCCGGCGGGGGCGATGAACTGGTCGAGGTGGATTATGCAGTAGTCGGGAGCGAAGAAGGCGGGGTCGTCCTTGGCAGGCTCGAAGTCGAGGATGTACCTCCCGGTGCCGACCACGTCGTCCGGGTCGATCTCTTTCTCGATCAGCGACGGAATGGGCATGAATCTCCTGAGGGTAGAGGACGAACCTGTCGCGTCGATGACGATTTTCCCGGTGACGCTGAACGCCGCCCCGTCGGACTTCCGTCCCGTCACCCCGGTGATGCGGCCTTCTTCCGAGAGAAGCCTCTCTGCCGTGGCCCCGAACATGAACTCTGTCCCGAACTTCTTCGCGTCTGCGACCTGGCGCCTCGGGACCAGCTTCCTGTTGAACAGATAGCCCTCCCCTTCGAAGAGCACTTTCGACTTCCTGTCTGGGGAGTAGACGTAGACCCCGCTCACCGGATGTTCCAGCTCGGGGGAGCCGTACCTTATCCCTATGTGCTCCGCGAGGTAGTCCAGAGACCTCTTACTGGTGGCGTCCCCACAGGTCCAGCCGTTGTTAGTCTTCCTTCCCGGTTCGGCCTCCTTGTTCCTGTCGACCACTAGGACCCGGGCGCTCCCCTTCGAATGATAGCCAATGGAAGCAGCTGTGATCAGGCCGGCCATCCCGCCGCCTGCGATGACCACGTCGTAGTCAGGTTCGCCAGCCATTTAGTGCGAACGCTACGAAAATACTATATAAGAGCTTCGCCGCACTCCATGCGTGGACAGGTCCCAGATAGTCGAACAGCTCAAGGACCTGGGGCTCACGAGCTACGAAGCCAAGGCATACGTCGCCAACGCCGGCCTCGGGCCTGCTGAGCCGAAGAGGGTCGCCACCGAGGCCCGGATCCCTTACCCCAGCGCCTACACGGCGCTCAAGGCCCTCGAGGCGAAGGGGTGGGTCGAGAAGGTCGTAAGCAAACCGGTCACGTACAGAGCCAAGAAGCCTGAGACCGTCAAGGCCACGATTTCTTCGAGGGTCGAAGACGCATTCAGGGAGCTTCAGAGGATATACAGGGCCGAGCCTACCGAAGAAGCAGAGCTGGTGTACACCGTCCGAGGGAGCGAGAGAGTTCTGGGGAAGATCTACGAGATGCTCAGAGGGGCAAGAGAGAGTGTGATGGTCGTCACGCCTGCCATGGGCTTGGAGGACGCCAAGGTGATGGAACTCCTCGACGGGGCGGTGAAGAGAGGGGTGAAGGTCAGAGCGGTCTGCGACGACCAGGCCCAGGGGCTCCTCCCCCCCGGGGTAGAGGCGAGGACCGGGAACCAGGTGGCGTTCGACCTCCTGGTAGACGACAAAGTCGCCCTAATCGGGCTCCCTGACCACTCTGCCTGCGGATGGATCGACAGCCCAGCCGTGGCGAGCCACTTCAAGCAGTTCATGGAGCTGCTCTGGACGACCTCGTCTCCGGCATAGCTCCATGCTGGACCCTGCGGAGAGTCCAGTACGCCAGACGACTCTTCACCTTCGTGAGTCCTGAGGCACTGTTCCTTGCAGCGGGGCCAGGTTTCTACTCGGCATTCTAGGCTTTCGTGATGCGCCTACCCCGCGACGGCGCTCGAGGAGAATCGAGATGGCTGGCGCCGTTCCTCTACCGGAGAGGCTGTTCGCGCATCGGAAGCCGCAACGACCACAAGAAGCAGAAAGGGCGGCCCGGCCGGGGCCGAGCTGCCCCGGGCGGTCTATTCGCTCGTGAAGATGGACTGACCGGCGCTGCTTGGTACCTCGGGGAGGGACTCGGACATCCGCTTCTCGGCTATCGCGGATGCCTCGGCCAGGATCTTGTTGGCCTCCTCGCCGTTCTCGGCTTGGTAGAAGGTCGTCCCCGTTATCTGGCCGACGTCCACCATTATCGAGTTCAGCTGAGCCCCGATCTCTCCCAGGGCCCCCTGGGCGTCGGGCATGGCCTCGCCAAGGGTGACGCGTACATTCTTGATCACCCCTATGGCCGGGGCGATGGTCGCCGCGAAGTCTCCGATGTCTGTGACCGTCTGCAGCCTCGTGTTGATCTGTTCCAGGGCAATCCTGGACTGCGTTACAATCTTCTCCATCTTGCGGACTTCGGCGAGCTCGTTGGAGTACGCCTTACTGGATTCCTGGTCGTGCGCCTGAACGGCCGTTACGGTCTTCTTGAAAATGGAGTTCTCTCGTTGCTTCAGCCGGCCCATCGCCTGGTCCAGGCGGTTGATCTCCCCAGTCAACTGCTGGGTCGCTTTCTGGACCTGGGGCCGGATCGGCTGTGGCCCGCGGACGGTTTCGCGGACCATCTTCCCGAAAGGCTCCTTCTCCTGGGTCTTCCATCCTTTTTCGAACTTGCTGCTGCTCATCGTGAAATCTTGCTCTGATATCTTGGGAGATGGACATGACTGACTGAGGCAATTACCGTTGACAGTATGCTTAACGGATTTGACGCACGGCAGAAGAAGAAACGGGGAGAGCTCCTATTGGATGTTCGACCTTTTCGCGACCTTGACTATGAGGAATACGACGAAGGCGACGACGATGAAGGTTATCACGGTGCCGAGGAACGAGCCGACGAGGAAAGGCCCGGCGGTGATGCACTGCCATGCGGGGACCGGGGTCCCTCCGGTGGTGCACGCTTTGAGTGGGCCGGAACTCCCGGTCGCTATGGAGATGACTGGCATAATCAGGTCGTTGACCAGCCCCTGTACGAGGTTCCCCAGGTACAGACCTAGGATGAAGGCCACGGCGAGGCCGAGGACCTTGTACTGGGATAGGAACGATTTGAACTCGGCCCACAGCCCTTTGGGAGGAGGAGGCGCTGGCGGAGCTGGTTTGGGGGTGAGGAGCTCTCTAATCTTCTGAAGTTCAGTCAGTATGGCGTCATCAGATGCCATGGCCATGGGTAGGCGGGGGCCGTTTTAAGAGGAGTTCGCAAAGGATGCTTAATGCCCCCTGTTTCCCCGGCGCAAGCTACTCGTGAAGGCCAGCTCTGAGACGACGAAAGGATACGTCTACGCCATCCTCGGGTCCCTCTGCGCGGGGTCGGTGTCGACGCTCACCAAGATCGCCCTTTCCTACAATGGCCCCGTGGTGGTGACCGGGCTCTCCTTCCTGATCTCCGGCGTGGTGCTCCTCTTCCATCAGCCTAGAAGGGGGCCGGCTCCTGGCAGCCTCAGGTACCTGGTGTTCTTCGGGCTCGTGGGGGCAGCCCTGGCCCCTCTGATGTACACCGCGGGGCTGGACGAGACCACGGTGGTGAACGCCGCCCTCCTGGCAAACGGGGAGGTGCTCTTCACCACCATCCTAGCTTTCTCGGTGTTCGGTGAGTCGCTCCGCCGGGGCCAGGCCCTGCGCGGGCTGCTCATAGTCGCAGGGCTGGTTGTGGTCTCGACGAACCTCGACCTGTCGCATATCGCCTTTTTCCAAGGGCTGACCGGGAACCTGCTCGTCCTCGGGTCGGGGGTCGCTTGGGCCTTCGAGAACAACATCATGGCCCTGGCGACGAAACGGTTCGACACCTCGCTCATCAGCAAGTACAGGAACTTGATAGGCGGGACCGCGCTGACAGCCGTCTTCCTAGCAGCTGGGGCGCACCTCAGGTTCACTGCATACAGCGCCTCCATCCTGCTGCTGCTCGGGGCGGTCGTCACCGGTGGGACCGTCCTGTTCATAGCGGCCGTGAAGAGGCTCGGCGCCATCAGGATGCTGCTGGTCTGGTCCAGTTCCACGGTGTTCGGGGCGGTCTTTGGGCTGGTGGTCCTGGGCGAGCAGATTACTCTCGCCCAGATCTTCGGGGGAGCGCTTATCCTCGTCGGCGTCTACGTATTCCACAGGGGTGAGAAGGGTCCCGAGGCCGAGCCGTTCGCACCCCCCGCAGGAGGGGTGACGCCGAGTCAGAGCTGAAAGCCAAGCGGCGACGACACCCGAGCTGGAGTCGCCCAAGCAACAGGTACATGCGGATTGCGACGCTTTTGTAGACGAAGCAGCGCTAGCATTCCCGCGTCAAGGGCTGATGCCAAGCCTGAGCAGAAAGAAGGGCTTGAATCGGGCAGATTCTGCAGAACGGAGCTTAAAGATGCTTATCTGTCGGCTTCTACCGGCCAATAGTTCAGACCCCAGTATATCACGGGGATGTCTGCCACGTGGACGCCCTTCAACAGGTGGGGGAGGACCCTCAGGTTCTTCGCCGACGGAACCCCTATCTTCAGCCTGTAGGGGCGGGGCGACCCGTCGCTGATGATATAGTAGGACATCTCCCCTCTGGCCCCTTCGGTCCTGGAGTAGACCTCCCCCGCCGGGACCCTCGGCTGGGGACCGAGCTTCAGCCTGACTGAACCCTGTGGAAGCTTCTTCAGGGCCTGACGGATGATCTTCACGGCTTCCCTCATGTCCAGGAGGGCCACGTACGCCCTCGCCCAAGAGTCTCCCTGAGTGAGCATGGGGGTCTTGAACTCAAAGTCTCCGTAGGAGCTGTAGGGCTCGTCCTTGCGGACGTCGAAGGCCAACCCCGAGGCGCGCGCCACCGTCCCAGTCGTCCCGAAGGCTATTGCGTCCTCCTTCGACAGAACCCCGACCCGGTCGGAGCGCTGGTGGACCATGGGGTTGTCGAAGAAGATCTTCTCGTACTCGTCCATCCGCTTGTCGAACCAGTCGCAGGTCTTGAGCCCTTTGTCTATGGCGTACTCGGGGATGTCGTTCCTCACCCCTCCTGGGATGACATAGGCGAAGGTGACCCGGGCTCCGCCTATGCGCTCGCCGAGGTCGATCCAAAAATCTCTGTCACCCATGCACCAAGTGATCATAGTCGTGTGCCCCATGAAGTACCCCTGGATGGCGAGGAAGTACATGTGGGAGATGATGCGGTTTATCTCTGACATGATCACCCTGAGGTACTGTCCCCTGGGTGGGATCTTGCTCCCCATGAGCTCGTCGACCCCCAAGGCGTACGGGAAGAGGATGTTCGAGCTGTCGAGTATGACGGGCCTCTCAAGGTGCGGGACGTTCTGGATGTAGTTCCTGTACTCGCTCATCTTTTCCTCTCCCCGGTGGACGTACCCCGGGTCAGGTTCGGACCGGACGACGTAGTCCCCGTCGAGCCAGAGGCGGATGCGGAAGTGACCTGCGCCCGGGTGCTGCGGCCCCAGGGAGACAGCCATGATTCTGTCGGAGTCTGGGGAGTATTCCGATTCCTGGGCCATGTTCATCTTCCTGGCGACACGTAGTCTTTGCGGAGAGGAGGGAGGTCGTTCCAGTCCTCGGGGAGAAACATGTGGGCTTGGTTGGGGTGCCCTTTGAAGTTGATCCCGAACATCTCGTGCGTCTCGCGCTCTTGGTACTCCGCTCCCCTCCAGACCCCGATGAGGGTCGGGACCACAGGGTCGTCTCTGGGGACGCGCTCAGCCAAGGCAAAGACGAAGTCTTCCAGTCCGGGGACCGAGGAGCCCACGAAGTAGACTACCTCGAGTTCGTTCTTCGCGATCCAGTCAATCCCGCTGACGGCGCTTATGTGATCGAACTTCAGAGAGTCACGGACGAAGAGTGCCGCTTCCCCGATCTCCTGAGGGGTCACGGTCAACTTGACTCTGTGCTCCTTCATCCAGTCCACCTTAGCACCGGGGAACCTTGCTGTGAACTTCGCGGCGAACTCCTTAGCCCTGACGGGCTCTGGGTTCGTGGGAGCGGTCGCGGCTGGAGGAGCCTGGACGCGCGGAGGAGTGGCCGGCGCGGCAGTCGGGGGTTGAGACGGTGCAGGCTGCGGGGCTTGTGCCTTGCTCATGCAGGTGTCACCGGCCGCTTAGAGATGGAGCCCTTCTGATCTTTTCTTGGAGCAGGACGAGGCCCTGGAGCACGGCTTCGGCCCTTGGTGGGCAGCCGGGGATGTAGACATCGACCGGGATGATGTCATCGATTCCTCTCAGGACGTTGTACGAGTCGAAGTAGAGCCCCCCGGTGATGCTGCACGCGCCCATCGCCATGACCCACTTGGGCTCGGCCATCTGGTCGTAGATGAACTTCAGCCTGGGGGCGAGCTTGCGGGTGACAGTACCCATGACTATGATCAGGTCGCAGGCGCGGAGGGAGCCGAACGCTTCGAGGGCGCCGAACCTCTCCATGTCGAACCTCGACCCTGCGGCCGCTCCGACCTCGACGCTGCAGTTGTGGACGACGGCGTTCGACACGAGATACGTGCTGTCGCTTGTCTCAAGGTTCCTCACCTGACCGGAGTAGGGTAGCTTCGAGATCTTCCTTATCGGGACGACGATGTAATCTGGGTTGATGCAGAAGCCGGCGACCTTCCTTTTCGATGTGAGTAGGAAAAGAGAGTATGCATCCCTCGTCTTGACTGTCCTTCCCTCAATATGGGCGACCCCCTCTCGGCGCTCCAGTCTGATTCTTGCGAAACGCCCAAGCCTAGCATACGCCAGCTGCAACTGGAGGACAAGGATCTTCGAAGTTGTGCTCGCACGGTCGAAAGTGGGGCCCCTGTTGTCGACGGTGACGCTTCCGTCTCCCTTCAGGTAGCCGCTGAGGAACGAACGCAACAGGTGTTCGCTCCTGTGGTAGAGTATAAAGTCGGGAACTTTCTTGTTCTCCGCGAGGTGCCCGCACCACTCTCTCAGGGCCCTTGCGAGGATGCTGGATGAGAACCTCACGACAAGCGCGGTCTCCCTTTCCCTGACCTGTGGCGAGTACCCCAGGGACTTCGCCAGGAGCGAGATGCGCCTGGCGAGGCTCCTCTCGTGCTTCCCAAGTGAGAAGAAGACGTCGTGGTTCTCGGTGGTCCAGCCTTCCGCAACGTAGACACCCAGGAGCCACGCGGTCCTCGCATTGAGCGGAAAGTCCAAGGGCGGGCTATCCCGTCGGCCTTTCAGGACAGCAAGGCCGCGGCGATTCGCATAGGGGCTGAGAGGGATGCTGGTCAGCTCGACGTGCCCTTTGATCCTCGGTATCAGGAGGCAGTCGTGTGCCATCGTAGGAAAGACGAACTCGCCGTTCACCTTTACCGGCGGGGCGCTGACCAGCTCTGACGCCTTCTTCCAACTGGTTCCAGGAAGGTATTCTCCCTTGCCGCTCCTGAGCAACCGCGAAGCGACGAGGACTGGGTGCTCCGGGGTCAGACGGATGGGGAGCATCCCGCGCCCCGTGACTTCGAGGATGTGACCGCTGTACTGCCGCTTGAAGGTCCTGGTGACAGTGACGAGCCCTGAAGCCGAGGCGGCCATGTCGCCAGGTTCGTATTCAGAAATCTGCTTGTTGTCCCCCAGGATGACGGTTTCCGGAGGGACGCAGCATGCCGTCTCTAGATGGACGGGCCAGAGGGAGTAGAGGCGCCCCCAGTTTGCGAGGTAGCGCATCGGATCGCCTATGGCATACTGGAGGATGTCGTCTATCTTCCCGACCAAGACCTGGAAGGCCCCTGACTTTTGCTGCTGGGCGACTACCACAGGTCGCGCCTCCCCGCCAGGACCAGGGCGAACCCCATGGGGATGAAAAGCATCCCGATGAAGAGCGTGACCGCCCAGTCAGATGATAAACCGAGCGAGAGCGGTTTGTAGGCTGCCGCCCAGGCGTAGAGGAACATCCCGAGGACGTCGAAAACGATGAACATCAGGAGGTAGGCGTAGTATTGCATCATGAAGTGCATCTTCCCGGCCCCCTGGGGGACCTGCCCGGACTCGAAGGGGGCGTTTTTCAGGGGGTTGGGGTGCCTCGGCCCGAAGAGGCGCGGAAGTAGGACGACCGGGAGGGTAAACCCCATGCCGACCAGGCCCATCGCGAAGACCGTCCCTATGTCCCCGAAGAGAGCCATTTCAAAAATTGCGACCGTCTCACGCTATTTAAGATTGGTGGGGTGCTCGCCCACCTCTAAGGGCGGAAAGCAAAGTTCGTGGCCGGCCACCAGCGCGGCGAAAGCGGACGGCGAGGTTGCAGTTCCTTGGCACCCGGGTGCGGAGCACCAGTCAGGGCCGTTGGTCAGGCGCAGCACCGTCGGCAATCGCTCGCAGTGGAACCCGTTGCCCCATCCATGGTCTTGGCAGGGGCCACCGGAGTCGGGGGCGCCTGGTCGGGAGCGCCCGGGACCTCGCAAGCTGAAGACAGCGCTTTCTTCTGCCCATAGGCGGTCAGGAACGGACCTATGACGAGCAACGGGAGGCTTACGACGACGAACAGTAGCTGATACGGCGCAAGGACGAAGGTGAAGGCTGAAGCGCCCAGCCCTCCTGCGGCGCTCAGGAGGAAGTATCCTGCGCAGGTGGGGCATCCGGTCACGAGACCCACCAGAGCCCCTACGGAGGTGACCAGCCGGCCCGACCTGAGCGCCTTCTGCCTCAGGGACCCCAGAGCCACCGCGATGTTCAGGGTTACGAGGGGAGGGACCAGGACGAGCATCAGGAGCGTGAGAGGAAGGAGCTGCGCTCCCAGGTGGAGCGCCGGGGAGAGGTAGAACTTCAGTTCGGGGACTGACCCGAGGGTGCCGCAGCAGACGGCGGAGGCCCAGCCGGGGGAGGACGCCCCGTACACCTCGCTGAAGTCGACAGTCGGCTGGTAGACCAAGGTCCCCGAAAGGAAGAGGAAGGCGAAGGCGTAGAGGACGCCCCCCGTCACTGCGAGCCTCATGGTCTTTCTGGAGGAGAATGCCGCGCCGATTATCGACGGCAAGGAGAGGTTCCCGGGTTCCGAAGCCATCGCTCCCCTGTAGACCAGATAGATGCCGGAAGCCATGACCGCCAGGACCGCCGCTTCGGAGGCAAAGAACTCGACGACGCCGATGCCGGCTCCGACCCCTCTGGAGAGAGCCAGGACATACTGGTTCTCTGCCCAGAGAGACATGTCCAGGAGGGCGAGGACCCCTCCCGCTCCCCCGAAGGCGAGACCGACGGCGAGCCCCTGCTTGCCAGAGAAGACCTTCGGCCGCGACAATCCGGAGGGAGCCGGGCGCTGGAGCCGATAAAGTGTTGCCCCGCCCCTCCTGTGCAGGCTATTTCGCGTAGGCTTTCTTCCTGAGCAGGCCCAAGAAGTCCGCCGACTCCGTGATGTATGTGTCCAAGGCAGCGAGCACGACTGCGAACGCGAAGTCTGTTGCTTCGTGGTTCCTCCCGCAGATCGGGCAGATTCTCCCTTCAGCCGCCACAGGGAGATACTGTAGTAGCCTCGGATTCCTCCCGAACTCGTCGAACAGCCTACCCAGCACCTGCGACAATGCGCCGCCTAGCCCTTCGGTGACCTGCTCCGTGATGCCCTCATAGGTTATGGCGTCCAGGAACGCGCCGTCGATCCTGTACTTCCCCCAGGTGGTCCGTTCGCAGACGAACCTCCTTTTCCGCTCTCCCTTCCTCTTGTTCTCCCGTGGAAGGACGGAGACGAACTCGAGGCGTCTCAGTTCCTTGAGCGTTGCGTAGACGGCAGACGGGGGGAGTCTGAGCCTCTTCACGAGCTCGTCGGCCGACGCTCCCTGCGCGCCTGCATCCCTTACCAGCCTGAGTATGTTCCAGGTGCTCTCCTTCGAGAGGGCGTCAGCCTCCAGTGGGGACCGCACAGGTATGTGCGTCAGGTAGGACTTTGTTCTAGATGTCTCCATGACGATGTAGTTTCTGAGTTTCCGGTATTTTTGGATTTTCGAAACCGAAGTCGTAAATGAACATGTTCACGCGCATCTTGCTACGAAGCGTCTTCCAAACGGTGGTTGCAATGTCTGAAGAGAGCAAGCAAGAAGAGAAACGCCAGTCGCCAGGAGGGCCGACTGCAGGCGGAGAGACAGGTCAGGGTACGCCCGAAAAGACTTCTGCCCCGGGAGCTCCTCTTCGCCCAGCCACGGATCCTCTCTCTGGGCGCCGGCAGCCTTCGGCCGCCGTGAAGCCCGGACTTCCTCCCCCGCCAACGCCACCCGGGCCAACCCCACAAGCGAAGACGAGCAGGAGGTCTTTCTTCAAGGTCCTCCTCACGTTCGCGGCGGTGCTCACCGCGATTCCCTTCGTCCCCTGGGGGAAGTACCTATCCTCGTCGGTCTCCAGCCCAGGGACGCCGAAGCGCCAAAAGGTGACGACCGACATCAACAAATTCAACGGCGCCGCAAGCGGGAAGCCCGTCAACGTCAACGACCTTACGACGTTCCCGCCGAACAGCTCCTGGCTGATCACTTATCCTTCGTCCGGCAACCTGACGCTGGACTCCCAGAACCCTGACACGTTCGTCAAGTGGCGGCTCATCAGGATGCCCTCCAGCCTGGGAGGGGACCAGAAGGCGGCGACGGCTTTCGTGGCCTTCAGCGAGGTGTGCGTCCATCTCTGGTGCAGCCCCAACTACGACCCCGAGAACTCGGACAACCCGAGTGACGAGACGTACCAGTGCCCGTGCCATGGGAGCGTGTACCGTCTCCCCGACGCGCTCTCGATAGCTGGCCCGGCAAGCACCCAGCCGCCGCCGACAAATGCTGAGCCTATGCTGACCCTGACCGCTGACCCTGACGGCTCGCTCTACATCGAGCCCGCGGTGTTCGACGTCAATCACAACGGAGTGGTGGGGTACGGAAGGTACTATCAGTCCTACGAGTCGTTCATCAGGCCGGCCGCGGAGTCGGGGAAGACTTCCGCGTCCTCATGACCCTGTCGACGCTTCCGTGAAGAGAGCCCCCAGACATGGCTATCCGGCCCGTCTCGACATCAGGTCATCCCGGCGGTCAGATGCCCGCTCTCTGCAGGGGGCGTCGGCGCGAGGGGCACCCAAGCCGAGGGGAGAACGCACTGGCGGGCTTAGGAGCGGTAGCCTTTCTCAGTCCACTCCGTGAGTCTCTTCAGCCTCGTCTTTCTTGAGCGAGCCGAGTAGCTTCGCCTCGCGGAAGAAGTCCCGGATGGAGAGGACTCCGAAAAGGGTCCCGTCGTCGTTCACCACCACCAGGTGGCGGATCCCGTTCTCCATCATCAGTTTCGCCGCAGTCGACGGGCTGTCTGAGCGCCTGATGCTGACCAGCTTCTTCGTGGCCACGGACTCGAGCTTCGCAGTGAGGGGGGTTCCCTTCGCCACCGCCCTGACCACATCACGCTCGGATATGACCGCCTGAGGCTTTTTGGGGGTCGCAGCCTGGGCGACCACCAGCAGCCCGATCTTCTCCCTGGCGAAGACCTCGGCAGCCTGCCTTATGGTGGCACCTGGGCTGATGGTGACCGGGTCCCGCTTCAGAAGGGCCTCGACCCTCAACGTCCCGCACCCGAGGAAGCACGTTTCTCGATGGGCACGTATTTGGTCAGCGGGGGACCGGCGTAGTCAGCGATGGGCCTGATTATCCTGTTGTCGGCGAACTGCTCGAGGACGTGGGCGAGCCAACCTGGGGCGCGGCCGACCGCGAAGACCGGGGTGAACAGGTAGGCAGGGACGCCAATGTGGTTGAGTGCGAGTCCGGAATAGAGGTCCAGGTTGGGGTGCAAGTTCTTCTCCCTGAGCAGGATCGCCTCGGTCCTTTCGATGATCTCCAGCGACTGCTTTTCCTTCTCAGTCCTGACGAAGCGCTCCGCCATGTCCTTCAGGATCTTCGCCCTCGGGTCCATGGTCTTGTAGACCCGGTGGCCGAAGCCGTTGATCTTGACCTTGTTCGCCAGTTTCTCACGGATGTAGGGGTCCACCCTGTCAGGGGTCCCGATCTCGAGTGTCATCTCGACGACCTTCTCGTTTGCCCCGCCATGAAGGGGCCCTTTCAGGGCTCCCACCGCGCCCGTTGTCGCTGAGTAGACGTCGGAGAGGGTCGAGGCGATCACGCGGGCGGTGAAGGTGGAAGCGTTGAACTCGTGGTCGGCGTGTAGAATCAGGAGGACGTTCATCAGATTCTCGTCCCCTTCCGAAGGCACCTTCCCTGTCACCATGTAGAGGAAATTGGAAGCGAACGACAGGTCCTCGCGCGGAGGGATTATGGCCTGGCCGTGCTTGTGCCTATGTATCGCGGCCACTATCGTCCCCGCCTTCGAGGCGATGGACATAGCCCGCTCAAGTTGGGTATACATGGGGTCGTCGAAGATCCCCAGAGCCGCCACTCCCACTCGCAGGGCGTCCATAGTATCGCAGTTCTGCGGGAGGGTCGTGAGGATCGAGACCAACTCGCGTGGGATCGCCCTCTTCGCCCCGAGATCTTCCCTGAACGACTTCAGTTCCCCCGAGGTGGGGAGGCGCCCGTTCCAGAGGAGGAACGTGGTCTCTTCGTAGTTCGAGTGAGCCGTGAGGTCCGCGATGTCATACCCGCGGTAGAGAAGCCGCCCCTCTCGGCCATCGATGTAGGTGATCGAACTCTTCCCCGCCACCACGTCCTCCAGACCTCTTGCCTGCGCGGTCAGGTGCTGTATGATCTGGTCCATGGTGTCCCCGTACTTGCCGAGGGCGGCCAGCTTTGAGTAGGTCTCCCTGGATAGCTTCACGGTCGTGGAGTCGGCCTCTGGGTTCTTTGGCATGGGCATTCTGTTATTATATTCAATATTTTGGGTTTATTAGGTTTTGGCTCTGCTTGAAGCGAAGCCTGTCAGGGCGACAGGGTAAAAAGAGGACGAGGCACGGGGACAGATGGGGTCTTCCAAGACGCGTCTCGCGGTGGTCGGAACTGGGGTAGCAGGGGCCTACTTGTTGAACCGACTCCCCTCGGGGGTCGACGCGGAGGCCTTCGAGATGCGGACTGAGAAGAACTGGTACACTGTCTGCGCCTGGGGGACGAGCCAGCCGTTCATCACCGATCTTGTGAGGGAGGCCGGGTTCAACTTCGACGACTACGTGCTCCACAAGGGGAAGAAGATGCTCGTCGACCTTGGGGACGAAGAGGTAGAGATACCCCTCAGGGGGCTTGTAACATACGACAAGCACCGGCTTACGGAGGACATGCTGAAAGGGAAGAAGATACACTGGGGCGCCCAGATCAAGGGGGCAAATGGGAGCATGCAGGGGTTCGACCAGGTGGTCGACGCGACGGGGCTGCACAGGTCCCTCCTGCCGAAGGTCAAGGAAGACCTCGTGGTCCCGTCGTTCGAGATTCAGGTCAAGTCGAAAGAGCTCCCCTACGACGACTTTGTGATCAAACCCTATCCGGGGCTGACGGGGTACTGGTGGTATTTCCCGCTAGGAGACGGGATGGCCCATGTAGGCGCAGGCGACGTCCTAGGCAGATACCGCGGAGAGATGGAGGAGTTCGTGAAGAAGTACCACTGCGAAGTTGTGAGGAGGATAGGGAGGCCGGTGAGGGTAACGCCACCCAAGCTCATGGAGCCGTTCTTCGACGGGAAGGTTGTGGGGGTCGGAGAGTCTATCGGGACCGTCTACCCGATGCTGGGAGAGGGAATAATCCCGAGCATGCAATGCGTCAACCTCTTCGTCGACCACATCGGAGACATGGAGGGGTACAGGAAGGCGGTGCTGGACCATTACGCCATCTACGCGAAGGTCTACGAATTCATCAAGGCGAAGGTAGAAGGAAGGTTCAGCCTGATGAAGATGTGGCCCACCCTCCTCTCTGTCTTCCTGTACATGAGGGGGAACACGACGCGCTACGGGCTCGAGACCAGGCTCGGCGACTTCTACAAGATCGTAACGAGGATGTAGTTGAGCTCGGAAGAGCTCCGGACGCACTCGGCTGTCCACGTGCTCAAGGGAGCCGCCCAGAAGGCGCTTGGAGCGAAGTGGACGGCGTCCGTCTACGTGTCCGGCAAGCACGGAAGGCTCACGCTACAGTTCGAAAGGAAGCCGACCGACGAAGAGCTGGCGACGATAGAGCGGCTGGCCAACGCGAAGGTCGCCGAGGGGGCCGAGGTGCTGGAGTTCGAGATGGAGAGGCATGAGGCCGAGGGACACTTTGGAGATGCGATCTATGACCTCTTTCCAGTGCCTGCGGAGGTCACCCTTCTCAAGATAGCGAGGATCCCTGACTGGAACATAAACTGCTGCAATGAAGCCCATGTGGACAACACCCTCCAGATAGGGAGAATCGCCATTGGGAAGGTGAGGTTCAGGAACTCCAAGAGGGAGCTGGAGCTGGATTTTGACCTGGTCAGCAGCACATAAGACATGCAGATGGCACGAGTCGGTAACCGTTATAACGTCCAACCCAAGCCGGGCAAAATCGGGCCCGTAGCGCAGATCGTCTTCGAGCGAAGTACGGATAGCGCGGCAGACTCGTCGAGACCGAGCCTCCTATCCTCCCGAAGATAGCTGTAGTGAGCCCTGCGCTCGCAGAGGTCGTGCGTTCAAATCGCACCGGGCCCGCTTTCGAGAACAGGTTCCCATCCGAGCGAGAGACATCGCCGGCTCGAGGTGGTACGCCCAGCGGCCGAGGCAGGGTGGTTCCACTTCCTCCCTCGTAGCCGAACGGGGGTCAAGTCTGTCGTAGGGATAACGTCCGACTATGGCAGGCGCTGCCGCGGCGAAGCTTTTCGTAGAGCGGGCCGTCCCGAGCCTCTAAGCTCGAGCTCCCATCACCCGAGAGGAGACGGTCCGCCACCATAACCTGACGGTATGGACCAAGCAGGCCCTAGAATCCTGCCGGGACCCCGTCTCCCCTGACGTCGCAGACCGCTTTCCTGTAACCGGGAGCCACCTCCACGGCCTGGCAGACCCCGGTCCGGCCGGGCATGGGAAGGCTCTGGACCTCGAAGCCGTAGGGGATGTCGTACCCACTCTCCACGAGCAGTTTCTTCCCCCCACCCCAGAGAAACCGGGGGTGGGCGACGTTCACCTCTGCAGGCATCGAATAGTCGACTGAGTTGGTCACGAAGAGTGCATGCTGCATCGGGCGGTAGTCCCCCCCGCTCGCTCCGATGGCGAGGTAGGGGGCCCCTCCCCGCTCGAGGATGAGCGAAGACAGGGTGTGCAGGGGGCGCTTCCTCGGCTCCGCCTTGTTAGGCCCAGAGACGGCGAAGGCAGAGCCCCTGTTGTTCAAGGCGATACCCACCTCTGGGACGAAGACCCTCGAGCCGAAGTGGTGGAACAGGCTCTGTATCCCTGATACCATGTTCCCCTCCGAGTCCGCTACGGAGAAGGCAGTGGTGTCTCCGGACCTTATCCTCGAGTTGGGGAAGGCTGTGGGTCCCTTCGCTGACATGAAGGAACTCATGTCGACGTGAACAAACCGGGGGTCTCCCAGCATCAGGTCTCTGCGCCCGTACGCCACGAGCGCCGCATCCATGGTCTTCTCTATCCTCTCCTTCGAGAGCGGGCCGACGGCCGAAAGGTCGGTTTCAAGCAGTTGCTTGAGTATGAGCAGGCTGGTCGCACCCATGCTGTTAGGAGGCACTTCGTAGACCGTGGTCCCCCGATAGTCGAGCGCGAGCGGGGAGACCCACTCGGGCCTGAAGTCGGCGAAGTCGGCCAGGGTGCAGGGGACGCCGAGAGACTCGATCGCGGATGCCATCTTCTCCGCCGGCCATCCGGAATAGAAACCCTCAGGACCGGAGCGGGCGATCTCTGCTATCACCTTCCCGAGTGCTGGCTGTCTGATAAGATCTCCCGGAACCGGCGGCTTCCCGCCAGGGGCGAACACCTTCCTGGCGTCTTCCGAGAGTTCATTGTAAGCGCCCGCAACCGATCTGCATATCCCCTCTCCCGCGGGAAATCCATCCGAGGCAAGGCTGATCGCGGGCTTCAGTAGGTCGCCGAAGTCGAGGATCCCGAACTTCTTGTGCATCTCCCAGACTCCGGCCGCGTATCCCGGGACGGCGCAGGTGAGGGGCCCGAAGAGAGGGACTTCTCCGCCCGCCTTTTCCCTGATCAGGTCCACGGTCAGTCCTGATGGAGACCACCCGCTGGAGTTCAGGCAGTGGACTTTTCCGGACTTCGCTTCGTAGAACATGCCGAAATAGTCCCCGCCCAGTCCTCCTGCCGGATGGAACGTCACCGCCAGCGCGAAGCTGGTCGCAACCGCGGCGTCGAAAGCGTTCCCGCCTTTTCTCAGGACGTCGTATCCCGCCAGGGTCGCGAGGGGCTGCTCGCTGGCCACGGCCGAGCGTCGTCCTACCAGCGTCTTGCTGAATGCCATCAGATAGACGGTGTCGGGAATCTATTTATAGAACAAACGGTTTCTATACAACCGTCGGGAGATAACCATTGAGCCAGTCTGAACTAGACGCCATACTCGGAACCGTTGAGAACCCCATCCGAAGGCGGATCATATCAAGGATCAGCGAAGAACCGAACTATCAGTTGCAGCTCTCCAAAGAACTGAAGATCAGCCAACAGCTGGTCGCGAAGCACCTGGTCACGATGGAGAGGGCGGGGCTCGTCAGCACTATCTCCCAGGATAGCCCTAGGGGACCGCAGAGGAAGGAGTACCTCTTGAAGAACAGCTTCTCGGTCACCGTGGACCTAGCGCCCAACCTCTTCAGGACGAGGATATTCTCATTCGGGGCGGTCCCAGGAATCGAAGAGAGTGACGAACACGCCCAGATGATGACCCAGATCAGTGAGATCCAGAAGTACCCGGAAGGCGCCGCACGCGTCCGCCCCCTGACTCGGGTCGTAGCTGACGTCGACAGGAAGCTGAAGGAGATGGAAGAAGAGAGGGCAGTACTGCTTTACATAAGGAGCCTCGCGCTAAGGGAAGCCGCACGGATAACGACCTCCCTCCCTGGGGTCGACAGGAAGAAGGCCCTCCGCTACCTGATGAGAGAAGACGGAGACGACATCCTATCTATCTGCTCGTCACTCGGAATCCAGAAACAGGTCGTCGGCGACATTCTGGAAGAGATGGAAAAAGAGCTCGACACCGACTAAAAAGGGATAGAGGAGCGGAAGCTCCTCTACATTCCTAGATTTGGAAAGCTCGCCTGAGGAACTCCAAGTTGGCCCTGGAGGGTCTTGATGCGGGTGGCGTACTCCCTCATGCGGGCGTTGTCACCCTGGACCTTGGCTATTCGGTAGCCCTTCCACGCCTTGCGGAGGGCTCCCCAGACTTGCCCTTTCTGATATTCGGCCATTTGTTTGACCTGCCCTTTCATCCTCTCTCCGGTATTTTGCGAGCAGGGTCTACGTTATTTGAGCCAGTAATCAACGGTGGCTACCCGCAGGGATGACTCAGACGACCGAACGCAGCAAGAGCCAGATGTTGCTCGGGTGTTCTGTGATGCGCCGCTTGGAGTAGGCCCACCAGCTGCCTCCGTATGGGAGGTACTCCACGACCTCATAGCCGGAAGCGACCAGTTCGTCCTTCAGCTCGTCCCTGATTCCCTTGAGGAACTCGAAACGGAAGCGGGCGTGGCTGGAGTCTGACAGCGCTTTAGCCCTGTCTATGAGCACGCTGTCGTGGGTGGCAATCGCGAAGGCGTCCCCCCTCTCGAAGAGAGAGACCATCAGGCGGTCGAAGTTCATCCTGATGTCGTCCTTGGTGGGGAAGACGAAGTCCTGGGGCTCTCTGTACGCCCCCTTTACCAGTCGTATACGGCCCCCGGCGTCTAGGATCGCCTTCACGTCCGCCTCGCTCCGCCGGGCATATGCCTGGATGGCCACCCCGGTGTCCGGGTGCTTCTGGTGGGCTTCAAGGTAGGCGGCCACAGTCTTGCCGGTGAACGCGGACCCTTCCATGTCAATCCAGAGCAGCTGTGACAGTCTTTCGGCGTTCGCAATCACCCTTTCGAGGCGTCCCTTCATTCCGCCCTCGTCTGCGCCCAGTCCCAACTGGGTGAGCTTCACGGACACGAACCCCCTGACGGCGTTGTCTGCCATCGCCTGCTGGAGCCTGAGATATTCTTCGACCTGGGCGTCCATGGCCGCCAAATCCGTGATATCCTCGCCCAGGAAGTTGACAACTACGCCGATCCCTCTGGAGTTGGCGCCCTGGGCGTCCTTGACTGCAGACTCGAGGTCAGGTCCGGCTATCCACTTCTTCGCGACAGGGAGGACGACCAGCTCCTTGAGCCCCATGGCCTGGCCGAGCCGGAGAGACCACATATTAACAGTGCACATGAATGTAGGGGGTGAGAATGGCAGCGGGCTCAGACCTTGGCGGCCGGATGAGGAGGCTGAAGGACGCCATCCGGAAAGAAGGGCTCCAGGGAGCGGTGCTGGTTCCCGGGCCGAACCTGAAGTACCTCACCGGGGTCGATTCGCTGATGCTCGAGCGCCCGTTCATGCTCCTCTTCCCCGCCGAAGGGGTCCCCCACCTTGTCGCACCGAAGCTCGAGGCTGGACCCTACGGAGAAGCGCGGCTGCGCATGAGAGTACTCGCTTGGACCGACTCAGAAGGCCCTGGAGCGGCCGTGAAGGAGGCAGCGGCAGGCGCGGGGCTGGAGGGGGAATGGGGGGTGGAGGGGAGGGCGCCGTACCAGTACATTTCGAAGCTGATGGAAGAATCATCGCCCAAGTTCAGGAGCGCGGAGCCGATTCTGCAGGCCATGAGGGAGATCAAAGACCAGGCAGAGGTGGCCCTGCTCAAGAAGTCCGCTGATATCCTGAGCAGGGCGTTCGAAGAGTTTCCAGGCCACATCAATGAAGGTCAGACAGAGCAGGAGCTGGCCAGGAGGATGACCGAGGTCATCTACGCGAAGGGGGCCACCAAGGTGGATGACATGCTGGTCCAGGCCGGGCCGGCGGCTGCCGACCCCCATCACCTGCCTTCGAAGAAGAAACTGGCCCGTGGCGAAAGCGTGCTGGTGGACGTCGGGGCGACATATGGCGGATACTACGCCGACATCACCCGGACTTTCTGCCTCGGCAGGTCGAAGGAGCTGGAGCGGGTCTATGACAGGGTCCTCGAGGCTCAGGAGTCTGCCATCGGCGCCGCTGTAGAAGGTGCCTCCGTGGGGAGGGTCGATTCCGCTGCGCGCCGGGTCTTGGCCAAGGCGGGGCTCGGAGGGTACTTCTTCCACAGGACGGGCCACGGCCTGGGACTCGAGATCCACGAGGCGCCCTACATCGTAGAAGGTGGGAAGGAGAAGCTCCGTCAAGGCATGTGCTTCACCGTGGAGCCCGGCGCCTACATCATGGGGAAGTTCGGAGTGAGGATAGAAGACGACGTCCTGATTCGAGGCAGGCGCGGCGTCCCCATCACGGACGCTCCGAAACAGTACGGCTGGTGGAGATAGTCTACTTCGACTGGGAGAACTGGGACACCATCGTGTTGGTGTCTTGGATATGCTTTATCTTCTGAATCTTGTCCATGACCAGGCGATACACCTTCTCGTCGCTCGGCATGAGCACCTCCTTTTGGGAGCTGATCACGGCGAGGACATCCCAGTCACCGGGGACCACGTGGGCTTCCATTACATCGGGAATCTTCAACAGATTACTGATCACTTCCCTTTCGTGTCCCGGAACAACCTTGAGCAGGACGAAGGCCTTCTGAAAGACTGGCACTGTTACTTGGTAGCCCGGCATTCCTTTTAAAAACGAATCGCCGTGAAACGACCGCCTTGAAGAACGGAGAGGTGGCTGAGCTCCTAGACAGACTGGGCGACCTGGCGGAAGCCAACGGAGAGGACAGGTTCAAGGTCGTAGCCTACCACCGCGCGGCGACGAGCGTCAGGAACCTAGACGAGGACGTTGAACTCGTGTGGAGGGAGGGGAGGCTCGAAGACATCCGTTTCATCGGGGAGGGGATATCCAAGAAAATCGATGAGTATCTGACGACCGGGAGGTTGCGGCTCCTTGAGAAGCTGGAAGAGATGACGCCACCAGGGGTCACCCTTCTGACGAGAGTCCAGGGGATAGGGCCGAGGACCGCCTATCATCTGTCGCACGACCTCGGGATAGACAGCGTGGACAAATTGAAGGAGGCCCTGGAGAGCGGAAGGCTGGACAGGGAATTCGGCCCGACGGTGCGGGCGTCGTTCAGGGAAGGGATAGAGAGGCTGGCGAGCTATGGGAAGCGGATGCTCATCCCCGAAGCCGAAGGGGAGTTCAGGAAACTGGAGTCTTACTTTGAAGCGCTCGGAATAAGCGTTAGGATGGCAGGGAGCCTCAGGAGAGGGAGGGGCACCGTAGGAGACCTGGACCTCCTCTCGACGGACCCAAGGGTGCTGGAAGCCATCAAAGGGTGTCCCGGGATCGCCGAGGTCGTCGAGAGTGGGCCGAGAAGGGCGAGTGTCAAGCAGGGGAACGGCGTCCAGGTCGACGTCAGGCTCTTCACCAAGGAAGAGTGCGGGGCCGCTCTGCTCTATTTCACCGGCTCCAAGGACCACAGCATCGCTATGAGGAACCTTGCCATCGAGAAGGGTTGGAAGCTCAACGAGTACGGGCTGTTCGACAGGGAGGGGAGGAGGCGAGCAGGGGAAACTGAAGAGGGGGTGTATCAGGAGCTAGGGATGGAATACATCCCCCCGGAGCTGAGGGAGAACAGGGGAGAGATCGAGGCCTCATTGGAGCATAGGCTCCCGGCGCTCCTGGAGTTCGACGACATCAGGGGAGACCTGCAGATGCATACTACATGGAGCGACGGGTCGGAGGAGCTTGAAGCCATGGCCCTGGCGGCGAAGGGGAGGGGGTACGAGTACATCGCGGTCACAGACCATTCCGTGTCGGTGAGGGTGGCCAACGGGCTAACGGAAGAGAGGTTCAGACGCCAGTGGAAGGAGATCGACAGGCTCAACGAACTGCTGGCGCCGTTCACTATACTGAAAGGGGTTGAGGTCGAGATCAGGAACGACGGGTCGCTTGACTTTGACAGGGAGTTCCTCGACGAGTTTGACGTGGTCGGGGCGTCGCTGCACCAGAACTTCAAGCAGGACCCAGAGAGGCTCACAGAAAGAGTGCTGAAGGCCCTTGCTCACCCCTCGGTCGACTTCCTCTGCCACCCGACGAACCGGCTGATCGGCAGAAGAGAGGGGAACCCCATCGACCTCGTCAGGGTGATCAAGGCAGCCAAAGACAACGGGAAGATGCTCGAAGTCGACGGACAGCCCAAGCGACTCGACTTGGATGAACTTTGGGCCAAGAAAGCCATTGAGGAGGGGGTACCCCTCGTGATAGACTCTGACGCCCATTCGGTGGGCGAACTCGACAACGTCGGCTACGGCGTGACCGTGGCGAGAAGGGGCTGGGTGCAGGCCGACGGCGTCGCGAACGCAGGGGGGCTGAAGGCGCTCGTAAGGCTCGTCTCATAGGTCTCCAATGTTAATAACAGAACCTTGCATCGCGGCTTTCGCGGGGGTAGCTAAGCCTGGCCAAAAGCAGGGGACTTAAGCGGCGCAGCCCGAGAGATCCCCTCCCTTAGGGGTTCGTGGGTTCGAATCCCATCCCCCGCACCAGTGCAAAAATCGCCGGACTGCTCTGACTCCAGCCATCCGACCACTGTTGGGAAGGGGAATGGTTGATCAAGAAGAGGTTGCCGTCGGGGCCTGCGAAGGTAGCGATATCCCCCACGGGTAGTCCTTCGGCTCTGCGCTGGACGGCACGCCGCGCGCCTTCAGCTCGGCGGCGGTCTTCCGGCAGTCGTCCACGCGAAGCACGATCGGCTGGGATGTCACTGGCCACCAGTTGGCCGACCAGTGATTCAAGTCAGCCGTCCCACCCTGGAAGAGCGCCAGCTCCAGAACTTGGGCCCTTCTGCCCCGACTGTCACCCACCTGTACCCCCTGGAGGGGTGGAGTCTGTCTTCTTCTCGAAACCGACGTTCTTGGTGTAGAACGGCTGCGCCTCCGTCTGGTTCTTGACCGCCGACGTGAACTGGGACATCCTCGCGTCAGCATTGCGCGGATGGCATGATTGGTCCATAGCGTCATTGGTGTACTGGAACCATCCTCAGCCAGGCTCTCCAAGGGCCCTCGGCGCGGCGGAAGAAAGTGAGAGGGTTCAGCCACTCTTAAATGCGCGACACGTCCATTTCAGGGTCAGGATGACGGCCGGCACGGGGGCCGAGGTTTCCGAAGCCCACATCGCAGTGCACTGGAAGGAGGAACCACTCATACAGCCGCCACAGAGCTTCGTGAAGCAGGCCAACATGAGCGACTCGTCCGTCTTTGAACGCTTCTCCGAGAAGAATTTCCCCCAGTGCTTCGAAGAGTATGCAGACCTGCTGAGCTGGGACAGCAGATGGCACACAGTCCTTGACACGAGCAGACCTCCCTTCTGGAAGTGGTTCGTCGGCGGGAAGCTGAACGCGTCCTATAACACCGTCGACAGGCACCTCCCGAAGCATAGGAACAAGGCGGCGCTCATCTGGGTCCCGGAATCTGAGGACGAGGCCACTCAGGTCATCACCTACCAGGAGCTCTACAACAGGGTCAACGGGTTCGCCCTGGTCCTGAGGGAGTTCGCGGGCCTGAACACAGGAGACAGGATAACGTTCCATCTCCCCATGGTCCCTGAGCTCCCCATCTCGATGCTGGCAGCGGCGAGGCTGGGGATAATCCACAACCAGGTGTTCGGAGGATTCAGCGCGAAGGCGTGCGCCGAACGCATGGAGGACTCCGAGAGCACCGTCCTGGTCACGATCGACGGTTACTACAGGAACGGCGGATTGATTGACAAGAAGAAGGAAGCAGACGTCACAGTAGAGGAGGCCGAGAAGCTGGGAGTCGAGGTCAAGAAGGTGCTCGTCTGGAGGAGGCATCCGGGGAAGTACATCTCCCGGTCCCCCATGATCGAAGGGAGGGACTTCTTCGTGGACGAGGTGGTGAAGCCGTTCAGAGGGAAGACCATAGCTCCGGTCTCGATGGATGCCGAGGCGCCTCTTTTCCTGATGTACACCAGCGGCTCCACCGGGGTGCCCAAGGGGGTTCAGCACAGGACCGGCGGCTACCTGGCCTATGTAGCGGGGACTACGAGGTTCGTGCAGGACATACGCCCTGAAGACGTCTATTGGTGCTTCGCCGACATCGGGTGGATCACTGGCCACTCGTACATAGTCTACGGTCCGCTGACCAACGCGGCGACTTCGGTGATGTACGAGGGAGTCCCGCTGTACCCGGACCCCGGGAGGCCTTGGAGGATCGCCGAGCGCCTCGGAGTCAACATATTCCACACGGCCCCCACCACCATCCGCATGCTGAGAAAGGCGGGTCCAGACGAACCCGCAAAGTACCACTATCGCTTCAAGGCCATGACCACGGTGGGGGAACCCATAGAGCCGGAAGCATGGAAGTGGTACTATGAAGCCGTGGGGAAGAGGGAGGCGGTGATCACCGACACCTGGTGGCAGACCGAGACAGGTGGGTTCCTCTGCTCCACCATACCAGCTGTAGCACCGATGAAACCGGGGAGTGCCGGTCCAGGCATGCCCGGGATATACCCGGTCATCTATGACGAAAACGGCGCGGAGGTCCCTCCCGGTCAGAACAGGGCGGGGAACATCTGCATCAGGAACCCGTGGCCTGGAATCATGCAGACCGTCTGGGGAGACCCTGACCGGTTCGTGAGCGTATACTACTCGAAATACAACCGCGACAGGCAGAGCAAGGACTGGCGCGACTGGCCCTACTTTGCAGGCGACGGAGCGGTCCAGGCAGCGGACGGATATTTCCGGATCCTCGGGAGGGTCGACGACGTCATCAAGGTGGCGGGGCACAGGCTCGGAACCAAAGAGATAGAGAACGCGGTGCTCACGACGCCGGAGGTCGCAGAGGCGGCAGCCATAGCCATGGAAGACGAGCTCAGAGGGCATGTCCCTGTCGTGTACGTGGCCCTAAAGCCCGGCAGCGTCCCCACAGGGGGGCTGGAAGACGCCATCAGGGGGAACGTGGTGAAGCAGCTCGGGCCGATAGCCAGGCCGAGGTTCGTGTACGTGGTCCCAGACCTCCCAAAGACGAGGTCAGGGAAGATAATGAGGAGGGTGCTCGCTTCGATTTCAGACAGGAAGGACTACGGCGATGTCACGACACTCGCCAACCCTGACGTCGTCGAGACCATCCGGAAGCAGGTCCAGGCACCGTAGGATCGGCAGGCGCGGCGGTCGCGCCGAAGGTGTGAGCTGGCGGCGGTGAACGGACTCGCAGCCGCGGAAGAGCCAGCGGGTGCGTCGGTTCCCCCAGAGAAGGCGGACACTAATCCGTAGCCATCAGGTGGCCAGAGAAGGCCAGGCTCCAGATGAGGACGGGATAGACGATAAGCCGCTCGAGCCCTCCGGGACCAATCCCCATCGCAGTCCCCTCGGCTCCGGTGCCCGGGATGTAGAGGACGAGGAAGGCGAGGGTGAGGAGGCCCAAGATCACCCCGAAGTAAGAAAGCGGGGCCTTTTGCAGCTTGTAAGAAAGAATCGCGGTCAGGCCTATGCCGACGAAGGTGATCAGCGAGAAGATATCGTGGAGGCCATATGGCGCCGTCTCGTTGAAGACTCCCACTCCGAGCGCCCCGATCCCTGCGAGGACGACGACTCCGGAGAGCGGCTTCCATCTGTAGTGGCGCTGGATCATTAGCCCCGACAGAATCACTGCGACGCCCATGATCGCGATAGACGTGTCGAAGATGAGCCAGGAGGTCTGAGAGGGGCACCCTCCCCCGTTCACGCAGGGCGGCCCCAGGTCGCTGATGTAGTTCTGAGAGACGCTGTACCCCGGGTAGACGAACTCAGCTACCATCTCGAAGAGGGCGAACTGCGCCACACCGAAGAAGAGCAGCGCACCGGCCTTCCTGGCATTGCTCCAGCCCAACGGCACTGCATGTTTTGGGTTACGCTAAAAAGATGCGGGTTCGGCCGGGAAGGGGCATGAGGTCGTCGGATGGAGCCGTCGCCGGCGGGGAGACCCCGTGCTGAGGATACTCGTCCTCTCGCCGATGCCAGAAGGGCTCGTCAGGCTCTTTTTCGCCGAGAGCCTAGAGAAGTACAAGATCGACGCAGAGTTCGTCACCGTGAGCGACCCCGGTTCTCCGAGACTGATGGAGGAGCTTTCGAAGGCAGACATGGTAATCGGGGACTACACGTTCAGAATCCCGATAACCGAGAGAGAGGTGGCCTCGATGGACAAGGTCAGGCTGATTGCGCAGCCCAGCACCGGCTACAATCATATCGACCTGGCGGCCTGCAGGAAGAAGGGAATCCAGGTGACGAATATCGGGGGGGCCAACGCCATCTCGGTTGCAGAACACACCCTGGCAGCCGCGCTGGTCCTCCTCAAGCGGATGGGCTACGCCCACCGCAGGATAACCGAGGGAGTGTGGGTCCAGGAAGAGCTCCTGAACGTCTCCGCGGAGGTGCACGGGAAGACCTGGGGGATCGTCGGGATGGGACGGATAGGGAAGGAGGTCGCGCAGAGGGCGAGGTTCCTGGGCGCCAACGTCGTCTACAATGACCTGGTGAAGCTCGCCGACGACGATGAAAAGACGCTAGAAGCGTCGTTCCTCCCGCTTTCCCGCCTGCTTTCCGAGAGCGACGTCGTGAGCGTACATGTACCCCTGACAGAGAGCACAAAGGCGATGTTCGGGGAGAGGGAGTTCAGGCTGATGAAGTCCTATGCTGTCTACATCAACGTCTCCAGGGGTGAGCTCAACGACGAGGCCGCTCTGGCCAGGGCGGTCACTCAGGGGTGGATCGGAGGCGCGGGGTTGGACGTGTTCGCTCAAGAGCCCGTCTCCCCTGACAACCCCCTCCTCTTGGCGGCAAAGGACGGGGCGAACGTGATCCTTACTCCGCACATCGCGGGCGCGACGAATGATGCGAGGCTCAGGATAATCCAGGCGACGGTGGAGAACGTGGTAAGGGTAGCCCTCGGCCAGCCGCCTCTGAACGTAGTGAACCCATGAAAGTCTCCGAGCTCCTCGTCGCCTCGCTCGAAGGGTACGGCGTCAAGAGGGCCTACGGGCTCATCGGTACTTCGGTCCTCGACCTGATGGACGCGCTCTCTGGGAGCGGAATCAGATACGTCTCCACCAGACACGAGCAGGTCGCGGTGAGCATGGCTGACGCAGAAGGGAGGGTCACGGGAAGTCCGGGGGTCGCGCTGGTGCACGGTGGGCCGGGTTTCCTGAACTCCCTGGTCGGCCTGGCGAATGCGTGGAAGGACGGCTCCCCCATGCTTCTCGTGGCGGGGGCCGTGAAGCGGAGGATGTCGGGGATGGACTCCTGGCTGGAGATACCCCAGACGGAAATGGCAAAGAGCCTGGTCAAGGGAGCCTGGCGGATCGAAAAGGGGACGGGAGCGGGAAGGGCCTTCGCTGACGCGTTCTCGCTGGCTGCCTCGGCGCCGGCAGGGCCGGTCTACCTCGAAGTCCCGGACGATGTCTGGTCCCAAGAGGCAGGAAGACAGGTAGTCCAGGTATCCGCGGCTGAAGAGAAGCCGGCCAGGGAAGAAGAGGTGAAGCTCGCCGCCGAAGCCCTGGTCAAGGCCGAAAGGCCCCTTGTGGTGGTCGGCGGAGGAATCAACTCCCCACGGGGGTCGGAGGCGCTCGCAGACCTACTGTCGAAGACGGAGATGCCTGCTGTGTCAACCGGGAATGGTAGGGGAGCGGTGCCTGAGGATAACCCTATGTCGCTGGGAAGGACAGGGTTCGGCGGGGTCAGGGTCGCCGACGCCGCCCTCGCCCAGGCCGACATGGTCCTTTGCCTCGGATGTGGCCTTTCTGACGTCTCGACCTATGGCTTCAACACCGCTCCCAGGGGCGAAGTCTACGCGGTGAACATGGACCCTCTCTGGGACAAGAAGCCCATCCCCTACGCCATGCATTCGGATGCGGATGCCTCAGGGTTCGCGAAGAGGCTCGCGGCCGTGGTCGAAGCGAGGGCGAAAGACGGCTGGAAGAGCAGGATCGAAGACGAGAAAGAAGCGTGGCGTGTGGTTCTGGGCGAAGCGGAAAGGCGTCACAAGCCAGGATATGCGAACCCGGCTCGCTTCCTTTCGGCCCTCGACGGGGCCCTTCCGAGGGATGCCATCCTTGCGGCGGGGCAGGGGCTCCACCAGGTGTACTCGTACGCGTGCCTGAAGGTCAGGTCCAGCCGCAGCTTCCTCGCGGCCACCAACATGGGTTCCATGGGATTCGTCTTCCCGGCCGTCCTCGGGGCGAAGATGGCACTCCCGGAAAGGGAGGTCGTGGGGGTCATGGGGGACGGGGAGTTCATGATGACTCTTCAGGACATGGAGACGGCGGTAAGGGAGAAGATAGGGGCGAAGGTTGTCGTGGTGAACGACAACTCCTACAGGGTGCTCCTGATGAGGCAGAAGATACAGAAGATGGGGAGGGTGTTTGGGACCATGCATGCCAACCCTGACTTCGCGAAGGTCGCCGAGACATTCGGCGCGCGGGGGATGGTGGTCGACTCGGACGAGAGGGCGGGAGACGCCGTAGAGTTCATCATGGAGAAGTCGGACGTCCCGCTGGTCCTAGAGCTCAGGGTTGACCCGGAGGACCTCCCTCCGATCAACATCCAGGGCTCGCTCATGTTCTAAGGGCCTGCTTTAAACGCCGCCCATGCGAGCGCCGGGCCATGGACTTCACGGCGGAAGCGAAGCGCATCGAGCCGGAGATAATCGCGAACAGGAGGAAGCTCCACCAACATCCGGAGCTCTCCTACCACGAGGAATGGACTTCGGAGTATGTGGCGCGGAGCCTCGAAGCGATGGGGGTGGAGGTCAGGAGGATGGCCGGGGGGACGGGGGTGCTGGGCACCTTGAAGGGAGCCAAGAGGGGGAAGGTGGTAGCGCTGAGGGCGGACATGGATGCGCTCCCTGTCACGGAAGCGGCCGACGTGGAGTTCAGATCGAAGGTGGACGGGGTAATGCACGCGTGCGGGCATGACACGCACATGGCGATGCTCCTGGGAGCGGCGAAGCTCCTGTCAGGTCACAAAGAAGAGCTGTGCGGGACCGTGAAGTTCCTCTTCCAGCCTGCTGAAGAGCACGGCGGGAGGGGCGGGGCGCTACCTATGATTGAAGCCGGAGTGATGAAAGACCCAAAGGTGGACTACGTCTTCGGGCTACACATAGACTGCGCCAGGAGGTCGGCGGTGTTCGGGGTGAGGGAGGGCCCGATAATGGCCGCGCCGGACTCCTTCGTGGTGAAGATAGCGGGCAAGGGAGGCCATGGGTCGGCCCCCCACGAGACCGTAGACCCGATCTATCTGGCGGCCCACGTAATCCTCGCGCTGCAGGGAGTGTCATCGAGGATGATCAACCCGGTCAGGCCGTTCGTGATCACGGTCGGGTCCATCCACTCTGGGACGAAGGAGAACGTGATACCCGACACGGCAGAATTGCATGGGACCATCAGGACGCTTGACGAGCAGACGAGGCGCCTTGCAAAGAGGAAGGTGACGAGCGTGGTGAAGGAAGTCTGCAGGGCGTTCGGAGGGTCCGCAGAAGTGACCTTCGAGAAGGATGCATACCCAGTGACCGTCAACGACCCGAGGACGACAGCCAAGGCGAGGGCAGTCCTCGAGAAGGTCCGCGGGGCCAAGGTGAAGAAGGCTGAAGCCATACTCGGCGGAGAGGACTTCTCCAGGTTCCTGCAGAGGGCGCCGGGGACTTTTTACTTCTTGGGGAGCCTTAACCCCGCGAAGGGGTGCGTCTATCCTAACCACAGCTCGAAGTTCAAGGTCGACGAGGACGTGCTCAAGATCGGGGCGGCTTCGCTGGCTTCGCTGGCGTTCGAATTCGGGAGGTCAGGCGGCAGAGCCCAGGAGTGAAAAGTTGTTCGCCACTAGGGTCTCCGAGCGGGTCTACCTTCTGGACACCTATGCGCTCGGAGTGCCCGGGACGGTCGGCGCCTACCTCGTGAAGGGACCTAAACCCGCGCTGGTGGACTGCGGGTACGCCTCTTCTTACGCGAGCGTGCTGCGCGGCCTATCAGAGGTGGGGGTCATGCCATCAGATGTGAGATATGTGATCCCGACCCACGTCCATCTCGACCACGCCGGGGCCGCAGGGAAGCTGCTCAGGGAGATGCCCAACGCCGAGGTGTTCGCGCAGGAGAGGGCAGTCCCCCATCTCGTCGACCCGACCCGCCTGGTGGAGAGCTCCGCCAAAGTCTTCGGCAAGGAGATGATGGAACTGTACGGCGCTCCCGATCCCATACCGGCCTCCAGGGTCACGGCCGTTGGAGAGGAGGCATCCCTGGACCTGGGGGACGGGATCACCGCGACCCTCATGCATGCCCCGGGGCACGCCCCCCATCAGATTTCAGTGAGCCTCGACAGGACCAAGGTTCTCCTCACCGCGGACTCGGTGGGGATTGTCTATCCTGGACTGGGGGCGCTGATCCCCACCACACCGCCTCCGAGCTTCCACCCGTCGGAGCTTGTGGCCACGATCACTAGGCTGAAGCAGACGACCCCCGGCGAACTCCTCGTCCCCCACTTTGGGGCGCGGAAGGACGTCGACTGGGTGTTCGACAGGACCGCGGAGCTGGTGGAGAGCTGGGTGGGCAGGGTGAAAGAAATGTGGAAGCAGAAGATGACGCTGGACGAGGCCTCAGAGGAGATGGAGCGGACCGTGGCGGCGGACGCGGGAGCGGAGGGACTCCCCATCTACGCGAAGATATCCGTCAGAACATCCACCATGGGCATAATGCACTATCTGGAAAAGAACGCTTGAATATCTCGACGGGTCCCGCCCCGTCATGCCTTTGGTCTATGCCTGCATAGCGCCCCACGGGAGCGAAGTGGTCCCTGCACTGGCAGGGACGAAGTCCGCGCGCTTCAGTCAGACGAGAGCCGGGATGCGGAAGCTGGCGGAGGAAATCAAGGAGGCGCGCCCTGACACTGTGGTGGTGGCCACCCCCCACAACCTCAGGCTCCACAGGCACATCGGCGTGGTCACGGCAGAGAACTCCTCGGGTGTGCTGCGGGAGGCGGGCAGGGAGATCAGGCTCAGAGCCAGGTGCGACGTGGAGTTCGCGGAAAGGCTGGTCCTGACGGCCGAAGGGCAAGGGCTCCCGGTCGTGGGCGCTGCCTACGGGGTGAACGAGGGGCCACTGTCGGACATGGCCATGGACTGGGGGACCCTGGTCCCGCTCTGGTTCCTCGTCAGGGGGACCCGCCTCAGGAGCAAGATAGTGATAGTCACGCCGTCGAGAGGGATACCTCTCTACCAGGACTTCGAGTTCGGGAAAGTGATAGCGCGGGTCGCGGAAGCGCAGACGAAACGAACTGCCTTCATCGCCAGCTCAGACCAGGCGCACGCCCACAAGAAGGGAGGGCCCTACGGCTACAGCCCTGCTGCAGCGGAGTATGACAGCCTGGTGGTAGACGCGGTAAGGAAGAACAGGCTCGAGTCAGTCCTAGAGGTCAGGGCCAGCCTAGTCGACAAGGCCAAACCTGACAGCCTGTGGCAGATGGCCATGCTCGCGGGAGCGCTCTCCGTTGTCCCCATAGAGGGGAGGCTTCACTCCTACCAGGTCCCGACTTACTTCGGGATGCTCTGCGCCGGCTACCCCAGAAGGCCGAAGACCTCGTCGAGCCCGGCGATCTTGAGGCAGTCGGTCGCCCCGTAGTTCCCTTCCCTGTCTATCAGGACCCCGTCGACCCCGGCGTTCCTTGCTCCCGCCACGTCCGCTTCGTAGAGGTCTCCGACGTGGAGCGCCTCCGAAGGTTCGACCGCTGCCTTTCGCAGCGCGATCCTGAATATCTCCGGATTCGGCTTCGACACCCCCACCGCTCCGGAGAACACCGTCACCGAGATGTAACGCGAGAGCCCCAGCGACTCGACGGTCTTCGACGTGTCTGACGGGGCATTGGATACGAGTGCCAACTTGTATCCTTCATCTTTCAGGCGGCGCAGCGTAGGCTCTGCGTCCGGGTACAGCTTCAGGGGCACCGACCGCTGCGTCTCGTCCCACATGGTCCTCATCAGCGATGTGGCGTGGGTGCTCTCTCCTCTGGGGCGCCCGGGAAAAAGGTGGTCGAATACCATGGAATCCAAGACCCGGTACGACTCTTCTACTTGGTCCCGAGTCGCGTCCCTACTGCCATAAGCGGAGAGCCATCCGGGCTCGACCCTGAAGTAGGCGGCATGGACCTGCTCCGGAGTTGCGGGGTAGCCGCAGCCTGAGAGGATGGAGCTGATTATCACGTCCCTCCTCATCACCATGAGGGTCCCGCCGAGGTCGAAGAAGACAGCCGTCTTTGGCAAGGCGCTCTCCTGCTCCGGGGGCTAGATATGCAGAGCGGAGGACCTCGACCTCGGGGCGCGGGGGCGGAGCGTGCCGCGCAGGATAATCGCCTGGACTACAGAATCGGGCCTGGACATAGAGGCAGTTCCTCCTCTCGGCGCAGTCGGTGTGTCGACGCAGACCTACCGGGAGGTCTCGAGGGCGGCGACTATCCTTTCGTGGCTCTGCTGGGGCCCCTCCACGCCGGTGTTCAGTATGACACATGGGACCTTCCACTTCTCGAACATCAGTCGGAAGAATGCGGCCTGCCTGTCGTCATCCCTCTCCAGGAGGTACGGATTGTACCAGGGTTCATACGACGTCGTCCCCCACTTCTCCTTCGGCCCCGCCCCCGGCAGCACCATGTACTCTCCCCTTCTCAGGACGCCTATCGCATCTCCGGGCGAAAGCCTGGCTTCGGCCGGGCTGTGGTCGTCCCTCCTCAAAAGCACGACGAGGTTGATCGGCACCTCGTTCACCACCTTGCTCGCGCCCAGTATGTCCTCTCTCCTGACCAAGACCCTTGAATTGCCGAAGGCGTAGTAGCACCACCCCATCCCCTCGTTGAAGACGCACCTTTGGCGCGTGGTGGAGCATAGTTCAGCCCCCTCCACGTAGTCGCAATCTTCCTTCCTCGTCGTGACGTTTTCGTTGGTGGACCTGTCGAAGACGCCCCTCAGCCAGCCCTGCTCCTTCTGGGATTCCGTCCTCATGTACAACGACCTCTCGGGCTGTCTGGCCACCAGGTCATCCGTCGGGTCGTCCGGTAGAGGGTCGGGGAACCGGACGTAGGCCCAGTCGTCACCGCATATCTTTCCTTCGCCGTTCATGAAGATGAGGAAGGACTGGGTCGTCTTGCCGGTCCCCGTGGGTGCGATGATGACGACCCCCCGCCCCCTGTGAAGGGCGGTCGCCCCATGTATCGAGAGCGTGTTGGACTCCCTTTCGAGGATGGCGGCCACGATCCCCAGCGCCCAGGACTTGCACTGCCCATAATATTCGGTGTTCACGAAGAGCGCGGAGCGGAGCTCCGGGGAGTAATACGCCGAGGGCTCCATCCCCTCGACACCGACCGCCGAATAGATCCTGGCCTGAACGTGGCCGCCATCAGCCGCCCACCAATTGTTCTGCCAGAACTCCGCCTGGTGAGGGCTGTTGGTGACGAGCTCGATCACCACGCCGTTCAGATTAGCCTTCAGGGATCTGGCTCCAGCAAGGGAACCCCCGGTCTTCCCCAGCAGCCTGCGAAAGTCCGACGCCGAGGTGTTCTTGTCCCCCTTCACCCTCGCTCGGGACTGCGTGTCATAGTTGTTGAACGCCATGGCCCTCATGCGTTAGGGCCGGCCGGCCCCAAGTCCTTAAAACCGTTGACGGGTTGCCATCACACTTCTCCGAACGTCGAAGGTATCTCCCCGGGCGGCGCCGGCGAGGGTTACTTCGCCACGACCAGAGGCTGGTGCGGCCCTCCGGATAGGCCGTAGGCGGCTGCCTTCTCTATGTCCAGCCCGCCCTTCTTACACACCGAACGTACCAGCCCGAACATCACCCGCCCGCCGACCCCGATGAGGGCGCCGGCGACATACCTCGAGGCAAGTCCAGTTTCGCTGGAAGCGTGCGAAGCGTTCCTCGCGGCCATCTTCGCCAGGTGCCTGTAGGCCGCGTAATAGACTGCCAGCTGCGACGGGTCCAGTTTCACCGAGCCGAAGTCTCTGCTTTTCAGGAGCCCCAGGGGGACATTCTGCATTGGGGTGACGGTGAACTCGAATGGCACCCCATTTTCGAGTGTCGAGCTGCTCATCCTGTTGATCAGAGCTACAGTCTCCCAGTTATCCTCCGAGGTCTCCCCAGCCTGTCCCACCTGGACGGTGAATGCGGGCCTCCAGTAGTACTTGTTCATGATATAGGTCCCTCTCCAGACGATGTCGGACCACGAGCCATCGGGGCCGACCTTCAGCGGCAAGGTCTTGTTGGGCATATGTTTGGCGGCGAGCCTGTCGCTCCCTGTCTCTATCCCGACCTGAACGCCTATCCAGTTGTCGGGCCCCGAACGGATCGCCCCTGACACCTTCCTCATAAGGTCAGGGTAAGCGGCCGGAATCGAGATCCGGCCGTGGGTAGGGTTGGTGTGACCCATCCCCCGAGTCGTCATCACGGTCGTGAGGAGGTCCATAAGGGCGTCTTCGTTGGGGACGTAGTTCCGCCCGTGCTGGTAAGCGAATATCTCGTCGCTGTGCAGCCATGCGTTCCCCATCCCCGCCCTCGCGTTCACGCTTATCTCCTTCCGCACCTTCTCGGGAGGATAGTACCTCAGGGGTCTCAGGGTTACCTCGCAGAAGTCGCACCCGACCCCGCACCCGCGCATGACCTCTACCATCCCCTTCACCGTGGGGTTGACGATTTCAGGTATCTCTTCAATGGAAGGGAACTGCTTGGAGAACGGGTACCTGCTGACGAACCTCGAGCTGGGCTCCCACTCTCTCCGGAACGCCTCGTTGAAGGTCTGGTAGCCTCTGAAGAATTCGGTGTTCTCCCCGCCGCCTTCCGTCACGTACCTGAAGAGGTCTGAGGCGATGTCGTCCGCCTCCCCCTGAAACGCGTAGTCGATGTGGTTCCGCTCCAGCTCTTCGGGCCTGACCGTGAGCTCCCAGACGCCGGGGCCGCCCACGAGCAGCTTCGCCTTCTTCCCCTTCCTCGCCGCGTTGATCCGGGACACAAGTCCCTCGAAATCTTTCTGCACGTAGGCTGGGGCCGCGGTCTCGAAGAAGACGGCGTAGGACATGGTGAGGGGCCCCAGGCCGAGGGGGTCCATGGTGGACACCCCGATGACCTCGGTGTCGTCTCCTACGAAATCCGCCAGGTGCTCCTCCTGGGCCACGACCACTTCGGCCTCTGTGTGGTCGTTCAGGAGGGCAGCCTCCAGCTTCCTGACCGCGTAGGGGGCGACCGCCGCTCTCCCTCCTACCGCGGGCGGGGGCGGGCCCCTAAGGAATGAGTACAGAGAACAGGGGATGGTGTCGGAAGGCGCGCTCGCTAGGAAATCGAGCAGAGGGACATTCCTGTAGCTTCGGGAGAGAGTGACGTCAGAGACGAGAACGAACCGGGCCATTCCGTCACGGCCTCTCGAGTGTCGGGGTGACTAAAAAGCCCTACAGTACAGCCGTGCGAAGCCCGAGAAGTCCCGCCTGCTTTGCCGCTCCCCCGTTGACCACGGCCTTTGCCATGGCATCAGCTCGGCCACGTGGTCTCAACGCGAGGCGGCATGGGACCCGACCTCCGGTACCTGTACCTCTCGAAGAACAGCTCAACCCCGTGCTGGTCGAATTTGAAGACGACCTCCATCCTCGCGGCCCCTTCGAGGGTGAAGAACCGCGCCTCGTCCCCCTCCTCGCCGTCAGGGACGAGTACGACGTTGTTGCCTATATCCTCCCCGGAGAGCATGAGAAAGCTCCCGACCCTCTTCACTTCGGCGACGAGCGTGCCCTTGTAGGTCATGTATTGGCCCTCCAGTTTCTTGAGTAGTCTTTCCAGCTTGACTGCCCTCAGCTCGCCTGGGTTGACTCCCAGTAGGAGGGATACCGCGGACATTCCAAGAAGACCCATGCTGTATCCGGTGCCGTTCGACAGCAGCACGACTCCTGACCCTGTGTCCCGGACGTACTCCATGTCTGAGGTGTAGACGTCCACCGAGCCCCCATGACGGACGATCTTGTGTCCGTGGAAGTCCGGGATCGTCAGGAGCCCGTAGCCATAGGAGTCGCCCCCGTAGTTTTCGATGGGCCACTTCGCGTAGGGCGCTTCCATCTTTGAGAGGGTATCCATGGAGATCACTCTCTTCCCTTTGAACTCCCCGCCGTTGATTAACATGGTCACATAGTTCGAAAGGTCGGCGGCGCAGCTCATGATCCCCCCTGCCGCGTCGCTGCCATAGGGGACTGGGGTGGGCGTCAACTTCGCGCCTCTTATGGCGTAGGGGGTAGCGACGTCGATGTCAGCCGAGATGTCCAGCTTGTCGAGGAAGGTCCTCTTCATTTCCAGCGGCGCCAGGATTTCAGACCGGAGGTAGTCGAACCAGCGGCGGCCGCTCGCCCTCGATATCGCCTCGCCCAGGAGGACGAACCCCTCGTTGAGGTAGTGCATCTTCACTCCCGGCCTGGACACGGCCCAGTCGTCAACGCCGTCCAAGAAGGAGGCCATGTCGTCGAAGCTGGCTATGGGGAGCCAGTGGTGGTACTCCCTGAACGCGCTGAATAGGATGACCTCGAGAGACCCCAACCCCGGAATCCCGCTCGTGTGGGAGAGCAGATGGTGGATCTCGACCCCTTCCCAAGCCCTTTGCTTGAGCGGGACGAACTTGGTTATCGGGTCGTGGAAGTCCATATTGCCTGATTCGACGAGCTTGCCGACAGCGAGGGCGACGAATGACTTTGTGACGGAGCCTATGCCGTAGAGTGTCCGCGGGGTCGCTGGGCTGGCGCCTGTGGCGTCCTTCCATCCGAAACCCCTCGCGTGCACCAGCTCCCCGTCATTAATGACCGCTGCAGACACGCTGGGAATCTTGGTCTCGCTCATCTTCGCGAAGACCAGGTCGTCGAACCTCTGGGCGTCGAAAGCTACCATGGGAGGAGTTGCAGGTTTCAGCTTAAAAGATGTGCCGCGGTCGCAGCTCACCAGTGCGACGAGTGTTCTATGATGAACCTGTAGGCATTGGCGTGCATGATCGCTTCCGCTTGGCCTGTAGGGATCCCCGCTTCGACCAGGGCTCTCCGGAACTTCCCCACCCTTGATATGTCGCCCATCCCCTCAGGGGCTCTCGACATACCCAGAAAGTCGGTCCCCAGGGCGGGTGCGGCCGGGCCGCCGACCTTGACGAAGCGCTTGGCGTGATCCGCGAGCCTAGCGGCGGTGAACGGACGACCGATGCAGCTCCGGATGAAGGTGAGCCCGACTATTCCGCCCCTCCTTCCAGTCTCGCGTACCAGGTCGTCCGAGATGTTTCTCCGGTTGGACTGTACTCCTGCTGAGTCGGAGTGGCTGAAGAAGGGTGAGAGGACGGCGACGTTCAGCGCGTCGGACGACGTCTTCGGCGAGGCATGCGAAAGGTCGACCATGACGCCGAGCTTGTCTGCCAGCGCGACGAGAGCTTCGCCTTCGCCGGTGAGCCCGTAGTCCTTGGTGGAGAGGCAAGAGGCTGCGAATTTGTTGTCGTAGTTCCAGGTCAGTCCTATGGAACGGACTCCCAGGTTGAAGAACACCCTGAGGTCTTCAGGCTCGCCCAGAGCTTCGCATCCTTCGATGTGCAGAACGATCCCCACCCTCTTCCCCAGGGACTCCAAATCCTCCTTCGTCCTCACTATCTTGAGGTGGTCAGGATAGAGCTCTTCAAGCGAGTAGTAGATCTTGATCAGTTCGATGGCTACGTCACGGGGGGCTACAAGCGCCGACGACGAAGACCAGTATCCATACATCTTCTGCATGGCGTCGATCTTCCTTCTGTTCAGGCTCCCGACCATAGGGAAGATGGAACCCAGGACGACCTTCATCCCGGCTGCCTTGTATTTCGGGATGTCGGCCTGGCGGCCCCTGAGGTTCTGGTCGAACGGCGTGGAGCCACCCATCAGATAATAGTAGCCTATGTCTTCGTGGAGGTCTACGACCATACCAGTCTCGTCCCCGAGAACGGATTTAACCGCTCTCAGGGGCTTCGAGGGGCGCGTCGGCCGGCGTCCGGACAGACTCTTTACTTCCGGCGTCCCCGTGCGACCACCCCCTACGTTCGCCGCTCAGGAGGACGAACGCCAGGGCGACAAGGACCAGAAACGCCGATATCTCGAAGGCGAAGCTCTGGCCGGAGAGGTACGAGCTGGCGTAGGCGGGGGAAAGCTTCCCCGAGAGGTTCCCTATGAAGAGCTGATAGACTATCCGGGCCGGAATGACCGCGGTCGCAGCCGTCAGAGAGAGGGCGAAGCTCAAGATCATCCCCGTGTTCCTGAAGGTGTTCATTGCCCCGGACCCAACGCCGTACTTGTCAGGTGGGGTCGAAGACATGATCGCAGACGTGTTCGAAGGCCAGAAGAACGCGAGCCCCACCCCCGAAAACGCTTCCAAGACCCCTATCTGGAGGAGCGTGGTGTTCACCACAAGCCGGCTGAAAAGAAAAAGGGAAGCCGCAGTGATGAGGAGACCCACGGCAGAGATCCGCCGGAAACCGAACCTGTCTGAGAGCGCTCCTCCCAGGGGACCGATTATCGCCCCCGCGACTGCGAATGGTATGATTAGATAAGACGCAGTGAGCACCGGAAGGCCGGCTATCCCTTCGAGATAGAACAGGAGGAGGAAGTTGACGCTGAAGAACGCCAGGGACTGGAACAAGGCCGCAAAGATCGAAAACGCGAAGGTCCTGTTCCTGAAGAAAGCGAGATCCAGTATGGGGTCTTTGCTGTACTTGACCTCCCAGGCGACGAAAGCGGCGAAGAAGGCGGGCGAGAGCACGAGGGCGCCTATCGTTATGGCGTCATGCCAGGCGTAGAGCAGCCCCCAGCTTATCCCGACAAGCAGGGAGAGGAGCCCGGCGGTGAAGGTCGCGGCGGCGGGGACGTCGAAGGAGCCCCGCTGCCCCAGCGGCTTGACCGTCCTGAGGGTTCTGTAGGCCCACACCGTGGCGAAGATCCCTATGGGGACGTTGATCAGGAAAATCCACCTCCAGGAGGTGAAAGTGATTATGACGCCTCCGAGGATGATCCCGAGGACGTTCCCCAGGCCCCAGACGACCGCCTGCAGGCCGAACGCCCGACCAGTCTCGTTGCGCGGGAAGGCCTCAGACAGGATGGCGAAGGCGTTCGAAGTTATGAGGGCGGCCCCGGTCCCCTGGACCACCCGGAAGGCGACAAGCGTCAGCCCAGTCGGGGCCAGGCCGCAGAGGGCAGACCCGGCAGTGAATATCACGAACCCCACGTTGTAAAGGCGCTTTCTACCGTACATGTCGGCGAGCCTCCCGAGACTGAGGACGAGGGCGGTGTTGACGACAAGGTAGGCTACGATCACCCAAATCATAGTCACGAAGTCAGACTTCAGGTCTGCTGCCATCGGGAAGAGGGCAAGGAGCACGACGGTGCTGTCCACGGCAGCCATTAGGGCGCCCAGCGACGTGACCGAAAGCGCTTTCCACTTGTACTCCATGCTACCACAAGGTCCTCTGGGGAGATTTCGCCCCTCGCTCCCGACCCTGTATTTGAAACTGTCCCGGGCGAAGGTCAGGCATGCGCTCGCCAAGGGCGCGCAAGCGCCGGCGGCCGGAACATCCAGCGCCTCTCAAAGAGATCCGAGGTGCATCGGCGTGGTGAATACTGGCCGGCCGCCTGGGGTCTCGGCTCAGAACTTGAAGCCGGCGTTCACTAACACGTCGTCGTGAGAACGGGCGATCTCGGCCCTCGGGGTCTTCCCCGTGTCTATGAACCTCAGCTCCCTCCAGGCCTCGTGGCTCGGAGAGGTACCATTCGGGACTTTTCCCTTGAAAATGAACTCGAGGTCCCAGTGCCTTTGGCCAGGGAACCTCCCGGGGGACCATACCTCTGCCAGCGCGGTCGGCCCCGACAGCTCTAGCTCCATCCCGAGCTGCTCCTTCAGGATCCTTTGGGCGGATTCCTGAGGGGACTCGTACAACATGAGATGGGACGACGGGAGCATCCACCTTTTGCCGTGGATCTTCGCGCGGTCGGCGTCCAGGGCGCCGATGCGGGCCCAGTCTGCCTCCGGGTTCAGGAGCCCCATCAAGACCCGACCCTCCCCGTCGGTGATAGCAAGGAAAGTGGAAAGGCAGAACCCGCCCTCGGGAATCTCCGTCGTATAGATGGGTTCGAGTCCCGCCTCGGGGACGCTCCGCGCGAAGCGGCAGAACCGTCGTTGCTCGGTAGCCATACGGGAGCCTGCCCGACCGTCTCCTTTTTGTTTTTTGCCGGGCTTGGAGTTCGACCTTTTATCAGGCGCTTACCCTGCGCCTGGGGTGGACTTCAGATTCTACTATAGCGGAATCAGGGTCAGAGACCTCAGGAGATCGCAGGAGTTTTACATGAAAGCAATCGGGATGAAGGTCACTGGTAGTGGCACCATGCCCCACGGGGGAAAGTGGGTGCAACTCAGGGGGAAGGGCTCGGACCAGACCCTCGAGCTGAACTGGTACCCCGAAGGGTCCCGGTTCTACACGGAATACGCAGTCGGAGAAGAGCTGGACCACCTGGCGTTCAGGGTGAAAGACGTGAAGAAGGCGTACGACCTGCTCCTCAGCAAGGGCGCGACGCCGGCTGTGACCCCAGGGGAGTCGAAGGGGACAGAAGTGTATGTGAAGGACCCCGACGGAGTCTGGATCGAGCTTCTCGGACCCTAGGCCCGAGGCTTCACTCCGACGTTCTTCAGGAAGCGTTCGAAGACCTCCTGGGGAATCCACTCTACCAAGAGATAGTCTGCGACCTGTTTCTCGTCCAACCCAAGCCTGCGGGCCTCCTTGACCGCTGCCTTGTAGGCCTCTATCTCGGTGGGCCTGTCAACATATTCGAATTTCTTGTCCCAGAGTTCCTTGCCCTCCCTGTGCTGGCGGATGTGGACCAGCTCGTGTATCACGTCAAGGTAGACGTCGACTTCCTTGCCCTCCCTGAGGTATTTCGCACTCACAACTATGGACCCAGCGTGGTCGTTGATTTTCATGTACCCTCTCCCCTCGGCTACCTCAACAGACAACGCTCGGAGGACTTCAGAAGTTTCTTTCCCGAAGATAGCCTTGACCGCGCGCACCTTTTCGAACCCCACGAAGACGCTCGTGAACGGGTGGTGGCCTATCGCCGAACTCCTCTCTATCGCTACACCCAGGTCCACGACATTGTCCTGCTGCTCGTTGGTCATTTGAGCCTTTTTTTCTCCAGCATCCTCTTCGCGTACATAATCTCGAACCCTCTGTCGACGTAGAACCCTAGCACGCCGTCCGAAGCGAGCGTCTGCAAGATGAGCGCCCTCCCTTCGGAGTCGGCAACCTCCTTCGCCTTCTCCAGGAGTCCCGTCGCGACTCCCCGTCCCCTTTGCTCGGGCACCGTGCCGACGCAGTAGGCGCCGACCACCCCTGGCGTCCTGAACAGAGCCAGGACCCCGGCTGTGTGTCCCCCGACCCTCGACTCCATTAGCGTCACAGACTTCACGTCCAGAAGAGAGGAGACGATTCGAGAAAGCGCCTCGGCCAGTTCCGTGGTACCGTAGAAGGAACTGAGGTACCCCGCCACCCACCTGCCGGGGTCGGTTGAGACGACGGGAGTTCCATCGCCGCTCCGCCCTATCGGCCCCCTCGAAAAAAGCGTAGTCATGGTATCAGACTGCCTGTACCCCGAAGCGAGGAGGGGCTCGACGGCCTCACACGAGTCATAGACGAGCATGGTCGGGGGCGCACGGACTCGCGCGAAGAGAGGCTCGGCCCAGGCGGTGGTGGACGTTACCCCCTGACAGGACAGCGAGCCTGCCCGGTTGAAGAACCGCTCCTTGAGGACGTTGGAAAGCAGCAGGTAGCCGTCCCCATGCCGCCTGAGCTTCGCCCACTTCGACCACCAGCCGAGCTCGTTCAGCTCGGCGTCGGCCTGGTCAGGGACTCGCGAGGAGGTCCACCCCCAGGATCCTCAGCCCCTCTATGGCAGGCGCAGCCATTGCTCTCGCGTCCTTCGTGTTGGAGCGCTTGGAGGCAGCCCTGAGCGTCCGCTCTGCCCAGTCGACCGCACGCGGAGTGTCGAAGTCGTCGTTCAGTGCGTTCTCGAAGGGGACCATGTCCCCACCCTCCTCTCCACCCATGCCGAGCTCCCGTGCTGCCGCCTTCATGGTCCGGAGCCTCGCCCTAGCAGCGCCCAACCCCGAGAAGTCCGCCTCTCTCCGGTAGTGGATGGATAGGAACGTGAGCCTCATCTCGTCCGCCGTAGTGGACCCGAGGGCGTCATTTACAGTGACGGCGTTGCCGAGGGACTTCGACATTTTCAGCCCGTCGGCCTTGAGGAGGTTGGTGTGCATCCAGTGCTTGACCAGTGGCTTGGCGCCCGTGAGAGACTCGGCCTGGGCAATCTCTGCTTCGTGGTGGGGGTAGACCAGCTCGTATGCCCCCCCGTGGATGTCGTACTGGTCGCCCAGGATGGGGACGGTCACGGCGGTGTCCTGTATGTGCCAGCCGGGGGAGCCCAGGCCCCAGGGGCTCTTCCAACGCCCCTCGACGAGGACTTCAGGACGCCAAAGCGCGAAGTCGTTCAGGTTCCTCTTCCTGGGGGAGAGCTCAAGGGGCCGAAGGGAAAGGTCGCGCTTGGACTGGTGGGACAGGCGCCCCCATGGGGTGAACTTGGTGGTGTCGAAGTAGACCCATCCGTCTGCTTCGTAGGCGAACCCTTTTTCGAGCAGCACCCCGACCTGCCTGATCGCCTCGTCGAAGTGACGAGAGACCGGCTCGAAGCGGGAAACCGAGGTAATGTTCAGGTTCCTGACGTCTTCGAGCATGGAGCGGATCATCCTCTCCGAGTAGGCCAAGGGGTCCTCCCTGGTCGTGGCTGCGGCCCGGGTTACCCTCTCGTCGACGTCTGTTATGTTCATGAGAAATTCGACATCATACCCGAGGTGACCCAGATACTTCGCGAGGGCGTCGAAATAGATGAACGTCCTGGCGTGCCCCATGTGAATCGCCGACTGGACCGTCGGACCACAGACGAACATGCGCACCTTGGGCGGGACGAGGGGGCGGAGGGGCTTCTTCCGCCCGGTCAGGGTGTCATAGAGCATAGGGGTGCCCTTCAACGCTCCAGCCACCGCAAAGACCCGGGTATTTGTTTTTGAATGAGGGAGGGGGAGCGTCATCCCGTGTTCTACGAGGACAGGGTGACCTCAGTCGCAGGGCTGAAGAAGAGACTGACGGTCCTGGATCAGGACTCCGGGGTCAGGCTGGTGGGGAGGTACGGGGGGAAGAGGGCCCTGGTGTTCGTGACCAGGTTCGGCCTGAGATATACCATCATGACCTACTCCGTGGGAATAGGAGGGTTCCCGGGGAGGAAGTTAGGGACAATGGAAGTCAACGGAGTGGAGGCGGCGGAGGGGGCGTTGAAGGAACTCCTCAGAAGGCCCCTGCAGGCCTGGATCTACTGACCTAGGGCGAGAACGCGCCGTATATAGTGGAGTTCAGACCGGTAGGGCATGGCTGGAGACAAACTCGAGACTCTCTACACGAAGGTCGCACAGAAGGTCCTGAAGGAGACCCTCCATGTAAGGAAAGGGGACTCCGTCACGGTCGAGTCGTGGGACAACGGGATCCCCTTCGCCAGACGGGTGCTCGCGGAGGCCCGGGCCCTTGGGTGCCCGGCGATTCTGGTCTACGAGGACGAGAGGGCCTACGTAGAAGGCGTCAGGAGGGCCCCGGACGACTCGGTCGGCGCAATGGGGCGGAACGAACACGGCCTTCTCTCAACGACCGACGCCTATGTCTTCATCCCTGGTCAGGCGCTGGGGCCATATTCCAAGACTCTGAAACCTGGCGAGCGGGTGAAGTCCACCCGCTACAACTCCTCATGGTACCAGGCCGCCGAGAAGGCGGGGCTCAGGGGAGCCAGGCTTTCTTTTGGCTATGTGGGAAAGGACCTTGCCCGGGTCCTCGGTAAGAGGGCGGAGGACCTGGTTCGTGCCCAACTCGAGGCGGCGCTAGTTGATTTTGGCAGCCTGTCGGCGTCGGCCGGGAAGATTACACCTGCCCTCGCTGACGGGGCCCAGGCAGAGTTGCTCACGGCGGGAGGGCGGATGACCTTCTCGCTGAAAGGAGAACTCCAGACGGAGGACGGAAGCGTTGACGACGAGGACAGAAAGGCAGGGGCCAACATGGCTTATGTCCCTCCCGGGTTCGTTGGAAAGGAAGTGGACCCTGAAAGCGCTGAGGGGACAGTCGTGTTCACCGACACCCTGACCGAGCTGGGGGTGATATCCAAGATCAAGCTCCAGTTCGAGAAAGGGAGGCTGGCATCCTGGGAGTCGCCCGAGAGTGCCAAGGTGAAGAAGCTGGTCGAGTCGTCGGCTCCCGGGCGGAGGAAGGTCAACTTCTTCAGCCTCGGGCTCAACCCGAAGCTAGGATATGGGTGGGGGCAGGACAGGTTCGTGGCCGGGTCGCTCTCCTTGAGCGGCTTCGGCTTCAGGGGCCAGGTGAAGAAGGGAACCCTCGCCGTCGACGGGAAGGCCGTCGTGTCCGGGGGCAGGCTCGTAGGCTAGAGCGGCCCGCGCTTCCTCATGTGGAAGCCCAACACAGCAGGCGCGGCAGCTAAAATCGACGCGCTTCTGCAGCTCGGGGCTGTCTGCCACCCCGCGCAGAGGAGCGCCGAACATGCTTTGATGACTGCCGCATGGCCGCAGACGACCGAGTGAAGCTCGAGGTCGCTTTCGGCCGGCAGGCGGCCGCCGGGGGGAGTTTGTCATCTCCGGAAGGCGACCGGACTCTGATACCCCTTGGAGTCTGCCTGGGTTTGGAATGCGTAAATCCACTCGTTTTTACACCCGAGACGGACGCACTTTCGTTGATAGGATTCGAATTTCTCATCATCGTCTTCTTCGCCTCAATCATGGCGGGGGCGCTGGGGTCGATCGTGGGCCTCGGGGGTGGCGTGATAATCATCCCCATACTTACGATACTACTTGGGGTGGACATCCACTTTGCCATTGGGGCCAGCATCGTCTCGGTCATAGCGACGTCCAGCGGAGCGGCCGCGACCTATGTCAAGGACAAGATGACTAACCTGCGTATCGGCATGTTCCTAGAGCTGGCGACGACAGCGGGGGCGATCATCGGGGCGGCCATCGCGGCATACACCAATGCCTTCCTCCTTGAGCTCATTTTCGGGGGCATTCTGCTGGTGTCGCTAGTCCCCCTAATCAGACAGATTGGCGAGGACATCCCCACCAACCCCGAACTGGTGGGTCTCGCCAAGCGCCTATCGCTTCAGGGATCCTACACCGAGGTAGACGGGTCGACGATAAACTACAATGCCACCAGACCCGAGCGCGGCCTCGTCGGCATGTTCGCGGCCGGGCTCATCTCGGGGCTGCTGGGAATCGGGAGCGGGACGTTCAAGGTCCTATCCATGGACCTGGCGATGAAGCTCCCCATGAAGGTCTCGACGACCACCTCCAACTTCATGATTGGCGTCACCGCGGCGGCGAGTGCAGGCATCTACTTTGCGAGGGGTGACGTCAACCCCTTCATCGTCGCACCCGTCGCCATTGGGATCCTCATCGGCGCCTTCATTGGGACCAGATTCCTGTTGAGAGCGAGGAACCCGACAGTCAGGAAGATTTTCGCAATAGTGCTGGCAATCTCTGCGGTCGAGATGATAATCAGGGCCCTCGGAGTATGATTCGGAGATGAACCTCAGCGACCGAGAAGCGATGAACGACGTGATAAGTCGCGTCCTGAGATACGGGGTCTTGATCTCAGCCGCAATCCTCGTCGTCGGGACCGTGCTGCTGATTGCGAGCTACAGCTTCAGCGATTCTTCGGTCTTCCTGAGGTACGTCCCAGGCCAAGTGACTCAGAGTAATTTCAGCCCGTCCTTCTCCTCTCTGGCCCTTGGGGTGGCCAGGCTAGATCCCTTCTCCATCATCGAGCTCGGGGTGATCGTTCTCATCGCGACCCCGGTGTCGAGGGTTTTCTTCTCCATTCTCCTGTTCGCCGCAGAGAAGGACATGACATATGTCAAGATCACGCTAGTCGTGCTCGCCCTCCTCCTCTTCAGCATGCTGGTGACACCATTCATCCCGATCTTCAACGCGTGAGTGAAGCCAGCACAGGGTGGTCAGCGCGCGGCTGCGACAACGGCTGACCTCTGTGTGCCTATTGACACGGGACGAGGACATCCTGTTAAAAACCCCGTAACGCAGCTGTGAGGGCAGAGTAGAACTGTTCGATTGGCGATCCTAGCGAGTTTTCCACTGGCCGTATCTTCGCTCGCATATCTCGGAATCCTGCTCATCGCCGCAAAGCTCGGTGAAGAGGCGTTCCGCAGGGCGGGTCTCATCCCCTTCGTCGGCGCCATCCTGGTCGGCATGCTGCTCGGCCCCGGCGTCCTCAATGCGGTAGAAGTGCTCCCGACCATCGCACTGTTCGTTTCAATCGGAATAGACTTCCTTCTTTTCGTGAGCGGGGCCGAGGAGTTCGAGGCTGCAAGGCTCAGGGGGGCGTTTGCCAAGAAGTCTTCGCTCGTGGTCTCCCTGGCACAGTTCGTTGTTCGGTTCCTGGCAATCACCGTGATATCCTATTTCCTGTTCAGGCAGCTGACCGAGGCCTTGGTCGTAGGCGTCGTTGCTGGTATGAGCAGCGCGGGACCGCTGTCCAGGTTACTTACCGACACCGGGCTCGCCAGGACTGACGAAGGCACGACCATCTTCTCCCAGGTCCTCGTCATAGAGGTCGCCGCCGTAATCCTATACTCGTTCATCTTCGACCTCGCCGGCAGAGCCATCACCTTCCTGTCCGTGGCCGTCACCGCAGGGGAGCTCGTGGCCGCGATTCTCGGAATCGTGGTATTCGGCAGGTATGTGATGGTCCCGCTTCTGGAGTGGGTCGAAGTCCACCTGAAGAGCCGCGAAGCCGTCTTTGCGATAATCATCTCCATTCTCCTGATTGCGGGGTTCGTCGGCCAGGTCACAGGCTTCAACGCGGCGATCGTAGCCCTCTTCCTGGGGTTGCTGATGCAGAAGTTCCTCGCCGCCAGGCCGGTCCTGATGGAGAAGCTGCGTGCGTTCACCTATGGTTTCTTCGAGCCTATGTTCTTCGCCGGCCTCGGCCTCTACTTCATCCACGTCACGCCAGCTCTTATCGCCGTCGGCTTGGGCATTTTCGGAGTCGCCCTTGCTTCAGACGCTGCTGTGGGAGCAGCCTCGGCCGGCTTCTTCCACATGGACCGATGGCGTAACGCGTTCGGGACGAGTGTGAAAGGAGGGGTGGACGCGGCGCTGCTCGTTTCTGCTTTCACCGCGGGAACCGCGCTTATAGGGAGCTTCCTCTACTCTGCTACGGCCATAGGGATCGTATTCCTCTCCCTGACCTCGCCTCTCCTCTTCAGGCGCCGTGCCGAACTAGTCTCGATTGACCACGAGGGGAGCACTCAGAAGAAGGTGGTCAAGCTACACCTCCAATCGATGACGGCGGGTGACATCTGCAAGACCCTGCCGACGGTGGCGGTCAGTGACGACGAGCCGGTCAGACATGCGTTCAAGACGCTCCTTGATTTCGACGCGCGCGCAGCCGTGGTCCTCAAGGCAGGGAAGCCTGTGGCTACCCTTCTGATGCGCGACGTCACCGGTCTTTCAAGACGGGAGATGGCGGGCAAGGTGTCGGAAGCCCCGCTGGCGGAGCTGGTCGAGGTGGAAGAAAGCGAACCCGGCCTCAACCTTACGGTGCTTTTCAGGGAGACCAACGTCCCTATCGTCGCGGTGGTCGACGGCTCCGGGAGACTGCTGGGGACGATACTGGAGAGGGAGATACTGAGGAGGCTGGTCGAGTCCTTGGACGAACAGGAGAGCGGGGGAGCGCATTAGCGGTGCCGCCGCGCCGGCTCCGGGCTTTGGCGTTGGACCGAGGCGACTTTGTCTAGGTGCATGCACGATGAACCCTACTCGCGGCAATAACATCAAGTAACGGCACCCTGATAACACTCCATTTGGAAAGCTCGTCGACGAAGCCCATCGGAGGGATAACCTACGGCGGAAAGAAGATGATGTGGACCAAAGGAATCGTCGCGAACAAGAGTGTCTATCTGTCAGGAGTTGAAGGCATAGATCCTTCTACAGGTGAGTGTGGGCAGGATGTTGAGACGCAGACGACAGTCGCGCTCCAAAAAGTCAGCACCCGGCTCGGGGAAGCAGGGACCGACGTCAACCATATCGTCAAGCTTGTGGCCTACGTAGTGGGTAGGAAGAACCTAGACGGATACAGGGCGGCCAGAGAGTCCTGGGTGAAAGCGAATTCCTTGACTTCTCCACCTGACTACGCGAGCACTCTGGTCTTGGTCGACGGGTTAGCACGACCAGACATGCTAATCGAGTTGGACGTAACCGCCGTCCTCCCCTGACGAAGCCTTCCCGTTGCAGATTTCACTTCATCTGGCCCCCAAGGAGATACGAGGGCAGGGTTGTTGTTCAGCGAGCCATCCTGACCCCGAAAGCGTCAGACCAAACCCGAAAAATCATGCCCCGGCCGGGATTCGAACCCGGGTCGCCGACTCGAAAGGCCAGCATACTTTCGGCAGCCTAGCTTTGACCGGACTATACTACCGGGGCTGGGACGCCCCAGCCGGCTCGCCAATTAGAGCTTTCCCGCTACGAGGAGGTGAAGAAGCACCAGTCGCCCAGTGCGATATCCGAGGCCCATCCCCTGGCCACCTCCATGCTTCTGGGCAAGGGAGAGCCCCCCATCGGCAGGTAGGAGTTCCTTACCCCTTTCACCCCCACGCTTCGCAGAGTTCTTGACGCCTCCTCCGGAGGCAAAGAAGCCTCGAAGTACCGCCTTCTTCCCCATATGACCGGGACCGCTCCGTCGCTGTAGTAGTCGGTCACCATGGAACAGGGACCCTCGGAACTGCCCATCAGCGACGACGCAACCAACCCCTCGTCGGGTGACAGCCCGCACCCGCCTTCCCTGCGAAGCCGCGCCCACCTGCTGTACGTCTCGAGCCTGGGAGACAACCTGACGGCTCCCCGTCCAGATGACCCGTCGGCCAGGAGGTACATGCCTTCCAGCTCCTTCGGAGACACCCTCTCTTTGGGGAATGAGATGAGGTCCTGGACAAGAGGAAGGATAAGGTCGGCCGGGTCTGTGGCAGACCAGCAGTAGCCGGCTGGTTCCACGTGCACCCTCTCCCTGCGTCGCCTCGCACAGATGCGCCCGCGCCCCTCTACGGCGTACCCTCTCCTTTCGAATGCGGACACTAGAAAGTTAGACTGGGCCCGGTTCAGCTTGGGGAGGAGGATGAAGTGCAGCATTCCTATCTTCAATTGATGGACCCTGAATGGAAACAACCCTCGAACGCTTAGGGGAACCGATTATATAATGAGCCTAACCCCTTCGACGTCGGCATGGGGAGAGGGGGAGACGACGGGGCGGTCACACTCGAAGCGCTGGAAGCCCGTATGCGGTCATATGCCAAGCGTGTGGACTCGGCCCTTGAGCGAGAGCTCAAGCTCTACGCCCACTCGAGGTTCCACGATCCCCTCGTCTACTCGATCGAAGGGGGGAAGCGCGTCAGGCCCGTCATGCTCATGCTTTCCGCCGAAGCCCTCGGCTGTAAAGACGACTCGGTACTAGGGGCCGCCACGGCGGTCGAGCTGCTGCACACGGAATCGATAATCCATGACGACGTCATTGACGAGGAGAAGGTCAGGAGGGCCAAGATGCCGTTCCACCTGAAGTACGGGTACAGCGCCTCCCTTCTCAGCGCTGATTTCGTCTTCGCCATGATCCTAGCGATAGCCGCCCGGTACGAAGACAGCAGGGTCGCGGAGGAGTTGAGCTATGCCGCGCTCCAGATGTCAGAGGGAGAGTACTCGGAGCTGACCATCGACCCCCAGATCTACAAGCTGACCTGGGACGAGTACATCAGGATAGTAACGGAGAAGACTGCAGCCCTCTTCGAGACCTCCTCGAAGCTGGGTGCTTTGATCGCCGGAGGAGGAGAGAAGGAGGTGCAGGCACTGGCAGAGTACGGCAGGTGCATCGGAGTCGCTTACCAGCTCAAGGACGACCTTCTCGACTGGAGGTCTAAGGACAAGGTCTCTCTGGGCCTCTTGAAGACCCACAGCGAGAGCGAGGTGGTCGGGAAAATGACTGCACAGGCGCAGTCCTTTGCCGAAGAGGCGAAGCGGATGCTGATGCACCTTCCCAGGAACGAAGCGACGGTCCTCCTCGAGGACCTCTCAGACTTCTCGATTCTCAGGCAGTACTGAACAGCGAAGAGCGCGCCCCGAACCGGTATCCGGACAGCAGTTTCGCTACGGGTGCAGTATCTGCAGCATCATTATCAGGGCGACGACGAACCCGAATATGAAGAGGGTCTCAGGGATGACCAGGAAGAAGAGGACCGTCCCCGTCCTTTCGGGTTTCTCAGCAACCACTCCCATCCCTGCCGCGCCGATGCCGGACTGCGCGATTCCTGTAGCGATGAGGCCACCCGCCATGGCGATGGCTGCTGCGATGAACGTCAGGGCCGTCGGCAGGTCCATTACGAACGCCATTCCCGATTCTTTTCCCGCTCCGCTGTGAGGGACTTTTAACTGTTACTCGCTGGACGGAACAGATTTGCGGGCCGCCAGCGCTACTTCGTGTATCTCTTCCTTACAGCGAACGGAGCGAACTGCTTGCCGTTCCCTTCGAAGAACTTGGTGTAGAACTCGACGTAGTGGAGCCTCACCCCTTGGATGGACGGCTCGAATATGCCGAGGACTATGTTGAGCAGGTGGACCATCAGGGTGATGACGGCGACCAGGACCACAGCCGTGATCGGGGCCCTCCCCACGCTGGAAGCGAGGCTCGTGTCGACGATAGAAGCGAGCAGGACGGACGCGAGCAAGACCCCGAGGATCCTCGCGTAGGACATCACGTGGCTCCCCAGGGTAGGAATCTCCATCACGAACCTCGGCCCCTCGCTCACCCCCACTACGACCCCGAAGGCGACAAGTGAGGCGATGCACACGTAGGCCGCAGTGAGCGGAGACGGGAACAGCGACCGGTCAAAGAAGTCGGCGAACCCCACCGTTCCGCTCCACATGAACCCGAGCCATCCTATCTTCCCGATGGCATGCTTCCTGTGGCCGGTCTTGAACCCGAGGTAGATCCCGAAAAGGTAGCCGAGGGTGATGTGCCCGATCCCGATGAATATGGTGATCACCATGAGCAGGGGGAGCTGGACGACGACGTTGAGGAATGCTGCGTACCAGGGTAGGGCGGCTCCGAAGTATTCGTTGAAGAGGACGCCGAACAACATGGCGGAGACCCCGCCGGTCATCAGGATCTTCCCGACAGTCCCCAAGGTCCTCTTCCCCATCATCCCCCTCCCGAAAGAGCGGATGGCCTTGGGGATGGCTTTGGCGCTGCTCTTTCCGGTCCCTATCCTCATGAAGTAGAGCCCTGTCATGAAGATCACGGCCCCGTACCCCACGTCTCCCACCATCAGGCCGAAGAAGATCGGAAAGACGATGGAGAAGGTCAGCGTAGGGTCGATCTCGCCGCTCTTAGGGAGGGAGAAGAACCTGACCAGGAACTCGAATGGCTTGACTCTCCCGCTGTTCTCCATTAGGGTGGGAGCGTCCTCCTCTCGCCCCCGCACCTTCAGGAACACCACCCTTCCCGACGCCGACGCGCGGAGGCTCTCCTCCAGCGGCCCCAGCCGGGGCTTCGGGACCCACCCCTCCAAGAGGACCGTCCTGTCGCTCTGGGCCAGCTTGCCGATGGCCTCATGCCTCTGGGTTTCGATGGCAAGCGCCTCGCGGATTGCAAGGACATCCCCGTAACGCTTCTTGGAAATCTCCTTCAAGCCCGCTTCGGCCTTGGACCTGGACGCGCCGAGGGCGGCGGACTCCTCCTCGAGCTTCTTCCTGGCCTGCTCCGGGCTCCCGAGGTCGTAGGGGAGGTCCACCTTGAGCGCCTTGTACTTCTCGAACACGGGCTTCACCTGCTCTTCAGCCTTCCTCGGGACCGCCACCAGGGCCATCGCGTCTCCGTCGGACATGGAGTAGCTCTCCACAACGCCGTCTTTGGCAGCGGCCGTAAGCTCGGCCCGGAACGCGTCGTACGAATCCCGAGGGACCGCATAGAACCCGGATATCAGGGCCGAAGCTGTGAGGACGGACAGGTCACTCCGGAAAGACGCGACCCTCTCGAGGCTCTGCAGGTATGCCTTGTTCCTTGCCAGCCTGACGTCGATGCCCTCAATCTCGGTCTTGAACTTTCTGACGTCTTCGTCTATCTTGAGCTCGTCCGCTTTCTTCAGGACGTCATCGATTCCGTCGAACTGCACCTGGCCCTCGAACGGCACCGGCGGGAGCGCCGCCACCAGCCCTTCGAACCTGAAGCTCTCGTCTGCCACCTTCCGTTGGAGCTCCGGAGGGGCCGGTTCCCCGAAACCGTCCGCGGGGCTCCTTTCGACCTGCTCTAGCTGCATCGCCTTCGCCTCATGGAGGGAAGAGAGGATCCCTGAGAGATCTTCTCTGAGGGCGACGACCCTTACCCTCTCCATGGGGACCGGGGTTAGCAAAGCGCTTCTACCTACAGGGTGAGGACGGAGTCGAGTATCTCCTTAGTGGGGATCTTTCTCTCCTTCTGGCGCCTGACCCCTTCGGCCGCTTCGGAAGCCTCGTGCCTTATGGAATCCAGCTCCCTTTCAGTTTCTGCTCTTCCTGCCCGTAGAAGTTCAGAGCGTAGAGCGGACGCCTTTTTCGTTGCTTCGGCGACGATCCCGTCCGCCTCTTCCTTCGCCTCCGCTTTGATCTTCTCCGACTGAGACGCCGCCGCTTCGAGCTTTGCTCTCGCCTCCACCTCTGCCCTCTTCACGCGCTCAAGGACTGCTGCCTGCTCAGGCTGAACGGCCTGCTGAGTCTGGTCTTTGGCGGCTCCGGCCATCTTTTCCGGCCCGCCATCGACGGCATTAATAGGTTGTGGCCTTCAGGACAGCACGATAATCAGGACGACGAGAAAGACGAAGAGGATAACCAGATTGACGAGCATCGTCAGCAGCCAGAAGTTCCTGACGAGCCAGCCGCGACGGGTGTCAGACCCGCTGCTCTTCATTTTTCCGCGGACAGCTTCGCCTTCACCGTTTTCAGGGTGACGAAGTTCTCCCTCTCCATCTCATCGAACCTCATGGAGATGTACTTCGCCTGGCCCTGGAGGCGGGGTATCAGGACGTTCTCTATGGAGTTTACCCTCCTCTTGGTCTTCTCCACCTCTGCCAGTATCTTTCTCAGGGTGTTCTCGACCTCCGCGATGTCGAGGCTGATCCGTAGCGCCTCGGCGAACCCCGCCATAGCGTCCTCCGTCTTGACCGACAGCCCCACCAGGGCGTACTGCTCGTTCATCACCTTGTACTGCGCGTCCCTCCCTGCGATCTCAGGGATCTTGACCCCCATGACGTTCCTGGTGGTTATGGAGAGGCCCTTCATCCTCGTTGCCCTGTAGGCAACGCTCTCCAGCGTTATCCTCCCGTGATACATCTCGGCCACCTTGAGCGAGGTGTAGCTCCTGTCCATGGTCTGCTTGAGCTTCTTCCTCAGGTCTAGCGCTTTCCTGTTTATCTTGAAGAATTCGACGATCAGCGCGGCCCGTTTCCGCTTTAGGAGGCTGAGCCCCTTGTTGGCCAGGCGTATCCTCGACTTCAGTCTGAGGAGCTCCATCCTGGTCGGCTTGACCGACTCGCGGGCGGACATGACTGTCTACTCCCTCTTTCAGGGCGTCTTGGCGGCAGCGGGCGCCTTGTAGTACCTGTCGATGAACTCCTTCTTGACCCTCTTCAGGTCCCCCTCAGGGAGAGCGCTGAGAATCCCCCAGCCTATCCTGAGGTCGTCCTCGATGGTCCTGTCCTCATACTTCCCCTGAGTGACGAACTCCTTTTCGAACTTGTCAGCCAGCCTCAGATAGACCCTGTCGGTCTCTGTGAGGGCGGCCTCTCCGACTATGGCGCTGAGGCTCCTGAGGTCCTTCCCCTGGGCGTAGGCGGCATAGAGCTGGTCCGCGACTCCTCTGTGGTCTTCGCGGGTCCTCCCCTTCCCAATCCCCTGGTTCATCAGCCTTGACAGTGACGGGAGGACGTCGATGGGCGGGTACACCCCTCTGCGGTGCAGGTCGCGGCTCATGACCACCTGCCCTTCAGTGATGTACCCTGTGAGGTCTGCAATCGGGTGGGTGATGTCGTCCCCAGGCATGGAGAGTATCGGGATCTGGGTGATCGACCCCTTCTTCCCCTTGATCCTCCCCGCCCTCTCGTAGATGGATGAGAGGTCCGTGTACATGTACCCAGGATACCCCCTTCGTCCCGGCACCTCTTCCCTGGCTGAAGAGACCTCGCGGAGCGATTCGCAGTAGTTGGTCATGTCACTGAGTATCACCAGGACGTGCATGTCCTGAGAGAAGGCGAGATACTCGGCGGTCGTGAGGGCCATCCTGGGGGTGATGATGCGCTCCATGGAAGGCTCGTCCGCCAGGTTGAGGAACAGCACGGCCCGCTCGAGGGCTCCGGTGTTCTCGAAGTCGCGGATGAAGAAGTTTGCCTCTTCGCTCGTCATCCCCATGGCCCCGAAGACCACTGCGAAGCTCTCCTCTTTGCCGAGGACCTTCGCCTGGCGGGCGATCTGGGCCACTAGGTCGTTGTGCGGCAGCCCTGCCCCAGAGAAGATCGGGAGCTTTTGTCCTCTCACAAGCGTGTTCATGAGGTCGATGGAGGATATCCCGGACTGGATGAACTCCGACGGCTCGGCCCTGGAGTAAGGGTTGATCGCTCCCCCTGAGATGTCTGGTCGTTCGCTGGAGACAATCCGCGGACCGCCGTCCCTGGGGACTCCCAGCCCGTTGAAGATCCTCCCCAGCATCGCATCGGAGACAGGGAGCTTGACCGTCTCGCCCTTGAACTTCACCCTGGTGTTCGGAAGGTCCAGCCCTGTGGTTGTCCCGAAAATCTGGACGACTGCCAGTCCGGCGCTCGTGTCAAGGACCTGGCCGTTCTTCGTGTCGCCGTTAGGGAGCGTGATCTCCACCAGGTCGTTGTAGCCGGCGTCCTTGACCCCCTCTAGAAAGAGGAGCGGCCCGGCGACCCTCGTGACCGAAGTGTACTCTATCTGGCTCATGGACTTCCCTTCCCTGCCGCCGCATCTGATTGCGCTTCCGGTGCAAGCGACCTGAAGGAGGCCTCCGTGTCCCCCAGGAGGCTGGATATCTCGCTTTCCGCCCTGTCCTCGGGGATTTCTTTCATCCTCCCGATCCTCCCCCTGACCTCAAGAGAGAGGACCCTGGCGAGGGGGATCCCGGACTCCACTGCCTTCAGCTCCATGTCGTGGAATGAAAGTATGACCCTGAGCATCAGCCTCTCCTTCTTCATCGAAGTGAACGCGTCCACCTCGCTGAAGGCGCTCTGCTGCAGGAAGTCCTCCCTGATCATCCTCGCCGCGTCGAGGACCGCCCGTTCCCTTTCTGGAAGGGCGTCTGGCCCCACGAGTTGCACAATCTCCTGGAGTTCGGCTTCCTGCTGGAGGATGAGCATCGCCTTCGACTGCATCTCGAGGAAGTCTGTGGAGACATTGGCTGCATACCAGCCTGCGAGCACGTCCTTGTAGAGCGAATAACTCGTCAGCCAGTTGATGGACGGGAAGTGCCGTCTGGAGGCGAGGCTCGCGTCAAGCCCCCAGAACGCCCGGGTGACCCTGAGGGTGTTCTGGGAGACGGGCTCCGATATGTCCCCGCCCGGCGGGGAAACGGCTCCAATCACGCTTACGGACCCTTCCTTCTTCTCTCTGCCGAGAGTGATGACGCTTCCGGCCCTCTCATAGAACTCGGCCAACCTCCTCCCGAGATAAGCGGGGTATCCTTCCTCGCCGGGCATCTCCTCCAGTCTCCCGCTGATCTCCCTGAGTGCTTCTGCCCACCTCGAAGTGCTGTCGGCCATCAGCGCCACCGCGTACCCCATGTCCCTGTAGTATTCGGCTATCGTTATCCCCGTGTATATGCTCGCCTCTCTGGCAGCCACGGGCATGTTGGAGGTGTTCGCTATCAGCACCGTCCTCTCCATCAGGGGCCTCTTGTTCCTCGGGTCTTCCAGTTCGGGGAACGTGGTGAGGACCTCCGTCATTTCATTCCCCCTTTCCCCGCACCCGACATAAACGACTACGTCTGCGTCGGACCATTTCGCCAGGCTCTGCTGGGTGACCGTCTTGCCGCTGCCGAAAGGCCCGGGTATGCAGGCCGAGCCTCCTCTGGCGATGGGGAAGAAGGCGTCGATGACCCTCTGTCCGGTGATCAGAGGCTTCTCGGGCTGGAGCTTCTGGGCGTAGGGCCTCGGTCTCCTGACCTCCCACCTCTGCATCATGGGCAGGCGCTTCGTCCCGTCCGCCCCCTTGACCGCGTAGACCGGCTCTTCGACCGTAAACGACCCGTCGGAGATCTCCGCTATCTCCCCGGCCACCCCCTGGGGGACAAGCACCTTGTGGAGGGTAGAGGCCGTCTCCTGGACCGTCCCCACCACGTCCCCAACGGTGACCCTGTCTCCGCGCTTCGCCACAGGGACGAACTTCCACTTCTTCTTCTTGTCGAGGGCCTCGGCCGAGACTCCTCTTTTGATGATGTCCCCGACCCTTTCCTTTATGACCGGGAGAGGCCTCTGGATGCCGTCGAAGATTGACGTCGCGAGCCCCGGCCCGAGCTCAGCCGACAGCGGGGCGCCTGTGTTCTCGACCTTTTCTCCCGGCTTGATGCCGGCCGTGTCTTCGTAGACCTGGATGGCCACCCTGGGTCCGGAGAGTCTGATGACTTCCCCGATGAGCCCTTCCTCGCCGACCCTGACGACGTCATACATCTTGGCGTCCCTCATCTGCTCCGCTTCGACCACCGGCCCCGAGATCTTTACTATGATGCCCAAGAGATGGTTTTCCCTCCCCTTCTCATTCCAGATTTATCCCTATCGACCTTCTGATGAGGTCCTGGAGCGAGGTCTCTTCTGCCCCCTCCTCGTCCCCGGCCCTGCTGGGGACGAAGACGACTATCGGCTTGGATGAGGACTCCACCCTGTTCTGGAGCTTCCAGTCCATGGCTTTCCTGAGAGAGTTGCTGGCGATGATGATCCCGACGTCGTCCCGACCGAGCAGCTCGGACAATTTCTTCGCCCCTTCGGCCCCTTCGACAGTGTACCACTCGGAGACCCCAGCGAGTCTGAACCCCAAGGTGACCTTGTCATCCCCCACGACGATCGTTTTGTCTGTCCTCTCAGCCATCTAGGGCTCCCTCCCGGCTGGGTCACGCCAGTCCGCGCTGCGCGCCCTATGCATAGACAAGGGAGCTCCTGATCTCCTTGTCAGGGACCTTGTACTCCTTCCCCCGGATGACCTTCACGAGGTTGTCGATTTCCAGATCCTTGAGCATTATGTACGCTACGATTGACGACAGGGACGGAGGGGCGACCCTCAGGGATGCTATCGACTTCTGGGCTATCCTCCTGCTGAGGAGGTTTTCGAGCGCGACCAAGCCGCTCTCTCTGTATGCCGGGAGCGCCTCTGAAAGGTCATACTGCTGCCTGAGCCCCTCGACCAGTTCTTCCACGTTCGCCCCCCTGTACAGCTCTGCCAGGGACGCCACAGAGAGATTTCCCCCCTCCACGAGATATCGTACGATGTCTTGGGCTCCCACGCCGCGCGCCTTCCCCTTCAGCACTGCAATGATGTTCTTCTCGTCGATCGAGGACTTCAGCGCCACCGCGACCCTGGCGTCCGCCCCGGACCTCCCCTGGACGGAAAGGATGAGCCGCCTGAGGTAGGTGAGCTCGAGTTGGAGGAGGAGCGGGCCGATGTCCCCGTCCGTCCTGTATTTCTCAAGATAGACCTCGAAGTCCCCTCCGTACCTCTTGCTCGCCCAGGTCACCACACCGGCCACGTCCTTCATTTCGGCGAGCTCCTTGAGCTCGTAGTACGAAAGGACCCCGGCCATGGGGCCGAGCGGGAAGTCGGTGCTGGAGACGAGGAAGACGTCAGTCATCTGTCCGAGGGGATAACCCATCGCCTTCGAGGTTATGATCAGGCTGACGTTGCGTATGTCCCACCTCCCGAGGATGAGGGACACGACGTCCTTCGAGTCGTCCGGCGTGAGAAGCAGAACGCTCTTCGAAATCCTGACGAGGTGCCTGTGGACGGCTGCCTCGAGGAGGTCCGCCCCAGAGTACTTTACGGCGAGGGTCGCCAGGTCGTCCTTGTAGACGGTCAGGTTCAGCTCGTGAGTGAGCTCCCCGAAGTCCTTGGTCGAGACCAGCGACTCGAACTTCTGCTGGGAGAATAGGTCCGACTGCATTGCCTTCACTCTCGCGTTCGCGTAGGCGTACATCGCGTCAACCACGGTCGGCCCACCTGCTAAGCGGTGCTCTTCCCGTCCCCAAAGACCTTCTCGACCAGCCTCAGCCTGATGGCGTCGCTCCTCTCTCGGAGCAGGGAGTCGATGGAGTTGTCTACTCGCCGCTTGCCGTCGACTGAAATGACGAGCGCCCCGCCTCTGAAGTCGACCTGGTCCTTCGACATCTCGCCTGGCAGCTTCTTGCCTTTCAGACGACTCCTGTCTTCTGGTGTCACGTGGACTATCGCCCCCTCTCCGATCTTCGAGACCCCGTCCTTTATGACGCCCGCGAGGAAGTCGAGGTACTCATCCGACTCCATGAAGTCGTCTACTGACTTGCGCAGGACGTCCTCGTAGCGACTGAGGACTTCCTCCCGTGCCTGGAGCAGCTCTCTCTTCGCGGCGAGCCGCGCCGCGGCCACGGACCTGAGCCTTTCGGCGCGCGCCTCTCTCTCTGCCTCAGCCTTCGCGTCAGAAATAATCGAGTCTGCCTGGGCCCTTGCGGAATCTGTTGCCTTTTTGGCCTCGTCTCTGGCATCCGACGTTAGTCTAGCCGCCTGCTCGTCCGCGTCCTGGCTGATCTTGGCTACGATTTCTTCGAGGCCCAAGGACAGACGAGGGCTTCGGGTTACCTATTTAGGAGTTCATCAAATGAAACGCGTCTGACGGAAAAAGGGGCATCCTTGGCTACGGGATGACGCTCGACGCCGCGCTTGACGCGAGACTGATGAACTGCTGGGGGAATAGGCCTATCCCGATCATCAGGCCGACCAGGACCGCGAACAGAGCCACGGACCAGAGAGGTTCCTTGACCCTCTCCGTGCTCTCTCCCGGGTCCAGATACATGCGCTTGATGACCCAGAAGTAGTATCCGAGGCTGAAGGCGCTGTTCAGTATCGCCGCGACCGCCACCCAGGCCAGGGGGGTGTTGATGACCGAGACGAAGAGCAGGAGCTTGCTCCAGAAGCCGTTGAGAGGAGGGACTCCCGCCAGCGCGAGGAAGGAGACTGCCAGGGTGAACGCAGCGATAGGCATCCTCTTGGCCAGGCCGTTGTACGCGCCGAGGTCTCCTCTCTTGAGCTGCATGAGCACGACCATCGCCACAAGGAAAGCGGCCCCCTTCATTATCGCATGGTTGACGATGTGGAAGATCGACCCCGTCAGCCCGAGCAGGCCGTTGTAGGCGAAGGCACCTGTCTGCTGGCTGTAGGCGAAGATGGCGAAGCCGACCAGGATGTACCCGGCCTGGGCGATGCTGGAGTAGGCCAGCAGCCGGGTCATGCTCTTCTGCGTGAGTGCAGCGACGTTCCCAAGAGTCATCGTGATGACAGCCAGGACCGCAAGGACATTCGCCAGGGTAAACACGGAGTTCGGGGCGAGGGCGTAGACGGTGGCGATGACCAGGACGACCCTGATGGCGGCCACGAAACCTGCTTTCTTGGTAGCCGTCGCGAAGAGGGTGGCAATGGCTGGTGGAGAACCCTCGTAGGCGTCGGGGACCCACATGTGGAACGGGACTATGGACATCTTGAACCCGAAGCCCACGACGAAGAGCAGGATAGCGACGCTAACGAGGGGATTGAACGGCTCGAGGGCAAGCCTCGCCACGACTCCGGACATCTGAGTGGTTCCCGCCACCCCGTAGGTCAAGCTGATGGCGTAGAGTATGATCGCCGACGAAAGCGCCCCGAGTATGGCGTACTTCGCGGCGGCCTCGTTCGACTGGACCCTCTTCTTGTCGAACCCCGCCAGCACGTAGGTCGGAAGGCTCATCAACTCCCATGCGACGAACAGCATGAGGAGGTCCGCTGAGTACGAAAGGAGGACCATCCCCAGAGCGGAGAAGACCAGAAGAGAGTAGTAGGATGGGATGTTCGGCCCGTTCGGTGACGAGTAGAGCGATGCCACCGCCACCGCCAGGGTCACCGAGAGCACCACCAGGGCGAATATGTCCCCCAGGAGGTCGGACACCAGCAGGTTCCCAAAGTAGGGGACCATGCCTGTCCCCCCGTTGACGGTGTTCGCCGCCACCATGACGATGGCCAGGGCCAGGGCGGCCATCGAGGCGTAAGCTCCTGCTCTGAACCGGCTTTCCACGGTCTGGAGTACCGGCGTGCCCAGTGCGGCCGCTCCCAGCACCACCACCGCAGCGAGGATGTAGTCCATTCTAGTGGCTCACCAGCTGGAGGATGTGTTGCACGACCGGGGCGGCCGGCCCGAGGACCAGGACCGAGAAGAACATCATGACGATGAGAGGGACAAGATAGAGCGCCAGGACACCGGCGTCCAGGGCCTGGATGTCAACCCCCGAGGCTCCGGTGGGCGGCGGGGACAGGACCACCCTTTTGATCATCCAGAGCATGTATCCTCCAATCATCACAGGGACGAGTATCGTGACCGCGGCGTAGGGGGTGGCGTGTATCCCGCCCACGATCACCAGGACCTCGGCGACGAAGCTCCCGAACGGAGGAAGCGCCATGGCCCCGACGCACGAGAAGACCAAGAGCAGCCCTCCCCTCGGAATCAGGCGCTGCAGTCCGTTCATCAGAGAGATGTCTGTGGTCCCGAGCCCCTTCTGGATGTAGCCCGCCAGCATGAAGAGGGACCCGGCCGTGAACGCATGGACGAACATCTCGAGGATAGCCCCCTGCATCCCTATGATGCTCCCGGACGCCATGGTCGAGAAGGAGCCGAACACGACGAACCCCATGCCGGCTAGGCTCGTGTATGCGAACATCGACTTCAGGTTCTTTGACAGGATAGCGACCCCGGCACCGTAGAACATCGTCACCGCCCCGACCGCCATGAACGCCCAAGCCCACTGGTGGGCAGCCTCTGGAAAGAGACCGATGCTTATCCTGATGAGCCCGTATCCGCCCATGGCCGACTGGACCCCCGCGAGAAGGACGGCTACAGGCGCGGGCGCCTGGGTGTAGGCGTCCGGGAGCCAGCTGTGCAGTGGGAAGACGGGGAGCTTGATCCCGAAACCGATGAACGAAGCCAGGAGGGGGAGATACTGGATGGCGGCGGGAATCTTACCGGCGAGCGAGGGGATGTCGAAGGTCGTGGGGGAGACCCCCATGTAGGCGGCCATCAGGGCGAGCAGCAGGATCATGCTGCCCGTGAAGATGAATATCATGAACTTCATGGCCGCGTATGTCTTCCTGTCTCCCCCCCAGATCCCTACGAGGAAGAACATGGGCACCATGACGAGATCCCAGAAGAAGTAGAACAGCACGAGGTTGAGGGAGAGGAAGACCCCGACTATCGCCCCCTCGAACAGGAGTATCAGCGCATAGTAGACCGGTTCGTCCTTGTCTATCAGCCTCCTGGACCCGATGACGGCGAACACGGTCAGGAGGGCCGTGGCCAAGACCAGGGGAGAGCTGAGCCCGTCGGCCCCGACCAGGTAGTTGACCCCGAAGGAGGCGACGCTGACCCAGCTGTACTCCTCGGTCAGGGCGTACTGGCCCGTCCCGGACCCCGCAAGGCCCCCGAAGTTGGCGTAGACGAAGTAGAAGACGTAGAGGGCGAGCAGTAGCTCGACGACCGTCACCCCCAGAGTGAACCACATTCCTGAGGCTCTGCTCCTCTTTAGCAGGAGGTAGGCCGGGACCGATGCGACTATGGGGAGGAACAACACGATGGAGAGGATAGGGATCATATCGCGATGTACACCCCCGAGAGCAGCAGGAAAAGCAGCAGCAGGATGATGAGACCGACCGCGAGGACCAGCGCGTACTGTTCGAGGATCCCGGTCTGGAGCCTGCGGAAGGTGCGCGAGAGGACCTGCCCGACCCTGGCGAAGCCGTCTGCGGCCGCTTCAACCACGTTCCTGTCGAACCAGTTCCCTCCGGCCGAGAACCAGAGTGCGAGGGCTCTGGCTCCGTTGTTGACCCTTTCGAGCACGCCTATCTCGAAGTTGTCGAAGGCCCAGTATGACGCCCTGAGCGGGGCGTTTACGAAGACCTTGTAGTAGACGGCGTTGATGTACCACCTGTTCTCGAGGAAGGTGTGGACGTCGTGCGCCAAACCGGAGTCCTTCACTATGCTCGACGGCGCTATCTTCCTCCTTACGTACAGCTGAGTCGAGACGAACAGGCCTATGACTACAAAGCCGAGCGTGATCAGGGATGAAACGAAGTTGAACTGGGACACGGGACTCAGCCCGCCGAACAGCGCCCCGGTGAATAGGCTGTAGATGTACGTGATCGAGGAAGCCTGCAGGAAGCCGCCCAGGTTGAAGAACCCCAGGATGCCTATGATGACGGTACCGACGCCGAGGGCGGAGTAGGGGACCCAGCTCAGCGGGGACGGCTCCTTGAGCTCGTGCCCAGGCGCTTCATGTCCTGGCTTCCCCCTGAGCCCATAGAACACCAGGCCGAACATCCTGAAGGCGTAGAAGGCGGTGAGCCCGGCGGTCGCCGCCCCCACCAGGAAGAGACCGTACTGCCCCGACCCCCATGCCGTGGCGAGGATGGCGTCCTTGGACCAGAACCCGCTGAGCGGAGGGATGCCCGACAGCGCCGCAGCCGCAATCAGGAAGACGGCGAATGTCGTCTTCAGCTTATCCTTGAGCCCGCCCATCTCGTTGATGTACTTCGTCCCCGTCAGGTGTATGAGGACTCCGGCCATCAGGAAGAGCGCGGCCTTGAAAACGGCGTGACTCATGAGCTGGAAGAGGCCGGCCGACAGCCCCTCCGCGAAGTTCGTGGAGAGGCCGGCAAGTCCTAGTGCCAGCATCATGTATCCTATCTGGGAGACCGTGGAGTACGCCAAGAGTTTCTTGAGCTCGAACCCCACCATGGCCTGGGTGGCAGCCAGGAACGCTGTGAACGCCCCTATCCACGCCACCACCATGAAGAATGGCTGGATCAGGGCGGGGTTGGCGGCCATCGCGAAGTAGAAGATCGGGCCTATCCGGGCCACAAGGACGACCCCCGCGTTGACCATGGTCGCGGCGTGTATCAGGGCCGAGACAGGCGCCGGGCCGGCCATCGCGTCCGGAAGCCACTCCTGGAGCGGGAACTGGGCAGACTTCCCTATGGCGCCGCCGAAGATGAGAAGCGCGACCGGCACGAGGAGCCCTGCGGCCGCCAGGGACGCCGCCCACCCTGTGGAGGTGGCCAGGGCGTGATAGCTGAAGGTCCCCGAAAAGACGAACAGGATGAGTATTCCGGCGAGCATCGCCAGATCTCCCACCCTGGTCATGAAGAACGCCTTCATCCCCGCATGTGACGGAGGATAGGCCTGCTCCTCCCCGAGGGCCTTCGATCCCGGGGTCCCTACCCAGTTCTCTTTCTCGTCGTGATAATAGTACCCGATGAGGGCGTAGCTGCACAGGCCGACCCCCTCCCACCCGATGAAGAGCCCGAGCAGGTTGTCCGACAGCACTATGAGCTGCATGCTGCCGATGAAGAAGCTCATGAAGAACCAATACCTGGTGAGGCCGCTGTCTCCCTTCATGTAGTCCACGCTGTAGACCATCACGAGGAGGCTGATCCATGCGACCAGGTTCGCTATGATGACGGTGAATGGGTCAGAGAGGACCCCGAAGTTGATCCCCAGTTCAGGTATCCATGGAACGGACGTAGGGATTATCGAGTTGAACAGCGAGATGGTGTCACCTTGCAGCACGGGGATGAGCAGATAGAGAGCGAATATCGCGGACAGGAACGGGAAAAACACCGCCGCGATGTCCCTGACTTTCCCCTTCCCGGTCAGAGGGGCGGCCAACGTCCCCACGTATGGGAGGATGAAGATGAGCCAAACGAAGTACGACGGGACGGGTACGGCGGTCATGGCTCAGCGGGCCCCCAGTCCGATGCTGCTCGCGAAGTGGTAGAGCGACCTGAAGAAGAGGTCGGGATAGATGCCTATGACGATTGCCAGTATCGCAAGGAAGAGAATCGGGAGAGTCATGATCAGCGGGGCCTCCTTGACATCATTCAGCTCGGCGGGTAGCGGCCCGAAGAATATCTTCCTCACCGGCCAGAACGTGTAAGCCACGGTGAAGATCGTGGCGGCCAGCCCGCCGATGGCGACGAACAGGTTCCATCCGAGGGCTCCAGTCGTCCCCCTGGCGAAGACCCCTTCGAAGAGGATCCACTCGGCCTGGAACCCTCCAGTGGGCGGGACCGCCGATATCACCATCGTTCCGATCAGGACTAGCGCCGCGGTCAAGGGCATCTTCGACGCCAGCCCTCCCATCTTCCGGATGTCTCTCGTCCCCACCTGAGACACCAGGATCCCGGCGACGCAGAAGAGGATGGTCTTGCCGATTATGTGGTTGAGGAAGTAGAAGACGCCCCCGGACACCCCCAGGAGGGTGATGCTCCCGATCCCGAGGAGAGAGTAGGCGTTCTGGCTTATGGTGGACCAGGCATAGACGTACTTCACGTCGTTCTGGACCAGGGTCATAGCCCCTCCGAAGACCATCGTGATCAGCGCGATCACCATCAGCGGGAAGGAGAACGGGAGGAACGCCGCAGGCATCCCCTCGACAAGCAGCCTGACCACGACGTAGTTGCCGACGGCCACGATGGTGGCCATTATCGGAGCGAAAGACGTGGGGTGCTCAGCGTGGGCGTAGGGGAGCCACATGTGTACCCCGAAGACTGCCATCTTGATGAGCCAGCCGACGAGGATCAGGCCGACCGCCCAATACGCGATAGTCCCCAGCGGAATCGAGGAGAGAGCCGAGATCTGGAAGCTCCCCGTCGCAGTGTAGACCACGACTATGCCGGCGAGGAAGATGAACGCCCCGAGGTGGTTCCAGATGAAGTACATTATCGCGACCCGCTCCTTGTCGACATAACCGAAGAGCGCCATCATGAAGGCGGAAGGGATCAGCATCAGCTCGAGGAACATGTACAGCTCCAGGAGGTTGGTGGACAGGGAGATCCCGATCAGCCCGGCGTCCAAGAGCATGAAGTTGAGGAAGTAGAGAGAGTACTGCCCCTTCCGTTCCTCGCCGTACATGGCCTCCAGCCTGTGCTTCATGTACCCCATCGAGTAGACCGATGTAGCCGTTACCACGATGTTCATGGTCAGGGCGACGGGTACGCTCAGGTTGTCCCCGAGGAACCCGAAGACCAGCCCGGAGACCGGCGCCCAGGTGTAGCTCTCCTGCACGGCCGCGCCGCCGTTGAAGAGAGAATATGCGAGAGAAGCCAGAAGCGCCGTCGTGTACAGCAGCGAGGCGAAGGCTATCCAGCCCACGTTCCTGCCGAGCTTCCTCCCGAGGAGCAAAGCCAATGGGGCAACGATTAGGGGAACTGCCACTGTCTGAAGGAGGATATACTCCATGCCCAATACCTACTTTGCCGGGCCCTGCGACAGACGCATTCCAGTCCTACGTACGAGAGGCGGAAGGAGAGGGGGCATATCTATCAGCTATCCCTCCAGGGTCCTCATCTCGCTGACGTCGATGTCGTTGTGCAGCCTGTAGGCCACTATGACTATGGAAAGCAACACGGCAGCCTCTGCCGCGGCCAGGGCTATGGAGAAGAGGACGAACGTCTGGCCGAAGGCGTTAGCCTGCTGCGCGTAGGGGAGATACTGGTTGAAGGCGACGAAGTTCAGGTTCGCCGCGTTTATCATCAGCTCCACGGCGAAGAGGAGCCTGAGCGCGTTCCTCTTCGTCACGAGGCCGTATACCCCGATGCCGAAGAGCATCGCGGAAAGTATGACGAAGTCGGCGAGGGTGTTCAACTGGAGCCCTCCCTGTCGACCCTGGATAGGGCGAGGGCTCCGACTATGGAAGCCGCCAGGACCAAGGCCAACACTTCGAGGACGGGGGCGTACCCCGTAGAGATGAGCTTCCCGATGTCGACGAAAGTCGCCGTGTTGGAGACGCTGTTGAACCTTGAGAGGTTCGCGTCCACCACGGCGAAGGCGAGCGCGACGACCACGGCGACTCCTGTGATCGCACCGGCGACGGTTGTGCCGGAGGTCGCCTTGACCTCATTCGCCCACCTCTCCTGTCTGACCAGCATCACGGTGAAGAGTATCAGGACGGCCACGGCCCCTATGTACACTGCTATCTGGAAGACGGCCACATATGGGGCGTCGAGGAGGAAGAAGAGCGCGGCGACCCCGAAGAGTGACCCGGCCAGCCCGATAGCTCCGTAGACTATCTCCTTCGCCTCGAGGGAGAAGATGGCGCTCGCCAAAGTCACCGCGGCCATGGCCAGGAAGATGGCATCAGCCGTAGGTTACCACTCCTTTCTCCGTGTCGAACTTCACCTTGTATCTCCTTCCTTCGAGCTTGGGGGGGACGGAGAGCATGTCCGGGGTGTACTTCAGCCCCATCTTGTCGTAGGCCGCGAGCTCAAATTCGTTGGTCATGTCCAGGGCGTCGAAGGGGCAGGCGTCTACGCACAGGCCGCAGAAGACGCACCTGCCGTAGTCCACGGCCGGCCAGATCTGCTTCTTGTTCTGGGGCTTCCCCTTCTCCAGCTTCTGCATCTCGATAGCCACCGCTACCCCATCGCAGGCGATGGCGCAGAGCTGGCAGCCCGTGCACTTCTCGAACTTTAGGATGTGCCTCCCCTTGAACCCCGCCAGGCCCACCCCCTGCTTAGCGTCGTAGTGGTACCCTGGCCCCTCGAGGTCGAGCTTCTGCTCTGGGTACCTCAGCGTCATCCTAGGGTGGAAGAGATGCCTCAGGCCGGTCCAGGTTGCCAGCCCGACCCCCTTGATGTAGCTCCAGGTGCCCATCCTAGTGAAGCACTCCCAGAGACACGATCAGCATGGTGATGAAAAGGTTGGCGAAGGAGAGGGCGAGGAGCTTCACCCATCCTGCCCTGATGAGCATGTCGATCCTCAGCCTCGGCATTATGCTGCGCGGGAGCATCAGGAAGAGTTCCACGATGGTCACCTTGACCATGAACCAGACCAGCGGGGGGACAGGGGCCGGCCCGAGCCACCCTCCTAGGAAGAAGGTCGTGAACAGCCCCGCCATCACATACATCCTGGTGAAGTTAGCCAACTGGAAGCTCCCAAAGAGCATGCTCGTGTACTCCGTCTGCCACCCGGCGACGAGCTCGGAGTCGGCCTCGGGGATGTCGAACGGGATCCTCTCCAGCTCGGCCAGGGCTCCCACGTAGAACACTATGGCCGCGAGAATTTCGGGGGCGATGTACCAGAGCCCCGCCTGGGCGTTGACAATGTCCATGAGGTTCAAGGAACCTGCCAGGATGACTGCCCCGACGAGGGAGAGAATCATAGGGATCTCGTACGCGACCAGCTGGTGGAGCGCCCGAAGCCCTCCCAGGAACGGGTACTTGCTGTTGCTCGCCCATCCGGCCAGGAGGGTTATGAGCGGCGTGAAGCCCAGGATCGCGAAGACGAGGACAGCCCCCACAGCGGGGTCCGCGATGAAGACGGTGGGAGAGAGCGGGACCAGAGACACCAGGGCTCCCGCGACTGCCATCAGGGCGAAGGGGACGGCGACGAAGACCGCCCTGTCGACGCCGCTCGGGATGACCATCTCCTTGAAGGCGAGCTTGAAGAAGTCTGCCACGTTCTGGAGTATCCCTTCGAGCCTCCCCGCGTACATCGGCCCTGTCCTGAGCTGGATCTTGGCCGTCATCTTCCTTTCGACCCACCCCATGAATATAGTCCCATACACGGCCACGAAGCTGAAACCCGGGAAAACGGCGAGGGTGAACAGGGTGTGGAACGGCTCGGTGGAGAGGAGGTTCAGCGTAAAGGGTATGGCTAGGCTGGGGTCGATGGCCAGGCCGATGAAATCCACGGGGAAGTGGAAGATGGAGTCGAGGAGATAGTAGATCGGGAGGATGACCACAACGGAGAAGAGGGCGATCCAGAAGACTATTGTCAGTATGCGCCTGATGAAGTCTTCGAAGTTCGTAATTGGCTTCGACAAAGTGACCTCACCCGTTTGCTGCGCCCCGAGTTACCCTTTAAAAGCTTGAGACGCCTCGCCGATATGAGACGCGGATAGCGACGGTCGTCTAGATTATCTCTATAGTGCTCTCGGAGAACCCGTTCTCCTTGAGCATCTTGGCGGCGTTCTCCCTATGGTCTCCCTGCAGTATCATTATGCCGTCCTTTACCGTTCCACCCGTGGCCAAGGCCCGCTTCATCTTCGAGTTGAGCTCGTGAAGGTCCCTGTCGCTCATCTTGATACCCTCGATGACAGTGGTGGGCTTTCCGAATCGCCTCATCTCCATTCGTATCTTCACGCGAGCCTCTTCGCGGTCGAGTTCAGCCAGGATGTCCTCGAAGCCTTCGTCTTGGTCCTTACTCACTGTGACTGGTTCCTGACTGTTTTCAGGGCTATTTACGCTTAGCCGAGCCGCTTAAAGGCAGCAGGTTGGGGAGCCGCGAAAGTGGGCCCGTAGCTCAGAGTTCCCTGAACGAGAAGTTCGGTCAGAGCGACCGGCTCATACGGTTTGACCTGAGAGACCGGTCGGTCGCCAGTTCAAATCCGGCCGGGCCCACATCAGATTAGCCCGTCTTCTGTCATGGAGCCCTCGCGTCGGAGCCCGAATCTCGGTACCTAGGGGGGCTATCTGTCACCCGACTTCGCGACCCAGTCTGGGTACCTGCTCAGGTGCTCGTGGGCGATCCTCCATCCCTTCGGGGTCCTGATGAGTACCATCGTCACCCTCGCCCGGCCGCTGACCGGGGACCCCTCGAAGGAATAGTCGTTAACGAACATCCCCCCGTAAGTGAGATAGAACGTCGCAACAGCTGCGTCTCCGAACAGGTCTATCCTGAAGTCGTCCATGGAGTAGCGGAAGTCCGTCATGTTGGCAAAGGCGGCCTGCTCGTAGACGAAGGCTTCGTCAGAGTTCTGCCTGGTGTAGGGGGGATTCTCGTCGAACTTGGTGAACGAGTCCCTCCCAGAATGGAAGCCGGAAAGAGCGGTCAGGTCCTTGTCCTTACCCGCTTCGTAGAAGGAGCGGATGAAGCTCTCCACGTCCTTCTTGTCGGCGTCGGATGCGCGACGCTCCATGTTGCCTGGCCGTTTGCAGCGGGGTAAACAATGTTTTTCAGCCCTCTTCCGCGCCCGTCGAGACGCGGCGACGTAGCTCAGAAGTCCAGAGGCTGGGCAGCGTGGTAGAGCAATTGGCTGTTAACCAATTGGTCGTCGGTTCGAGTCCGACCGTCGCCGCTCGCGATTAGCTCGGAATGTACTTTGTATGCCAGAAAGAGCTCGATTCTAGCTGATCGCGGGCGGTAAGCGACGCCGGAAATGGGCTACATGATTGGTGCCCGCAAATCGAATTGCTCAACAGGCAGACTTCTGGGCGATATCGCCACGTCGGCGCGACCTACCTCGCCCTCAAGGCGTTGAGGATCACCGTTATGTCGAGGAACTCCTGCAAGATGGCACCGTATGCCGGCTGGATGTATCCAAAACTGGCTATTCCCATTAGGACGAAGCTCCCGCCCATTCCGAAGAAGATGCTCTGCTTTGCGATCTGAAGCATTCTCTGCCCAATCTTGATGCCATCGCCTACCTTTGTCACGTCGTCGACCAGGAGAACGACATCGGCCGCCTCGGCAGAGATCCCCGTCCCATGGGCCCCCATGGCCACCCCGACGGTGGCTGTGGCCAAAGCTGGGGCGTCGTTTATTCCGTCTCCGACCATGATGGAAGACTCGAACTGTTCTGTAAGCTTCTTGACCTCCCTCGCCTTCTGTTCGGGAAGCAGATCTGCAGCAACCTTCTCTATTCCGGCCTCCCTAGCTATCGTTCCCGCGTTCACGGCGTTGTCGCCGGTCAACATCACCGTCTGATCTACGCCCAAGTCTCTGAGCCTCTGGATAAGTACGGGGACGCCCGGCCTGAGTTGGTCGCTGAAGACCACAATCCCGGCGGGCTGCCCATCGACGGCCATGAACGTCACCAGGCTCCCCTTCCGTTGTGCCTCCAAGAGAACGTTCTTCGTCTTAGAATCGAAGGTCTTGCCAATGGACTTCTCGACGAACGTCTGCGATCCTACGACAACCTCCTTCCCTCCAACCACCGCCTCCACGCCCTGTCCCGGGTGCTCCCTGAATCTGCTCGCTGCAAGGAGCTCGCCAAACCTCTCCGTTCCCGCCCGCGCCATCGAAACGGCGACAGGGTGGCTCGAGAATTGTTCTACGCTCGCAGCCAACTTCAGCATTGCCCCCTCATCTCCGCCGAATGAAACCATGTGGTCGATAACCGGGGTCCCGTAGGTGAGGGTGCCAGTCTTGTCGAAGATTACCACGCGTCCCCTCCCTATCTGCTCGATGGCCGCACCACTCTTCACGATGATTCCCTCCTTCGCGGCCTTGTTGACTCCGCTAATCACGGCGAGGGGAGTCGCAAGTATCAGCGGACAAGGCGTCGCGACTACCAGTACGGCGAGGAAGGCGTCGAGACTCCGCGTCAGGAGGAGGCTGAAGATCGCTATCGCCGCGGTTATGGGAGTAAACCAGACTGCGTACCTGTCTGCGAGTCTCTGAATCGGCGGTCGTTCACCCTGGGCTCTTCTGACGAGTTCGACAATCCTCGAGTATTGGCTCTCCCCGCTGACCTTGCTCGCCATCATCTCGAAGGGGGGTCCGACGTTCACGCACCCACTGAGAAGCTCATCCCCCGGCCCCTTATCCCTTGGAAGAGGCTCGCCCGTCAGAGCGGACTCGTCCACTTCGGCCGCCGCCGATTGGACGGAGCCATCAACGGGAATCAGGTCCCCCGGCCGGACCACTAGGATATCGCCGATCCTCACGTCCTCCGCCTTGATCTCCTCCACCGTGTCGTTTCTCTTGCGTCTGGCCAGCCTGGGCGCCCTCGCAATCAAAGACTCCAGGGAGGAAGATGCCCTCCGGAATCCGTAGTCGTCTATTGCCTCGCCCCCCGTCTGCATAAGCACGATGATCACGCCCGCAAATGCCTCGTCGGTGAGGATGGCCGTCACGATGGCCAGCATGGCAACAATGTCTGCAGCGAACTTTCCTTTCGCCATGCCGAGGGTCGTCTTTGCAACAACTGGAACGCCCCCGACCATCAAGGTCCCGTACCAGATCCACCTCGCGATATCGTATCGACCCAACACCAGGCCAGACACGCTTCCTGCGAGCAATCCTGCAAAGGCGATGACAGGAAGCGGATAGGACCTGAGCGTCCAAGCGAGCCTAGGCCGCGTCCAGGAACCTGGGGCAGTTGGCATGCTGCTTCTTCAGCCGAGTTGTCTCAGAATTAAGGGAGTAGGACGCTTCTCGAAACTGGAATCCCGAGCGGGTCACCAACCATCGTCAAGACAGCGCGTGCGTAATGGAGAATCCGGGTGAGCCTTGGCATGGTATGCCGTTCGGGTCCGACCGTCGCCGTCGAATTAACCCGGAACGAGTCTTGTTTGCCCAAAAGGCTCCGATTCCGGGCTCAACACCGGCGCAGCCTGCGGAGGGCAGAGACATTCGACGGCGTGATCGTAGTGAAGAACGGGGGTTCCGCGAAGCTTCGTAGGTGAGCCAGGCTACGACTCCTGAACAGGGACGAACTAGCGAAGCGCTCCCTGCAGCTTGTCGAGGGACTGGCCCCAGCCCTCCCTGTATGCGCTCATGAGGGAACAACCCGGGCTCTACTCAAGGACCATCACGTACGGAGAACCGGTGGCCGAAGGGAAGGAATCCAAGGCAAGGATAAGCTCTGTCCAAAGTCGTCGAACCGGAGGGGCCCCGAAACCTCAAAAACGGCGTCGCCGCCCGCGGACCTACGCAGACACCCCCACCAGCCGGCCCCATTGTTCGAAAGAGCAAGAGGCACACCAGGACCGTCGGCTTCCTGTTCTATCAGTCGATGTACGCTCCGACCTATCTCTTGAAGGCGCTGTACAGGCAGCTCGTCATATTGGTCGGGATGTTCGCCCTGGGGACCGCTGTCTTCTACTACTACGAGCCCGGGCTCTCAATCCTCGACGCCCTCTTCGCATCGGTCTCGACCATCACCACCATCGGGCTCTACGTCCCCCATGGCGGGAACATCCCTTCGATGCCTGCAAACGAAATCATCCTCCTTATAGTGACGATCGTCGTCTCCGTCGGCGCGGCAGCCTCTCTCTTGCAGGCGACCGTAAACGCCGTGGTCAATGGTGACCTCGCCAGAGGGGAGGCCGAAAAGAGCATGCTAAAGAGAATGAAGGGCCATGTGATAGTGTTCGGGTACGCCCACCTCGGCAGGTACGTGGCGGACAAGCTGGGGGAGATAGGGGTCGACTATGTCGTGGTCTCCCACGACCGGGCCATTTACGAGTCGCTGACCAAGAAGAAGGTGATGGCGGTGCTGCAGATGGAGAACAGGCCCATAGCCGCACTGCAGGAAGCGGGAATCGGGAACGCCTCGACTCTCATCGCCGCCCACGACAAGGACCCGGAGAACATGCTGACGACTCTCAGCGCAAGGCGCCTCAGGCCCGACATCCGGATTATCTCCGTCGTCCACGACGAACAACTGACGGGCACCGCGAAGGACGCAGGCGCAGACGTGGTGGTCCCGTCGTCAGTCTCCGTCGGGCACCTCCTGGCGCTGTCTGCCGTCACCAGAGACCTGGTGGGGATAGTGTTTTCAGAGAGGGTCGGGACCAAGGAGATAGCCCAGTTCTCGGTCTTCAAATCCTCCAAACTGCTAGGGAAGAAGCTCCCCGACCTGACGAAGTTCGCACATGTCATAGGCGTGGTCAGGAAAGGGGAACTGATCCAGAACGTCTTCGACCCGAACCTCACCATCCAGGTGGACGACACTCTGCTGGTGTTCGGGGACCCTGCGGGACTCCACGAACTGGAAGAAGAAGCTGAAGCGCTGTAGCCCGGTCCCTACCTTACATAGAGGGCAGCGAACTTCGTGTAAGCTTCTTCGAAATGGGCTGGCTTCGGCGGAGACTTGAAGCCATACGCGCAGATCTCCCCCACTGTGCCGAGCCTCCCTATCTTCATGCAGCGGTAGGCTGCCCTGACTACGTCGAAGAGCACGTTACCCGCGTTGGCGCCGTCAGACGAGCGAAGGTAGACGTCCACCGAGGTCCCGGAACCCATGAAGGTGCTCCCCTCGAACCAGAAGTAGCTCGTCCTTTCGTTCCCCATGTAATCGACGAAGTCGGTGGTGCCGGCGATTGTCTCGAACTTGTACGGGACCTCGGAGGCTACAGAGGCTGTCTTCACCTCCCTCTTCGCCAACTTGATCCCTTCGTCGATGGTGTTGAGGGTCTCTGAGCCCCCTCCCACGTCCAGCTGGTAGCTCTTCGAGACCTTGACGCCCCGTTTCACCATCAGCCCGAGGAGCCCCTTGTGGAATACGGTCCCCCCGAACTGGCTCATCAGGTCGTCTCCTATCAGAGGGAGTTTGGCCTTCTGGAAGTCGGCGACAAGCTTGTTGTTCTTCAGGACCGGACTGGGGGTGCAGTTGATGAACCCGCACCCGGCCCGCAGGGCTGCGCGGGCGTACTCCTCCGAAGAGCCGTCGGAGCCGGATGACACCACGTTGACCAGGAGGTCCGCGCCTGCTTCCTCGAGGTGCCTGGACACCTCTTCGGAGGTGGACCGCTCGAGCTTTACCCCGGAAAGGTGAGGGGCTACGTCCCCCCTTGAGATGCCGGGGTGGACGATGACCTTGCCCTTCGGAATCGAGAGGTACCGCCGGGCGACGTTCGGGGGCGCGAAGATGGCTTTGGAGAGTTCGAGTCCGGCCTTCCTGGAGTCGATATCGAACGCAGCAGTCAGCTGTATGTCCTTGGGCCTGAACCCTGCCACGTTCGGATGCCAGAGACCTTTGTGGTCGGTTCCCGAGTAGAACCTCAGCCCCTGAACTAGGACGGAGGTGCAGTTCCCCACCCCGGCTACTGCTATTTTTATCGGCACGCCTCTCACTTGAACTTCGCCAGAGTGGCGAAGGCTCCGACTATGGTCATCAGGATTCCCAGAGAGTAGTTGATCGTGATTATCTCCGGCGCTATGCTGGCGACCCCAGAGTTGGCATAGGTGTAGTAGATCATCAGGATCCCGAAGAGGAGTATCACTACCCCCAGAAGCCTCACCATGGCGTCGACCCTGGACTGCTGGGCCTCGATGGTCAAATTGCTTCTCGGCCGGGCGGTCCCTCAGGGTATTTAGAAGTTGTTTGGGATTGGAACCGCACTCAGGCGCTCTTCATCATTTCGAGCTTCTCGGGAAGGTATGTGTCGACTATGTAGCTCAGCCCGTACCTGGCGAAGGCCTCCTGCTCGCTCTTCCGCCTGTACTTCAGGAACGTCTCGAGCTCGTCGTGCCACATCTTTTCGGTGTACCTAGGGTCCGCCTTGAGCTCGTAGAGCCTCTTTACGTCGACCTCGGTGAGCTTGTCTGAGGGGAGCTTGTACTTCTGGATGTCGCTGGCGTAGACCCCCAGCCAGACCGAGTTGGGGGTGGTAAGTTCGCGCAGATGCGCGGCGTTCGCGCTCCCGGACTTTATCACCATCGCGATATGAGCCCCCCAGGGGTCCGCGTCGCAGAGTATCCCGATGGGGAGGCCCAGCTCTTGGTTCAGCCTCCGTATGAGATAGCGGGTGGATCTAGGAGGCTGGCCGGCGGTGTTGATCAGGATGGCCTTGTATCTTTGGTGGACCCGCTCTTCGATGAACCTGGTGAACAGGCCGCCCTTCTCTATGGCGAGGACCACCTCGGCGTCCGTGTCTCTGAACTCCGCGGTCGTCAGCGCAGGTCCGATCATGACGCCGTCTGGGTTTGCCGAGAGGTCAGCCCGCTTCCCTTCGTAACCCGGCACCGTGTACTCTATCGTCATGTTCCCGAAGATAGCGCTCCTCTCCTCCGGATAGATGTTCATCCCCTCCCGGGCCATCCCCATGAGCACTTCGAGGTCGGTGATCAGCTCGTCCGACTCGGCTTGGTCCTGGAACTCCACGTTGAACGCCTGGGCCGAGTAGAACACGTCCCTGAGGGTGGAGGTACGCTTCTCGTCCACCAGCTTCTTGGCGAAATAGGCAAGCCAGACCAGCTGGGTGAACGGGCGGATGTGTTTGATGTTCCCGGACGACTTCTTCACCGTAGTGGCCCCGAGGACGAACTGCTGCAGTTTCTTGTCGTAGACGATGTTGCGGACCGATCTGCTTGCGAGGGTGAGGCTCGGAAAGCGCCCGTCGTAGAGGTCGTTGTACACGCTCCCTCCGAGGCCCCGGAGGAGCCCCTGGGCGGTGGACTGCCTAGCTTCCGCCGTACCTGTCGATTGTCTCTTGGCTCTCTTCTTTGTTGACATCTTCTCCACCGTTCATGGTTTCTTCAGCCCCTTCGTCTCCTTCAGCGGCCCCTTCGGCTGCCCCTCCCTCTCCGATGAGCTTCTTGTAGTCGGGAAGGTCACTCTTCCCCGCGAGCTCCGTGGAGAACTGGGCGATGAGCGGCAAGTACTTGCCGTAGATGTTCATCTTCTTCTGGACCGCCTCCATCGTCCCTTTGCGGGAGAGGAATATCCCCAGGCGGCGCAGCGCCTCTCTCACGGCGTTTCTGATCTCTCTCTGTATCTCCGGGCGATCGGCGATGTACTCCTTGCCTACCGTCTTGTAGGGGATCCTCGTGCTCGCAATGTGGGTAATCACCCCCACCGGCGCCTCTGACGGGACGTGGTATCTCCTCCAGTCTACCTCCTCGTTGAGGACTTCGAAGCTGACGTCCGAGCTCTCGTCATAGAGCAGGGGTATCCGGTTGGCGAACCTGAAGAGCTTCACCCCAGGCTGGAGGACTTTCCCGCCGTAGGCTACCCCCACCTCTACCAAGAAGGGAAAACCCGAGTAGGACGACGGCGGCCTGGCGACCACTGTGGAGAACTCAGGGGCTAGCTCCTTGTTGATCCCGGCGAGGAGTATCTCCTCTCCGATGGGGGAGAGGACGGCGGCGTCCGGCTGTAGGAAGTCGGGGAACCGCTGCAGAGCGTCCACCACTGCGACGATCTGGTTGGTGTTCAACCTCTTGGGCGGGAGCTTGGGGCTGACCCCGGCGAACTCGAGGAACTTCGTCGCTATCTTGTCTCCCACCCTGTGGAAGTGGGTGACCATGAAGGACTTCATGTCGTGCTCCTCTGAAATCTTGACTATGCGCTTGAACGCCTCGACGTCGACCCCGTAAGGATGAGGGAGAGTCTCCTTTGGCGGGACTGGCAAGGACGTGGTGGCCCTTTCGTAGAAGGTAATCTGGCCCGTGGGGTCTACGAAGGTGAGGTTGGCATAGCTCGCGACCAGGGCTGTCTGCTTGAAGTAATCACCTATCTTCTGGGAGGCCCTGAGGTAGTCACCCTCGAGGACTATGTCGACCCTGGTCCCCGTCGTACCGTTCGCGTCGCTGTTGAACCGCTTGAGGACCGTGGGCCTGTTCTCACCGATGTCAATCATCATCTGGAAGCCGTACTTCCTCTTCCCGTCGGGGGAAGTCGTTATGGTCACAGGGCGGTTGGTCGTGATCTGGCCGTAGAGTATGGCCATCGTCCCTCCGAGGCCGAACATCCCCCTAGACTGCCTGAGGACGTACTTCGAGCCGTAGAACACCTTCCCAAAGGCGCTGGGTACGTGCTGCGGGGCCACCCCGGTGCCGTTGTCTATGACCGTCAGCTTGTAGGCCTTGGGGTCCTGCAGCTCCGGATTGGGGTTTTCTGGCACTATCTTGACGTAGATATCAGGTGGGGTGCCTGCCATCTCGGCCGAGTCGAGCGAGTTCTCGACCAGCTCCCTGATCGCCATGTACAGCGCCCGGGCCGGGTTGGTGAATCCCGCCAGGTCTCGGTTACGGTAGAAGAACTCTGAGGGAGAGATCTCCGCGAAGGTAGCTCTGCTGCTCAGTTCTCGTCGCCTCCATGCTCGACAGCCGGGGTGCTCCGGCTGCCCGCCGTCGTCCTTACCGGCTCTGCTAAAATCGACAATTGTTTTTCCTTCACTTCTAGCGACGCCCGGTGCCCGCCCCCGCTGGTATCTACGAGAACCGGATATATGCTAATGGCCAAGTTTCTCCAACTTCTCCTCGATGTTTTCCGGGGACGTCCCTTCCCAGAGGAACATCCGCTCCATCTTACGCTTGGTCCGTGCTTTCTGGAGGGAGTTGTACACCGTCTTGTGCTGGCTCCCGGTAGCCAACGACCCGACGGCTTGGGAAGCGAGCCGGACCTGTGAAGCCTCTCCGATGATGGCGACCGTCCGGCCGTAGACCGAAAGCTGGCAGCCTGTCAGCTCCTCGATGACCCTTCTCGACTTCCCCTTGAGCCCTATCACCCTCCCCCGTATCCTCTCCAGCGACTTGGGGCTCCCCCCAGAGTAGTCCCTGAGGTCGACGACCTCCAATGCGATGTCCTCATCTAAGAGCCGCCTCGCCTTCTGGGGAGAGAATCCCCTACCGATCGCCTCTATCACCCTGGTCGCAGAGATCGGGTCGGTCCCGAGGGCCGAGTCGGACCTCAGCGTGACCAGGCCCTCGCGGCTGTCAACCTCGAGCTCCACCCTCATCTCCCCTTCGAGGAACCTTTTGGTCGCCCCCTCCTTGCCGATCACAGCCCCCACCCTTTCAACCGGAATCCGCACCACCTGCTCGAAGCTCATGTCAGGATCTTGTCCATCCACTCATCGGAGTTCCTCCCTTCAATCCCGCGCTTCCTAAAGAATCTGACCATGTTCGACACATCCCTCCTCAGAAACTCTCCCGACTGGGGATGCGTCGAGAGGACCGCCGAGCCCATGTCGAAGAGGATGGGCCCGTCAGCCGTTTTGAAGACGTTGAACTCCGAGAAGTCGGCGTGTACCATCTTCGCCTTCTTCCAGAGGGTACCAATCACCCCGAAGGTCCACTCGTAATCAGACTCCCCGACCTCGGTTTCCGCGAACGTTGGGGCCGGTTCCGGAGGCTCCCCTATGTACTCCATCAGGAGGATGTTCTTCAGGAAGGCGACCGGCCGTGGGACCCTCACCCCAGAGGCCGCGGCGAGCTGCAGGTTCTTGAACTCCTTCCGGGTCCACAGGTAGACGGTCTCCCTCGACCCCGACGGCAGCTTCCCGAACCTCCTGTCTCCAGCTATGTATCCCAGTCGCTTCCGAAAGTCGGAAGCGGAGACGAGATAGATCTTGACGGCGACCGGGGCACCGGCAGGGTCCTCGCCGAAGTACACCCTCGCCTCCTTCCCGGCGCGGACCACCCCGTGGAGCTCCCTCAGGTCCTTCCTGGATATCAGATCCTCCACCGCGAGGAGGGTCGACCTGTCGAAGACCTCCTCGACTACCTTTCGTTGGTCGGAATCCTTCCTCAGGTACCTGCTCTCCCGCTCGAAGCGGAGGAGCCGCTCCCTCATCTTGCTGGACTCGTCCGGCTGGGCCACGGTGGACCCCTGGCCATGGAAAATTTATACGTATGAGAGGAAGCACGAAAAAATCCTTCGGAGGGTCAGCTTTAGTTGGGATCCAGTGACAATCAGAACAGCCGTGGGGCCACCAGGGACGCCGAACCCTTGGAAACCCTGCTCGCGGAGGAGCGGAAGCGCAGCGAGGAGCTCCTTACGCGCCTGAAGTACGCCCAGGCGGACCTGGAGAACTATCGGAAGAGGGCCGACAGGGAGGTCAGAGAGGCGGGTGAGGGGCTGACCAGAGGGCTGGCGTCGAAGCTGATTGTCGTCCTGGACGAGCTCGACCTCGCCCTGAAGCACGCAGAAGGGTCGGAGAACGATGAGCTGACAGAGGGGATAAGGATGGTGAGAGGGAACCTGCGCTCCGCGCTGGAGTCGGTGGGGGTGGAACCCATTGAGGCCGTCGGAATGCCCTTCGACCCTGCGGTCCACGAAGCGGTAGAAAGAGTCCAAGGGAAGGGGGACGGGCCGGACCTGGTGGTCGAAGTGGTAAGGCCCGGCTATACGTTCAGGGGGCAGCTGCTGAGGCCGAGCATGGTAAAGGTTGAATTGGCGTCCGCGGCGGCCGAGGAGGCGAAGGCAAGTGAGTAGCGCCAGAGAGAAGATACTCGGGATAGACTTGGGAACGACCAACTCGGCAGCGGCTGTTGTCGAAGCCGGGAGGCCGGTGGTGATACCGAGCGCCGAGGGTGCGACCCCGGCCGGCAAGATGTTCCCCTCGGTGGTGGCGATAACCAAGGACGGGCAGCTGCTCGTGGGCGAACCTGCAAGGCGGCAGGTCGTGACGAACCCAGACGGCACGGTCTTCGAGGTCAAGAGGAAGATGGGGACTGACTACAAGGTCACTCTGTCCGGGAAGGACTACACCCCTGAGCAGCTCAGCTCCTACATACTTCAGAAGATCAAGAAGGACGCCGAGGTGTTCCTCGGATATCCGGTTAAGAAAGTGGTGGTCACGGTCCCCGCCCACTTCAACGACAACCAGCGTCAGTCGACCAAAGACGCAGGGGAGATAGCGGGGCTCGAAGTCGTGAGGATAATCAACGAGCCGACGGCGGCATCTCTGGCCTACGGGCTGGACAAGGCCGAGAAGGAGATGAAGATCCTCGTGTTCAGCTTCGGGGGAGGGACCCATGACGCCACGATAATGGAGTTCGGGAAGGGGGTGTTCCAGGTCCTAGCCACTTCAGGAGACACCCAGACAGGCGGTACGGACGTGGACAAGGCGATAATCCAGGTCCTCCTCGACGACTTCCGTTCGAAGACAGGGGTGGACCTCACATCAGACAAGACGGCGATGGCGAGGCTGAAGGAGGCGGCGGAGCAGGCGAAGATACAGCTCTCCAACCTGACGGCGACAGACATCGACCTCCCGTTCATCGCCAGTGACGCTTCAGGGCCGAAGAATCTCCACTACACCCTCACCAGGACGAAGCTGGAAGAGGTGTCCAGACCCATAGTCGCGAAAACAGAACAGACCATCAGGAGGGTGATCGACGACGCGAAGCTCACTCCCGACCAGGTGGACAAAGTGATCCTCATAGGCGGGATGACCCGTATGCCCCTCGTAAGGAATTTCGTAGAGGGGGTTGCCGGGAAGCCAGCCGAGAGGGGGGTGGACCCGATGGAGGCCGTTGCCATAGGGGCCGCCATACAGGGAGCGGTGCTGGCGGGGGAGATCAAAGACATACTACTCCTCGACGTGACCCCGCTCTCGCTCGGGGTCGAGATGCTCGGAGGGGTCACCGAACACCTGATAGAGAAGAACGCGACGATTCCCACGAAGCGGAGCAAGACGTTCACGACGGCTGCAGACTTCCAGACCGCCGTCACGATTCATGTCGTCCAGGGGGAGAGGAGCATGGCCGCAGACAACGTGTCTCTGGGAATGTTCAACCTGGCTGGCATCCCGCCGGCGCCGCGGGGGGTCCCCCAAATCGAGGTGACGTTCGACATCGACGCCAACGGCATCCTCACCGTGGGGGCGAAGGATCTGGGGACCGGGAAGGAGAACAAGATAGCAATCACTGCGTCCACCAAGCTCTCCAAAGACGAGAAGGAGAGGCTGATCAAGGAGGCCGAATCGTTCGCCGACCAGGACAAGAAGAAGAGGGAGGATGCAGAGCTGAGGAACGAAGCCGACTCAGTCCTCTATACGGCAGAGAGGACGAAGAGGGATCTGGAGGGGAAGGTCGACAAGGCGAACATCGACAGGCTGGACGCCGCCGTGGCGGAGCTCAGGAAGGCGGTCTCGGGGCAGGACTCGGGCCAGATCAGGGAGAAGAATGAAGCCCTGAAGAAGGTCCTCCAGGAGGTCGGCGCAGCGCTGTACCAGCAGCAGGCCCAGAAGCAGCAGGCGGCCCCAGGCGCGCCCGGGGACGGTGCCAAGGTCGGCGATGCTGACTACAAGGTAGTGGACGAAGGAAAGTAGCGGGTCTCTCTTTGGCCGCCAAGGATTACTACGAAGTACTCGGGGTGCAGAAAGGGGCATCCAAGGACCAGATTAAGGACGCATACAGGAAGCTGGCGCTGCAGTTCCACCCTGACAGGAACAAGTCCCACGAAGCCGAGGCGCGCTTCAAGGAGATATCCGAGGCATACGCCGTCCTTTCGGACGACGAGAAGCGGAGGCAGTATGACTCGTTCGGGAGGGAGGGGGTCTACCAGAGGTACAGCCAGGAAGACATCTTCCGAGGGGCCAACTTCGGCGAATTCTTCCGGGGGTTCGGCGGGTTCGACGACATATTCTCGCAGTTCTTCGGAGGTGGGCCTAGGCGGCCGACCCGCGGGGAGGACCTGACGTATCACCTGCAGCTCAACCTGGAAGACATCGTGCACGACTCGGAGAAGGAGCTGGAGGTCCCAAGGGACGAGGTCTGCCCCACCTGCAACGGGAGCGGAGCCAAGCCTGGCACGTCGCCGCGCCAGTGCGGCACCTGCGGGGGAACCGGCCAGGTCCAGAAGGTCCAGTCCGCCGGGTTCGCCCGCCTCGTGCGCGTCATGGCGTGCGGTAAATGCGGGGGGAGGGGGCACCTGATTGACAGCCCCTGCAGGGACTGCCGGGGAAGGGGGACGGTCGAGAGGAGGAGGAAGATCAGAGTGATGGTCCCAGGAGGAATCGAAGACGGCTACACTCTCAGGCTTAGGGGGGAAGGGAACGTCGGAGAGAGCGGGCTCCCCCCGGGGGACCTGTACGTGGTGATCAACGTTGTCCCCCACGAGACCTTCGTTAGGCAAGACAGCGACATATACGTCGAGAAGAGCATAGGGATAGTTGAAGCGACGCTTGGGACCGAGATTGCCATCCCCACCCTCTACGGGGACGTGACGCTGGAGATCCCCCACGGTACGCAGCCCGGGGAGCGGTTCCAGATCAAGGGGAAGGGGCTCCCGAAGTTCGGCGCCTGGGGGAGGGGCATCGGGAACGAGTACGTCACAGTGACCGTGGAAGTGCCGAAGAAGCTGTCGGACCGGCAGAAGGACCTTCTGAAGAAATTCAGGGAATCCGGCTAGCCCGAAAATTTGTAGATCATCAGGAACGGTATCTCCTCTATCTCCCTGATGGCCTCGGCGGTCCCCACACTGTTGTTCACGGCGAGGGAGACCGACCTGGTCCCTGCGAGGTTGACGATGGAACAGGTGCGGATGAGCCTGAGCGCTTCTCCGCCGCTCACGACCTCCCCTGAGTAGAACTCTTTGGACAGGTGAACCTTCAGATTCCCTTCGCTGACCGTCCGCCCGACCAGCTCCTCGTCGCAGATGTTGACTAGGATGGTCCCCTTATACTCCGCCGTCCTGACGGAGAACCCCTTCTCCCCCAAGCTTAGGCTACCTTCGCCACCGAACGCGCGCCGCAGGCTTCGCAGACCATGAACCACATCCGTTTCTCCTTATCCAGGTGGGTGTCTGGGCTCCCGCAGACTGGGCAGATGACGGCGTCCTTCACGTAGCGCTGTAGCAGCTGTGAGAAGGAGTCGCGGTCCTTGCGCCCTATGAATATCGCCCTGTCGCCGTCCAGTGAGGCGGCGGTGGCGAGCTCCTTGGCGAGGTACATCAGGACCCTCCCCGAGTCGCGCCTCAGCATCTTCGGGAACTCCGCGTAGTTGCGGAAAATTGTCTTGTTGCCGACCCAGATGACGTCGGGCTCCGGAAGTTCGAGCCTCAGGGCTCCGGATTTCTTGGCGTCCTTGTCGAGCCCGGCCCTGGCCCTCGAAAGCAGGTCCTCGTAGGTTCCCGGCATCTGGCCAATCGCCTGCGGACAGTATTTCAAGTCTTCTGGCCCTCGAAGGGTCCCGAGATGTCCTTTTTACCCGGAGGCGTTCCTTGCCCCCGATGAGGGGATACACATTGGCCTACGACGCCGACTGTGGGCCCTGCACCCGGTTCCGGCGCGTGGTCGGGTTCCTCGATGCTGGGAGGAACCTCTCTTTCGTTTCGTTGGCCGTTGCAGACCGCACGGGGGTTCTGGAGGGCGTCCCGGCCCGGCTGCGCCATCAATCGTTCCACCTGGTATCCCCCGGCGGCGAAATCCAGAGCGGCGCGGAAGCAATCCCCGCCTTAACACGAGTCCTACCGGCAGGGAGGCTCACGTCATGGGCGATGGTTACGGTCCCTGGAGGGACCCGGGCAGCGAGGTTCGTATACGGGGTGTTCTCCAGGGCGCACGACTCGGGGAGGATGTGCGCGAGCCCAGGGAGTTCCGGCTGGGCCCTGGCGTTACCCCCGCCACGGAAATGTGCCCGGTTGGCACGACGCCGTCTTTCCAGACGGGGAACCGTGGCTATGACTAGAGTGATGGGGCGAGCGTGAAGTCCGACCGGCCCGCCAGCAGCTGTCCACATCTCCGAGAACCTCCTCTCCGCGATGAGTCCGAGCCAGGGTCTGAAGAGGCAGGGCACCGGCGACAAGCGACCAGAGGATCAAGCGAAGCCCAGCCGGTCAGAAGCCCCTGGCGGGGAGGAGGAACGCTCCCGGGACGGCCTCGTGGGTAAGGCGTATGGCCATGGCAGGCCCCAAGCCACCTCAGAAAAGGGGCCCGAGGGGAGGGGACTCTCGAGCGTCAGGTCGAAGCAGGCATGACCTCTGCGCCAGCTGGCAGGTTCAAAAGATTAAATCAGAAACAGGGGAGGGCCGACCGTGAAGCCGAAGGCTGAGTTCGGGGTCTTTGGCGGTTCGGGGTTTTATCGGTTCGCGAAGAGGTCAAGGGGGGTCGCCGTCAGGACCCCATACGGGAAGCCGAGCGCCGGCGTCACCCTCTCCGAGATAGAGGGGAAGAAGGTGGCATTCATCCCGAGACACGGGCTGCATCACGAGTTCCCGCCTCACATGGTCCCTTACAGGGCAAACGTGTTCGCCTTCAAGAAGCTGGGCGTGACCAGGGTCATCGCGCCGAACGCGGTGGGGAGCCTGAAGGCGGAAGTGTGCCCCGGTGACCTCGTCTTCTGCGACCAGTTCGTCAACTTCACCACAGGGAGGAAGGACACCTACTACGACGGCCCCGAGACCACCCACGTCAGTACCGCGTCGCCCTACTGCCCCGAGATGAGGAAGGTCGCGGCGGAGGCTGCTGAAACGCTGGGGCTCAAGTACCACCCCACGGGGACGGTGGTAGTCATCCAAGGGCCGAGGTTCTCGACGAAGTCCGAGAGCAGGTTTTTCTCGCGCCAGGGGTGGGACGTCATCAACATGACCCAGTACCCCGAAGCGGTGCTCGCCCGGGAGCAGGAGATGTGCTTCCTGAACATATCGCTGGTGACAGATTACGACGCCGGCCTGGAGGGTGACCCGACCGTGAAGCCGGTGTCCCACGGCGAGGTCATCCAGGTCTTCAACAGGAACCTCGAGAACCTCAGGAGACTGATCGTCGAGATAGTCAGGCACGTCCCCGAGGAGCGCAGCTGCGACTGTGGGTCCGCTCTGGAGCATGCGAGGCTGAGCGCCTGATGGCCAAGCTGGAAGACGACGTGAAGAAAGCGATCAGGAACATCCCCGACTACCCCAAGAAAGGGATTGGGTTCAAGGACCTGACCACCCTCTGGGGGGACGGGAAGCTCTCGAAAAGGGTCGCCGACGCCCTGGAGCGGCGGTGGAAGGGCGAGAAGCTGGACAAGATAGTCGGGATAGAAGCGAGGGGGTTCATCGTCGGAGCTCCCCTTGCGGACAGGCTCGGGATCGGATTCGTGCCCGCGAGGAAGGTGGGCAAGCTCCCAGCCAAGAAAGTGAGCGTGAGCTACGAGCTGGAGTACGGCAGGCAGGGGTTGGAGATACATACGGATTCGATAAAAAAGGGGGACCGGGTGCTGGTGGTAGACGACCTTCTGGCCACTGGGGGGACCTCCAAGGCGGCAGGGACCCTAGTAGAGAAGCTCGGAGGGAAGGTGGTGGGGTTCTCCTTCGTCACAGAGCTCGGGTTCCTGAACGGCAGGGAGAAGCTGACAGGATACCAGGTCCACTCGATTTCGAAGTATGACTAGGGAAAGGGCGCGGATTGGGGTGATCACAGGGACGGGGGTCACCCAGCACTTTGACCTCCGGAACGCCCGGGCAGTCGACACGCATTACGGGCGTGCTATGGTGTACGAGCCTGGCGGCTATGTCGTGATCCCCAGGCACGGGGCGGCCCACAAGAATCCTCCCCATGGCATCAATTACAGGGCCAACATCGCTGCCCTCAATCAGCTGGGGGTGAGGTCGGTGATAACAAGCAGTGCCGTCGGGTCCATGGACCCGCAGCTGAAGGTGGGGGGCCTCGGGCTGGTCGGACAGTTCCTCGACTTCACCAAGAGGAGGCAGACGACGTTCTACGAGCGCCGGGTCGTGCACACAGACATGACAAACCCCTACAGCGAGCGCCTCAACGGCGAGCTCCTGGCGGCGTCAAGGGAGCTCGGGGTCGGGCTGAAGCCCGGGCTGGTCTACGTCTGCGCTGAAGGTCCCAGGTTCGAGACGGCCGCGGAGATCAGGATGTACAGGATGCTCGGCGGGGACGTGGTCGGGATGACAGGGGTACCCGAGGTCGTCCTGGCCAACGAGATGGGGATGGAGTACGCGTCTGTGGTGGTCGCCACCAACTGGGCTGCCGGGATCCAGCCCAAGGTGAGTCACGAGGAGGTCCTTGAGGTGATGAGACGGTCGGGGAAGAGGGTCAAACAGTTGATAGAGGAGGCGATTTTGGGGATGAGGGGAGAACAAAGACGACCAAAATAGCCGATGGAAAGCTGGCCAAGGACGGGGAGAGGAACTTCCTGTGGGCGAAGGCCCACATGGGGACCGTCGCCGCGCTCGCTGAGAAATATGCGAAGGCGAAGCCGCTCGAGGGGATAAAGATCGGGGTCTGCCTCCACATCACAAAGGAGACATCCGTGCTGATTGATGCGCTCCTCAACGGCGGGGCGGAGGTGAAGCTGGCCGCGGCCAACCCACTGTCCACTCAGGACGACATCGCAGCCTACCTCGCCACCAGGACGGACGTGTGGGCCTGGAGGGGAGAGTCGGCAGAGGAGTATGAATGGTGCATCAGAGAGGTGCTGGGGACCCGCCCGGAGCAGATAATCGACGACGGGGCCGACCTCCATGTGGCAGCCCATGTGGCCAAGGCCAAGGGGATCGTGGGAGGCTCAGAAGAGACGACCACGGGGGTCGTAAGGCTGAAGGCCCTCGAAGCCGAGGGGAAGCTGTCATATCCCGTCATAGCGGTGAACGACGCGAAGACGAAACACATGTTCGATAACAGATACGGGACGGGCCAGAGCACCATCGATGGGATAATGAGGGCCACCGCGCTGCTGCTGGCAGGAAAGAAGGTGGTCGTGGTCGGGTACGGGTGGGTCGGAAGAGGGGTCGCCATGCGGGCACATGGCATGGGAGGGAGGGTCACGGTGGTGGAGGTCGACCCCATCAGGGCCCTGGAGGCCCATCTGGACGGCTTTGAAGTGACGAGCATAGAGGAGGCTGCGAAGGAGGGAGAGCTGTATGTCACCACGACCGGGATGAAGCACGTGATTCCCTACAGCGCAATCGCAGAGATGAAAGAGGGAGCCGTCCTGGCCAACGCAGGGCACTTCGACGTCGAGATAGACGTCAAGACCCTGATGGAGAAGGCGAAGGGAGTCAAGGCAGTGAGACCGAACGTGGACGAGGTCACCCTACCGTCGGGGAAGAAGGTCTACCTCGTCGCCAAGGGGAGGATTGCGAACCTGGTCGCCGCCGAAGGGCACCCCCCCGAGGTGATGCAGATGTCGTTCGCGAACCAGATGATGGCAGCCATCAGGATTCACTCGGACCACGGGAAGATGGAGCGGAAGGTGTACGGGGTCCCGTCTGAGCTCGAGGACGAGGTCGCCAGGGCCGCCCTGAAATCGATGGGGATATCGATCGGGAAGCAGACGACCGAGCAGAAGGAATACGCGAAGAGCTGGAACATCTAGACCAATCTTTATACTGAAACACGGGGAGACGAAACGAGCCGTGGTCAGGAGAGCGAAGAAGGGGCGGGTGCTTGTTCTGTGCGCCCTGCCGTACACGAATGGGGTCCCCCACATCGGGAACCTCGTCGGCTCGCACCTCCCGGCAGACATCTTCGCCAGGTACTGCAGGCTGAAGGGGATGGAGACGGCGTTCATCGGGGGGACGGACGAGAACGGAACCCCCACAGAAGTCTCGGCCCTGGAGCTGAAGATAACCCCGAAGGAGCTGACGGACGAGCTCTACGAGGTCCACAAGTCCATCTATGAGTGGTTCGGAATCTCCTATGACAACTTCTCCAGGACTTCGAACCCGACCCACCACAGTTCGACGCAGGACTTCTTCCGGGTCATCTATAGGAAAGGGTACGTCAGCGAGGGGGTCCAGCGGCTCCCTTACTGCGAGAAGGACAAGATCTTCCTCCCTGACAGATACGTGGAGGGGACCTGCCCTGTATGCGGCTACCAGTTCGCCAGAGGCGACCAGTGCGAAAACTGCTCGACCCTCCTAGACCCCATACAGCTGGTCAACCCCAGGTGCAAGGTCGACGGGAGCACCCCCGTCTTCAAGGACAGCGGCCAGCTCTTCCTGGAGCTGGGGAAGGTCCAGAAGAGGCTCGAAGGGTGGATTTCCACAAGGAAGGCCTGGCGGAGCCAGGTCGTGGCGCTCGCCGAAGGGTGGCTCAAGGAAGGGCTGAAGAAGAGGTCCATCACGCGAGACCTGCGATGGGGGGTCCCCGTCCCCCTGAAAGGATTCGAAGGGAAAGTGTTCTACGTCTGGTTCGACGCCCCCATCGGATACATCTCGGCGACAAAGGAGTGGGCTGCGGCGTCCGGCAAGGAGGATGCATGGAAGGGATTCTGGCTGGACAAGGGGACAAAGGTCTACAACTTCCTCGGGAAGGACAACATACCGTTCCACACCATCTTCTGGCCCGGGATGCTGTTCGCCCACGGCGGGTTCAACCTCCCCTACGACGTCGTCGGGTTGCAGTTCTGCAACTATGAGGGGGACAAGATCTCGAAGAGCAGGAACCGCGGGGTGTTCTGCGAGAGCGTCCCCGAGGCAGGGCTGGACCCGGACATATGGCGGTACTACTTGGTCCACATCATACCGGAGACTCGAGACACCGACTTCAAGTGGGAGGAGTTCAAGAGCAGGGTCAACAACGAGCTCGTGGCCAACATAGGGAACTTCATCCATCGGACGACCACCTTCGCCTGGAACAACTTCGGAGGAGAGGTCACCAGGAGGGGGTGGACCGCGGAAGAGCGGGAGCTGTTGCACCGCGCTTCCACTCTCGCCGGGGAGGCCGAGGGGCTCCTTGAGAGCGTCCACTTCAGGGACGCCCTTTCCAGGGTGCTCGCAGTGGCCGACCTCGGTAACGAGTTCTTCCAGCGGAAACAGCCGTGGAAGCTGGTCAAGGAGAACAGGGGCGAGTGCGAGGAGGTGATACACACGTGCCTCCTGGTCGCCGAGGAAATCGGGGTTCTGCTACAGCCGTTCCTCCCCGGCTCGGCGAAGAAGATCCTAGACCTGCTCTGCACCGACGACAGGAGCCTGGGGAGGGCCAGGAAGCCGCGCAGGGCTTTCAAGATCGGGGCAGCTCCCCAAGTCCCATTCAAGAGGCTGGAGGAGGACCAGATCCAGAAGGCGAAGGCCCTCGCGACCCGGAGCAGGCCGATGAAGGACTACTTCACAGCCTAAGAAGGTCCTGGTTCAGTCGCAGGGCTGGATGGACTCTAGCCCCTCGGAGAGCGCCGTGTCCATCTCGTCATCCAGCGCCCGTGTGCCGAGCACCGCAGCCAGAGGATCGTAGGCGTCGTACTTTGTTGACTTGAACCCTGAGGCGAGGACGCTGACCTGGAGCTGGGCGGAGCCGGTGTAGTCTACGCCGTATTCGACGTCCAGCGCCTCGTTGTCCATTATGGACCCGAGCCTCCCGACGGCGAGGCCGACCTCGCGGGCCGAAAGCAAGTCATCCGAGTTCAGGCTCACGACCGCCCTGCTGGCGTCCCTGGTCTCCGCTATCCTCCCGAGGGAAACAGCGGCACCCGCCAGCGCGTCTTCGGCTTTCTCATCCCCTCCGCTGCTGGACACCCCCAGCAGGGAATAACCGTCCTGTATCACAGCGCCCAGGAACTTGTTGAGCCCGACAGGACGAGAGCCCTCTCCCGACGCAGCAAGCAGCGAGCCGAGGGCCTTGACCGCTGCCTTGTTAGCGGAGTCGTAGAGGTCCGCCAGGGTCGAGTCCTCGGGCGAGGAGTGCATCAGGGTGTCGTTGTCGACCACCACCACCCCCTTCGACGCGGCCCGCAGGCGCCTCAGAGAGACCCCCGCATAGAACTTCATCTTCTTCTCGAAATCAAACGGCATCACCGCCACCCCAATCGCGGTTGCCCCGCACTCGGCCGCCACGGCCGCCACCACCGGAGCGAGGCCGCTCCCCGTGGCGCCCCCCAGCCCTGCCACAACCAGGACCACCTTGGACCCCCCGATGGAGTCTTTGATCCTCTGCCTGTAACGGATGGAGAGCCCGCGCACCATCGAAGGGGTCATCTTCTGGTCGATGGGAGACTCGATGAGGATGGAGTCCCCTGAGTCAACGGGCGAGAAGTCCTCCTTGTCGCAGGAAACGTAGGCGTATCTGTCGACTACCAGTGTCTTTCTGCTCAGCAGGGAGACGATCCTAGTCCCTGCACTTCCAATACCTACTGCGGCGACACCTCTGCTGTTTTGGGCGATCATGTCCGGAGCGCACACCTAGGTATTGGCGCGAATAAACAAGGCCACCACTCAATATTGTTGACGACAAAGTAGTTTTTGTTTACCCCAAGTCCGTTGATAGGCTCGGGTTATTTTCTGACCCGCGGGCCGGGCTGTTCCTCGTTGACAAGCCTGTTGACCAGCTCGTCCAGCATATGCCCTGAGCACTCCACCCTGACCGTTAGGACACCGTCGACTGACAGTGCCGCCGCCCTGATGCTCCTGCCGGTGTCGACAGCGATGGGGCTGTAGGCCGAGAGAGGCTGGAACCCGATTCTGATGGAGCCGGTGGCCATCTCCGAGACTTCGGTCACTATGTTCAGCTCTCCGAACCTCCTCTTGGTTTCTTCGTCCACGAGCTCGTCGAGCTTTTCCCCTACGCGCCTGGAGAGTTCGCTGGGCAATCTGCAGCTATTGACTTTCTGAGCCTATAAGACCTTTGGGTCACCAGTGGACCTTCAGGGTGAGCGGGTGGGAAGCTTTCACATCGTCGACCTTCCCTACGCTCGTGTTCCGTGGGACATCCCCCAGGGTGCCGGCCTTCATCTTTCCGTAGATCTCGTTAAGAGCGGCGGCGTACTCGTCGAGGACTTCCACCGGCTCTGACTCGGTGGGCTCGATCATCAGCGCCTCGTGGACGATCAGGGGGAAGTACACCGTGGGGGCGTGCATGCCGTAATCGAGGACGGCTTTCGCCACCGTCATGGCTGCTCCAGGGAGCTCGCTCTTCACCGACACCACGGCTTCATGCTTCCTGCGGAGGTCTGCCCCGTGTGAGACCGGGAAGGCATCCGGGTCGAGGCTCTTCCAGAGGTAGTTGGCGGCGAGCACCGCCAGGGATGACACGTCCTTCAGCCCCGTGGCGCCGAGCAGGCGCATATACACGTAGGCGCGGAGGAGAACGGCCGAGTTCCCGACGAATCCCTTGAGGGGGCCTATGGAGTGCTTGAGTCCGTAGTCGAGGGAGTACCCCCTCTTCCCCTTCGACACGACAGGCACGGGCAGGTATTCGGCCAGGCGCCCCGTCGCTCCTACCGGTCCGGCCCCGGGGCCGCCGCCGCCGTGGGGGGTGGCGAAGGTCTTGTGGAGGTTCAGGTGAGCCACGTCGAAACCGAAGTCCGCAGGACGCGCCCTGCCGAGGAGGGCGTTCATGTTCGCGCCGTCGTAATACATGAGCCCGCCAGCGTCGTGGACGGAGTCGCACACCTCGGCGGCCTCCGACTCGAAGAGGCCCAGGGTGTTGGGGACGGTGAACATCATCCCCGCCGTCTTGTCAGAGCAGAGCTCCTTTACCGCGCTGGCCCTTACCTGGCCGCTGCCGTCGGACGGGACCTTGACCACCCTGAAGCCGGCCATGGCTGCGCTCGCCGGGTTCGTCCCGTGGGCGGAGTCCGGGACAAGTATCTCGTCTCTCGCTTCTCCCCCGTGGTCCGAGAGGAAGCTGCGGATCATCAGGACGCCCGCCAGCTCACCCTGGGCGCCCGCGGCTGTGGAAAGGGAGAACCGGTCCATCCCGGTGACTTCGCAGAGCCCTCGCTCGAGCTCGTAGAAGATCGAGAGGAGCCCCTGGACGGTCTCGTCCGGCTGGAGCGGGTGTGCGTTCTTCATCCCGTCGGAGGAAGCGATGATCTCAGAGACCTTTGGGTTGTATTTCATCGTACAGCTCCCAAGAGGGTACATCCCTAGTTCAACTGAGAAGTTCATCTGCGAGAGGCGGTTGAAGTGCCGTAGGACCTGGAGTTCCGAGAGCTCAGGGAGCCTGGGCGACTCCCTCCTCATGGCCGCAGGGACAAGGGACGAAGGGTCTCTGAACCTTGACCTGATCGTAGGGTCGACAGGGACCGAGCTTCCTACCCTCCCGGGGGTGCTCAGGTCCTTGATGAGGGGCTCGTCCCACTCGGCCTGCCTGAACTTCATCCTATACCGCCTCCTCCAGCGCCCCAGCCAGCCGCTCGATGTCGTCCCTGGTGTGGACCTCCGTGACGCAGAAGAGCCCCGCCTCCGCACGGAGCCCGAACTCGTCGCCGATGGGATATCCGGCCAGGACGCCGTTCGTTGCGAGTTTACGGTAGACCGTCTCAGCCTTCGCCTTCCGGTAGGAGACGACGAACTCCTTGAAGTAAGCTCCGCCGAAGTGTGGAGACCTGACCCCCTTGACGCCCGAGAGTCTCTTCGCCGCGAAGTGAGAATTCGAGATGACGCTCTCCCCCAGGCTCCGGAAGCCCTCCTTCCCGAGAAGGGAGAGGTAGCTTGCGGCGGCGACCGCCATGAGGGACTGGTTGGTGCAGACGTTGGACATCGCAGCCTCCCTTCTGATGTGCTGCTCCCTCGCCTGCAGGACCATGGCGAACGCCTTGCGCCCCGGGTCAGAGACGGGGCTCGTGAGCCCGATGAGCCGCCCCGGCATGCTCCTTGCCAGTTTGATATCTTTGACGGCGAAGATACCCAGGTGAGGGCCTCCGTAGTTCATGGGGATGCCGAGGGGCTGGCCCTCTCCTACGACTATGTCGGCCCCGTAGGCCCCGGGCTCCTTCACCAGTGACAGAGAGATCGGGTCGACCCCGACTACCACAAGCCCTCCTGCGGCGTGCACCTTGGCGGCAGCCTCGGCGATGCCCTCTTCTATGACCCCGAAGTAGTTGGGGCACTCCACGTAAAGGCAGGCGACGTCGTCGGAGATCTTTCGCCCGAGGCCATCCAGGTCGAGTGTCCCATCGGCCTTGCTGAACCCGACGGTGTCGAGGGTAAGCCCCATCGGGCGGGTGTAGGTCCGTATCACGTCCTTCCTGCGAGGTCCAGAGCTGGCAGCGAGGATCGCCCTCCTCCTCCCTGTGACCCTTGCGGCCATCCTCACCGCCTCTCCGGCGGCAGAAGCCCAGTCGTATAGCGAGCTGTTGCAGGCCTCCATCCCCAGCAGGTCGCTCATCAGGCTCTGGTACTCGAAAAGCGCCTGTAGCATCCCCTGGCTGACCTCGGCCTGGTAAGGCGTGTAGGCGGTGTAGAACTCCTGCCTTGAGGTTATCGACTCCACGGCCGCCGGAACGTAGTGCGGCCACACCCCGCCGCCCAGGAAGCACAGTGCGCCCGGAGGGGTGACGTTCCCTGACAGCCGGGTCAGGGTCTCACGCCTTACCAGATACTCCGACTCCGCTTCTGGTATCCTCAGCTTCCGTTTCAGTTTCACATTCTCGTGGATGTCAGAAAACAGGTCTTCGATGTCGGCGGCTCCCGCCTTCTGGAGCATCTTCCTGACAAGCCCCTCGTCGAGGTTCGGGAGGAAGGGATGGTGCCTTCGGCCTCCTTGCATTTCTTAGGTCCGAAAAACGCTTAAAATAAGAACGTAGCGGCGACTGAGCAGTTCCAATGAAGCGTCTGGCGTCCGTGGTCATCCTGCTCTTGATCGTCCTGGGGTTCGTCCCTGCCATGGGGGCCGTCCACGCGCAGGGATCGCCTTCCATCGCAGTCAAGAGCACCTACACCCTCAACACGTATGGGTTCGCGGTGGTAAACGAGACGGTGATCTACACGAACAACTCGACTTCGCCCTTGGCGCCGCCGTCGGTCGAAGTGGGGATCGGGAGCCTCTCCTCGCTCGCCGTCGCCTGCTCCATGTATGCTCCCCAGCAGGAGGCATGCTCAGGCCCGTCAGGAGGTCCGTACACCGTATCCTACTCTGGCTCGATACAGCCCGGAAACTCGACCAGTGTGAAGGTGTCCGTGCTGCTCAACAACGTTGTGACCAACGAGAACGGCACCCTCCGGGTCTCCGCCCTGACGTCCCCCTCGGTGAGCACGAAAGTCGCGAGCCTGGTGAACCAGATACAGCTCCCTCAGTCCACCTACTTCGAAGCGACGCTGAAGGGATTCAGCGAGAGGAACAACCCGACGAACACGACCTATTCGTTCACGGAGACAGGCGTGCCGTCCCAGGCCGCCAATACGACGTTGGCGTACATCTCGAAGGGGTCGGAAGGATCCTTCAACCCGCTCCGAGTGTTCTACGTCAACAGGACGGTGACCGCCCTCCCTAGCGGAGACCCGCTCATCACGGACGAGATCGAGTTCGAGAACCTCGGGATCCAGCCTCTTACGAGCCTCTCCGTCTCCATCCTCGGTCCGGCCAGCACCCAGGTGACGATCCTCACTGTCAAGGGGAATGAGCCCGTGCTCCTGAGCCCGACGACGGAGCTTCTGTCGAACGGCGCCATAGACCTGACTCCTTTTGCCCTGGGATACCCGTCCAACGGGGTGCAGTCAGGAGCCAATTTCACCCTCAGGTTCCAATACCCCCTTGGAGCGGCATACTACACGGTAAAGGGCGGAGAGGTGACCGTCAGCATCCCGGAGGCGCCCCCGGTGAAGGCCTTCGTCGGCTCATACTCTATCCTGCTGTCCCTCCCTCAGGGCGCGAGGCAGGCAGCGGCTCCTCCGGGAGGCCTTGGGGCCGCGACCCCCTGGCAGGTAGGAGAGGCCACCATGTCATACACCATCACCGCGGGGTGGTTCCTGGACGGAGGCGTCCCTATGGCCTCCGTGGTGTTCATCCTCCTCCTGATAGGGCTCTTCGCAGTACGGACCACCACGTCTCCCGCCGACGAGGAAGAGGAGGAAGAGGAGACGTCGTCAGAGCTAGCATCTGCGATGATCACGGCCTTCGATGAGAAGACCAACGTCATCAATGGCCTCTGGCCCGAGATAGACGGAAAGGATCCCAACGAGCTCGACCGGGCATACTTCGACGAGTTACGGGGACGCCTGGACTCCTTGAGGAGCAAAGCCATTCAGAGGCTGAACGAAACGAGGCAAAAGTCGGCGAGCCAGAAGTTCTCAGAGGTGGTCAACCAGATTCAGGCGACGGAAAGAGAGGTGGACAGAGCGGCCAAGGACAAGCTGAACCTCTACCAGCAGTACTATCTGCGGCAGATGAGGAAGGAGGTGTTCGACAGACTGCTCCCGCAATACTCGAAGAGGCTGGAAAGGGCTCTCAACCAGCTTTCAGACGAGCTCCACACCGTCCAGCGCGAAGCCAAACTCCTCTAGACGCCGGCGCCTGCCGGGGGCAGATTTATGAGGCGGAGGAGGGAATAACCTACAGAAATGGAAGACAGTGCAGAGAAGCTGGTGATAATCGGGTCAGGGCCGGCTGGGCTCACCGCCGCGATCTACGGCTGCCGGGCAGACCTCGCGCCCCTCGTGTTCACGGGGACCAAGTACGGAGGACAGCTCATGCTCACGAGCGAAGTTGAGAATTTCCCCGGTTTCCCTGACCCAGTCCTCGGTCCCGACCTCGTCGGCAAGATGAGAGCCCAGGCAGAGCGCCTAGGCGCCCGGCTAGTCCAGGAGGACGTCATCGGAGTGGATTTCAAGAAGTACCCGTTCGAGGTCCGCACCGGCACTGGAGTCACCAGGGCGCTTTCCGTGATAGTCGCCACGGGCGCGAACCCCAGACGGCTGAACCTAGAGTCGGAGATGAAGCTCATGGGCAAAGGGGTCTCCAACTGCGCAGTCTGCGACGGCTTCTTCTTCCGTGGGAAGAAGGTCGCCGTGGTGGGCGGGGGGGACACTGCCATGGAGGAGGCCACGTTCCTTACCAAGTTCGCTTCCACGGTCCAGGTCATCCATCGGAGGGACGAGCTCAGAGCGAGCGCCGCCCTGAAGAAAGAAGCCGAAGAGAACCCAAAGATCAGCTTCGTCTGGGACTCGGCCGTCACCGATGTGATAGGGAGCGGGAAGGTGCAGGGAGTCAAGGTCAGGAACCTGAAGACTGGAGCCGAGAGCGAGCTCCCGGTGGACGGGCTCTTCGTAGCGATCGGATACGAGCCCAACACTGACGTGTTCAGGGGGGAGTTGGAACTCGACCCGAAGGGGTATATCGCCGTGAAGAACCATACTGAGAGCAGCGTGCCGGGGGTCTTCGTCGCCGGAGACGTGCACGACTTCCGCTACAGGCAGGCCATCACCGCCGCGGCGGATGGGTGTAAGGCGCTCCTGGACGCGGAGAGGTTCGTGAAGCAGAAGCTGGAAGCGGCGATACCTATCCGATAACCGAGACGAACCTGTCTTCCGAGAAGGACCTGCTCAGGGGCCCGACGATTGGGGTCTGGTACCCGCACGACACGCACCTGCTCTTCCCGTCCAGATTGTAACCGAGGATCTCATATCCGTGGCGCTTGACCAGGACCGCCTTGCACCCGGGACAGTAGGTGCTCTCGTCGGGGTGGCCTGGGACGTTCCCCACGTAGACGTAGTTGAGCCCCGCCTTCCTCCCGATGGCGACGTGCCGCTCCAGGGTCTCGACGGGGGTCCATGGAAGGTCCATCATCTTATAGTCGGGATGAAATCGGAGGAAGTGGACCGGGGTGTCGGGCCCGAGGTTTTCGTAGACGAACCGACAGAGCTTCTCAGCCGCGTCCAGGGACTCTCCGACCTGGGGGACGACCAGGTCTGTTATCTCCATGTGGACCTTCGCCCGGCGTTTGATCTCCAAGAGGCTCTGGAAGATGGGGTCAGCGTCGGGAATAGAGATGTATCTCCTGACGAACCCCGTCTCCCCGCTCCCCTTGAAGTCGACGGTCACGCAATCCAGGAAGTCGTCCATCATTGCGACGGCCTCCGGGGTGTCGTAGCCGTTGGAGACGAAGATGTTGAAGAGGCCCTTCGACCTCGCGATCCTCCCGACGTCCCTGGCGTACTCCATGAAAATCGTCGGCTGGTTGTAGGTGTAGGCCATCCCCTCGCAGCCGTACCGAAGGGCGTTGTCTACCAGCTCTTCGGGAGTTGCTTCGATCCCCTCTATCTTCCTCAGCTGACTGATGTCGCTGTTCTGGCAGTAAGAGCACGCCCACGAACACCCGCTCGTGGCGATTGAGAATATCTTGGACCCGGGCCTGTAGTGCACCACGGGCTTCTTCTCTATGGGGTCGATATGGCCAGCCATCACCCTGCCATAGACGAGGAGGTAGAGGCTCCCTCCTACGACCCCGCGTACCCCGCAGAATCCGACCTGTCCCTCCCCTATCTGGCACTGCCTGGCACAGGCCGTGCACTGGACCCTGCCGCTCGGGAGCTTGCGGTACAGCTCGGCGGCTTTCCCAGAGGGCTCCGCCAGGCTAGGTCTCGGGGACATAGCACTCCGGCAAATCGTTCTCTTACCATTAAGGGTTGCAGGCAACAGGGGGAGCTGAGAGCGACCGAGTAAACGGTTATAACATATGTTATTTCGCGGCCTAGGATGGTCAGCCTCGTCGAGTCCCTTGCGCTCTCGGCGGTCATGGGTTTCTCGATCTACCTTTCACTCCCCCTCATCCTCCGCAGGAACCAAGACCTGAAGACGGCGAGCTTCCTGAGCGCCGTGGCTGTCGGCATACTGGTTTTCCTGATAAGCGACGTCTTCCTCGACGCGGCCGGCTCTCTCTACAACGGCTCGCTGTACGGCTACGGCTCGTCAGCTGCCTACGACCTTGTGTTCGCTCTGTCGCTGACGTCAGGGTTCCTGCTCCTCTTCGTGGTCGGGAACAGGAGCAAGGTGGGGCACAGTCCCGTCCAGCTGGCACTTTTCATCGCCCTGGGGATCGCGTTCCAGAACTTGGCCGAAGGGCTTCTTTTCGGCGCCTTGAGCGTGGGCATAGGTCTGACGGGCACCGCACTGGTGGTGCTCGTGGGGTTCGTTTTCCAGAACTCCACTGAAGGTTTCCCCATAGCGTCCCCCTTCCTCGGCTCGACGGAAAGAAAGGGAGGCACCATAGCCGCGGCCCTGTTCGTAGGAGGGTTACCCACCATCCTGGGAGGGGGCATCGGATACTTCTACAATGCGACTGCTTTCGACCTGGTCTTCTACGGCCTCGCGATAGGGACGATGCTCTACGTCATCCTCCCGATGCTGAGACATCTGCTCTCTCAGCCTTACGAGTGGAGCCTCGGGGTCACCTATGCCGGGGTCTTCGTCGGGTTCATGCTGGGTTTCGCGGTCAACCTCGTGTAGACGTGGGCGGTCGGGGGCTCCCGTCCGGCGCGGGCTGCGCGCCATCCGCGTGGAGAGGTGAGGGGACCGCTGGTAATCCCCCGCGGAGACCAAGAGCTTTTTGAAAAGGCATCTGGGCATCCCTCCGTTGTTCAGGTCTGTGGAGGCTCCAGGCGGTTTGGAAGGACAGGGCCGGCCATGCAGGGGACGCCCTCTGAACGCATCCGTCCGAAGGCGCTCCCATCGATCAGATGACGGGGGAGTCGTAGCTTCCCCGCCCAGGGCTCCAGGAGCCAGGGTCGCCGGACGCGTCATGCTGGTCGTCGTAGTGGTCGTCATCGTGGCGGCGGGGGCGGTGCTGCTCGCCCTTCCGACCTCGACACCGCTTGCGCCGACGACCGGAAGCACCACAGTCTCCAGAGGGGCCGACGCCATCGTGGCCTCCGCCGCGCAGGCCGACCCCGCAGGTTTCACCCTCGCGACGTCGGTGCAGCAGCCCTCCGTCAGCAGCTACTGGGCCACCCTGCAGAACTCCGACGGCTCGGAAGCGAACGTAACCGCGATCGTGTTCCCCTCCGCCAACGCCTCCTTGGCGTACTTCGACAGCCTCGTCGCCGGGGTCAGGGGCCTCCCCGGCTACACCGACGTCTCTGCGATCCTGACCCCGTTCCAGCGCTACGGGGCATGCTATGGATATGGAGAGGACGTCGACAACATAGCCGTGGTCAACGGGTTCTGCGTCAAGGGGAACGCGTTCCTTCAGGTCCATCTGGTTTCTGGCATAGCGTTCTCGTCTCTGGAAGAGGACCTCGCAAGCATCATGGGAGCGCTCTACCAGAGCGCCACCTAGGGGCAGGCTCCCGCAGGCGCATGGGAAAGAGAGGGGGACAGGAACGGCCCGATCCGCGCTCCGATGGTCGCGAGGGGAGCTTCCCGCTCCGTTCGCCCAGGGGCTGCACCGAGCCTGGTGGCCAGACTGCATGAACCGAGCAGGCCCCGACCTGGTCAATGCGATAGCCCGGCCTGGATTCGAACCAGGGTCGAAGGCTCCAAAGGCCTCCATCCTTGACCAACTAGACGACCGGGCTGCGGGACGACGCAGGTCTCGCTGGTGATTTAGGCTTGATTGACGGCGCTCTGGACCGACCTTACTATCTGGGGGACCGGGTCTTCCATCGAATTCAAGATGCGTCTTGCCTTCTCCGCCAGCCTCGTCCTGAACCCGTCCCTGAGGAGAAGCCTGGCGTGAGACAGGAGCGACGCCTTGGATCCCGCCTTCGCCAGGAGCCCCACCGATCGGAGGTACCTGTCGGTGTAGAGCGAGCCCTGGAAGGCGGAGATGGCAGGGATCCCCATCAGCGCGGCCTCCGCGGTCATTGTACCACCCATGCCGACGAAAAGGTCGGTGGCAGCCAGCAGGCCACGGCCGCTGACGACTTCGTCCGGGACGGTCCAGCTGGAGCCGTACCTTTTCCGGATCTCTTCGACCTGATAATCGTACCTGCAGAGCGCGACATGGTTGGCGTCAGGGAACGCATCGAGGAGCGCGGTGAGGACGTCGTCTATCCATCCGGCGTCGGCCTTGGCAAGGTAGGGCGCGTCGCTCTCCTGGACCCTGACCGTGATCGTCTTCTTTGAACCGTCCAGCTTCGGCACCGGGCCCGGCGCGGGGTCCCTCTTCAGCCAGGCTGCCGGGTCCAACGCCCTGTACGTTGTCACTTGCTCCCGCCTGATGCCGAAAGGCTGCCATGCCCTGTAGGGGATGATCCAGGGGCAGAGCAGGCGGTAGCTCAGAGGGACGGAGAGCCTCGCAGCCACTTCCGAGTGAGGTGAGTCGTTTACGGCGATGTGCCTGATGCGGAGGCCGTAGGCGACCCTGGCGCAGACCGCCGACGCCAGCGAGACAGCCACATGGGGGCGGAAGTCCTTCACCATGGGGATGATCGCTTCCTGTCTCCTAGTCGCCGCCAGTAGCTGCTCTTCGGACCCCTTCTTCCCTCGCTCCCCCACGTAGGCGAGCTCCACCCCCGCTTGCTCCGCCACGGGAGCCACTTCCCTGTACGCCCTGGAGGTCGCCAGGACTTCTGCTCCGGACGCCTCTAGCTCCTCGATGACCGGCCCGAAGAACAGGACCTGCTTCGGTGTCAGGATATCCAGCCACGCACGCAATCCGCTCGAGCTCTCGCGGGGCCGGCGGAGCGCCTTCATACTAATCCGTTTGCCCTCCTTCCGAGGCGCCTCTTTCAAAGTATAATACCGAACGGTCGCCCGGCCACGACGAGCTTTTGCCAAAGATCAGAGTCGCCATGTACGGCCTGACGAGCGAGGCGTACAGGCTCGCCGCGGACCTCGGAGAAAAGGCCCAGGTGACCATAGTCGACGAGACCCTTCAGATGGCCATGGACATTGATCCTGCGTTCCTGAAGAAGAACCCCAGCCTGCAGGAGGTCATGGCCGGGGAGCCGCTCCTAAGCTTCAAGCCTCTGGAGCAGGTGCTCGGAGACTCTCAGGTCGTCTTCTTCACCCCGAAGCTCAGGCGGCCCTCAGAGGAGGCCCTCATCGAAGCAGGGACGAAGCTGAGGGACCTCTCCAAGTACCTCTCCGAGGGGGTCACCCTGGTGAACTCGCTTCCCACCGGGCCAGGCGGGAACTCGGACAACATCATGCTCATAGAGAAGCAGACCGGGCTGAGGGTCGGCGCCACCATGACCTACTCCTACATGCCTCTGAAGCCCAGAGAACCGAAGCCGGCCGTGGTCTCCGCCGCGGGGCTCCAGGAGAAGGGTCCGTTGGAGGCGCTGGGTTTCTCCCCCAACTCCCAGAACGTCTTCTCGGCCGAGCTGGAGTATGCGTCGTCGGTGATAGAGGACGCGGTGTCCTCGGTGACCGAGATCGAGATGGCAAGGAGGGCGAGGGAGGCGAAGGTGGCATTCCAGCGAGGCTCGGACGTCTATCTTGACGAGTTCACCAGATATCTCTACGAGCTCAAAGCGATACAGTCGAGCGAGGAGACAGGGGAGTCGATCTCCTATCTGGCGGGGGCGACCCTGAAGAGCTTCGACAACTACGTCAGGTACGTCGTAGATGAGACCAGGGAGGTGCTGAAGGAGAAGCAGCTGAAGGCGAGCAGGACCAAGATCACCCTACTCTGGAGCCTTGACAGGTACGAGATGCGCGGGGAACGGCTCCAGGTCGCAGAAAGCATCCAGCAGAGGCTGAGGGACTACGTGACCGACGTCGTCCTTGTGTCCGGGGAGAGGCTCAAGGGTGGAGCGGAGATCTTCGACCCCCTGAAGCACAACGTGGTCATTGTCTGCTCGAAGGCAGACCAGGACTCCCTGAAGGGTGCGAGGAGGGGGCTGAGGAGCGCCGAGTCGACTCTGATATCGGCGACCCCCGGACTGAAGAGGGAGTGAGCGCGCCATAACCCTATATCCGTACCATCCAGGGTGGCGAATCCGATGACGCGGATAGGGGTCGTGGGCACCGGCGGATGGGGGAAGAACCACGTCCGGGTCCTGAACGAGCTCCAGTGCCTAGCCGCGGTCTGCGACATGGACAGGGAGAGGGTCGAGGCGTTCTCGGAAAAGTTCCACGTCCCGGGGTACACCTCCCTCGAGTCGATGCTGGAGAAGGAGAAGCTGGACGGGGTGACGATCTGCACCCCTGCCACCACCCACTTCAAGGTCGCGACGGAGGCGCTGGCCCACGGGATGCACATCTTCGTCGAGAAGCCCATGACCACCACGGTCGCGGACGGGGAGGCGCTCATCGAAGCAGCGAAGAAAGCCAACAGGGCCCTGACCGTGGGGTTCATCGAGAGGTTCAATCCGCCCATAACCGCGCTGAAGCAGATGATATCCGGGGGGAAGATGGGGGACCCCATCCTTCTCGAGTTCCACAGGGAGAACAGGAGGGGGGCAAGCATAAGCGACGTGGGCATAGTCAAGGACGCCTCGGTCCACGACATCGACACGGCGTGCTGGCTCTTCGACGACGTCCCCAAGGTCGTCTACGCCAGGGTCGGGTCGATGAGGGTCCCCCCAGAGCACGAAGACTTCGCCACCATACTCCTCGGGTTCTCAGGGCAGAAAACCGCGTTCCTCGTCACGAACTGGATAACCCCGAACAGGGTCAGGACGCTGAGCGCCGTCTTTTCTGGCGGGGTGGTGGACGTCGACTTCGTGACGCAGCAGACGAGCATCCACGAGGGTGCTGCCACCACGGTCCCTACGAGGCCCTATCAGGAGCCGCTCATGCTCGAGCTGAAGGAGTTCGTCTCCGCCATCCAGGAAAAGAGGCAGCCCCTGGTCACCGGGAGGGACGCCCTTAACACCCTCAGGGTGGCTGAAGGGGTGCTCGCGTCGAGCTCTTCAGGGGCGCCGATCTATCTCGGGTGAGAGCTTGAAGGTCGTCAACTTCGTCGCGCCGGACGCAAAGCTGGGGAAGAACGTCAGAGTATGGCACTTCGCTTACGTCGGGTCAGGAACGGTGATAGGCGACGATGTGAAGATCGGATCACTCGCCCACGTCGACTACGACGTGAGGATAGGGAGCGGGACCAAGATCGAAGGGGGCGTGTACATCCCCCCGCTTTCGAGGATAGGGAAGGACGTGTTCATAGGCCCTGCAGCCGTGCTCACCAACGACCCCTACCCCCCGAGCAGCAGGATGATCGGGGTGACGGTGGCTGACGGCGCGGTGATAGGGGCGAGGGCGGTGGTCAAGGCCGGGGTGAAGATAGGGAAGAGAGCGGTGGTGGCCATGGGAGCGGTGGTCACCAAGGACGTCCCGCCGGAGAAGGTGGTGATGGGGGTCCCCGCGAGGGTCGCCTATACGAGGAAGGAGTTCGACGCTAAGATGAAGGCGTGGGAGTCTTCCCGACCTTCGACCTCACATAGAGCGCAGTAAGCCCGTCGAGCACCACGAACCAGACCACGACCAGCCCCAGGATGAGCGCCGCCTTCGCGAGCGCCAAGGCGGTGTATCCGGAGAGGTCGTGGGGGAGCCCCAGGGGGGTAAGGGGCGCGACGAAGATGAAGAAGACATAGGTCTCTGCTATGATGAGCAGGAAGGCAACCGACTCTATCAGGAAGAGAGGCAGGAGCTTCACTCAGAACACCCAGGTGAGGGCGGAGATGACCATCGAGAAGGCGCAGGAGACGGCGGTGAGGGCGACGATGCTCGCGACGAGACCCTCTTCGGTGCTCGGCGAGGCCAGGAGGATCAGCCTGACCAGTGTGTTGGGCGCGTCCTTCGCGGTCGAGGCGTGGAGCACCCCGTCATCACCTACGTAGGTGGGCCTCGAAGACATCTTCCTCCTCTCTACGAAGCCGCGGACGCTGGAGAGGGTGTAGAAGGAATTCAGGATGGCTGGGACTATGGCTATGATCGCGGCGATCTCAACCCCCCCGACGACCGCCAGCCCCGCGAACATGGCGCCGAACATGAGGCTGCCGCTGTCCCCGTCGAACGACCTGGATGGGTACCTGTTGTACAGCAGGAAGGCCGCAGAGACGCCGACCAGGGGGAGGGTGGACGCCAGCCTGGCTGGTGAGAACCCCTGCGTGAAGATCTCGCGGAGCGCGACCCCGACCGCCAGGGCAACGGACGTGAGGAGGGTGAACCAGGATATCTCGCCGTTGAAGGCGTCCATCATGTTGAAGGCGTTGGTGACGACTGGGAAAGCAGCCACCACGAGTACGGTATAGATGATGAAGTGCGGGGCGGTGTCCCCCAGGATAGGGAAGGAGATGTCAGAACCATACAGACGGACCCCGGCCCCCACCAGAGAGACGAATGCGACCCCGGCGAGGACGAGGAGGAGGGGCTTGGCCTTCCCGCCCAGGACGAAGAGGTCGTCGTAGAGGCCGACGGCGAACGCCACGCCGGCCCCCAGGACCAGGGCAGCGGGGAAGAGGGAGCTGAACCCCAACGCCACAACCCCCTCGCCGACCAAGACGGCAGCGAAGAGGAGGGGCCCCGCCGGCTCGGGGACCTTGCCTGGAGGGTTCTTGTGGACGTCCTCCGACACCCGCCCCAGCCGGGTCAGGTACCTCAGGTACGGGGGGAACGCGAGCAAGAGGAGGACGAATGGGACGAGGAGCGAGGCCAGGAGGAGCGCCCCCTCGGCCAGCGGCGAGACCAATCCGAAGGGGCGTCCGATACCTTTCTCATTAAACGGTTTCCAGAAGGCGCTTTCGGCGCTTCAACGTTAAATAACGCCGTAGGACGGCCAGTCCGTCACATGAACATATCCGACTTGAGGGACGGCATGAGGAGGGTCGACGCAGAGGGGGAGATTTCAGACATGGCAGAGCCGCGGTCGGTGAACCTGAGGACCGGGGGCGAGGCGAAGGTAGCAGACTGCATGCTGAAGGACGACAGCGGCCAGATCAAGCTGTCGCTCTGGGACGACCAGATCGACATGGTCAAGCAGGGGTCCAAGGTGAGGATAACCAACGGCTACACCAACAGCTTCCGCGGGGAGCTGAGGTTGAACGTCGGGAAGTACGGGAAGCTCGAGGTCCTAGAGGCCTAGAAACTTCTAAAGCAGCGCGCGTTCTCGGACAGGCAAGACATGGGGACCGGAGGGTTATTCCTAAGGAAACTCAGGGCCCAGGTTTCCAACAGGCCCACGGGGTTCGTCTGGGTCGAACAGGGAAGACTCGCGGGCTCCGGTTATCCCGCCTCCAGGGGACAAGTAGAATGGGTGTCTGCCAACGGCATCGGCACGGTCCTCACCCTCACCCAGGAGCCGCTCCCGAAGGCCTGGACGGACGGGCTCGGGCTTTCCGTGGAGCACGTGCCCATGCATGACCACGGGGTTCCGGACGTCAAGGTCCTTGACGAGTGCGCTCGGCTGATAGAGGCGGAGCTCGACGGTGGAAAGCGCGTCCTGGTCCACTGCCTGGCTGGAGAGGGAAGGACGGGGTGCGCGCTGGCTGCGTATCTGATCAGGTCCAAGGGTCTCGGCGCAGACGAGGCGCTAAGGAGGCTGAGGGAGACAAAGCCTGAGTTCGTGGAGCGCGCCCAGGAGAGGGCCGTCTCCGACTACGCTGCAAGCCTAAAGCGACAGCCCCGCTCCCTTAACGCGTGAAAAGGCGCTGCGTCTGGCCGCTGGCTGCACTCCTCATCGTTCCGCTGATGGTTCTCTCCGCCTCCCCGGCGGCCTCGGCGCAGAGCTGCAGCATCAGCGTGACTGCCCAGCCGTCACGCGTCCCCTTCCCGTTCAGGGCCGTCCCGGCGCCGGGAGCAGCGACCATCAGCGAGACTTTCGACGTGACCTATCCTCCTTCCCTGGCCAACCAGACCGTCACGCTGCAGTACCTCAATGGGAGTCGGTGGCATGGCCTGGAGAACTTCACCGCCAACGACCTGGGGTTCACCGAGACCAGCTATGGCCTGGACAACGGGTGGGCAGGGTTCGGGACCACGTCGGTCAGGGCGGTCAGCGGTTCGTGCGAGTCCGGAGCTGCCGCGTTCGGAGTTTCTTACGACCCTGGCGCGGCTTGGATGGACGTGGGGGTCTACGCTGGCCTAGTCGCCTCCGTGGGAGCATTCCTTTTCCTGGGGAAGGGCCTCGGATGGAAGCGTTTCCTGATAGTAGCCGTCCCGGTCTATCTCGCGATAGCTCCGTGGACCGGTCAGAGATACGACGTCTACTTCCTCCTGAGCTCGGGGATTAGGATCCTCCAGCATGTCAACCCGTTCGCACCAGGGAACCCTCCCCTCTATCCCGGAGGGCTGAAGTGGGCCTACCCCCCGCTCTACGCCCTCTACAGTGCCCTTTCCTTCTTGATCTACCAGGGGCTCAGCGGAGCACCCCTCCCTTCGGTGGGGGGGCTTACCTGGCCCGGGTGGTTCACGGCGATGTACAACGTCTACCTGGCCTACGTCCCCTCCAGCCTCCCTCTGCTGGTCTTGCTCCTGAAGCTCCCCATGGTGGCCTCGGCCGTCTTGACGGGAGCCTTCCTGAAGAGGATGACCGGGAACGGTTGGACCGCCGTCTTCTGGCTCGCAAACCCTCTCGTGATCTTGGTCGCGGCGGTCTGGGGGCAGCTCGATCCAATGGCGGCACTCCTGACCGTGATGGCGCTGTACTACTTCGGGAGGGGGAAGATGTACGAGGCGTACCTGCTGGCTTCCCTCGGCGCAGCGGTGAAGGTCTGGCCCGTCATCATCATCCCGCTGATGCTCGCCGTCGCATTGAGGCGAGAGGGGGCGCGGGCCCTCAAACCGCTTTCGGCGTGCATACCTGCTTTCGTCGCCACCCTGGTAGCCTACGGCGCCTACGGGAATTTTGCCTACACCGTCTATGTGTTCCTCTACGCCCGTGCGATACCTACGTATGGGGGGATGTTCACAGCGAACGGGCTGACCTGGCAGCAGGCGCTGTTGCTTGTCAAAGCACCCCCAGTCCCGGTTTTCCTCCTGGTGGGGGTCCCGGCCTATGTCGCCTGCCTCTTCTGGGTGTACTGGAAGAAGGACGCGGATCTGGTCAAGTGGAGTGCCATATCCATCCTCGTGTTCTTCCTCACGTACAACTTCGTGAACCCGCAGTACTTTTACTGGATCCTCCCGCTCCTCATGCTCCAGAGGAGGCGCATCGCGGGGGCCGTCTTCACCGTCCTCCCCCTCGTCTACGTCGCCCTCACCTACAACCTGTTCTACTTCTTGTCCCCCGCGGTCCTGCTCAACCAGTTTTCAATCGGGGCGTCGGTCGCCGATCAGTTCAAGGTCGACTTCTTCAACCAGACGCCGGCCGCGTTCCTCGTCCTCACGGCGGTCGTTCCGACCGTCATCTACGCACTGCTGCTTCTGAGCGAACTAAGGCCAGACCTGCTTCCGAGACGCCTCCTCAGAAGAGGATTTCCTGAAGACGAAGAGGGTCTGGTCTCCGAGCCTGTTAAAGGGCGGGGCGCCTGAGAGAGCCAGCTCGAGGCGCTCGAGGAAGGACAGAAAGGGCCTCAGCCTGAGATAGTAGCCGTTGAGATAGGCGGGAGGGAGCAGGGCGGGAAGGGCTATGACCTGCTCCGGCCTGAATCTGGGGGAGAAGTAGGAGATGAACGATGACGGCGAGAAATAGGTCGACGGTACGTCTCTCCCACCGACGGAGACCATTATGGGCTGGACCCTGCGCGGATTCGCTCTGTCGAACTGCAGGACGAGGCCGTGGGATATCATTTCGGTCGCGCAGGTGGTGTTCCTGACGGAACAGACGAAGTAGCCGCCAGGCTCAAGGAGGGAATCGAGCTGGCGCGCGAACGAACCGAGGTTAGGCTCGCAGTTCAGCGCGCCGTTGAACGAGTACGCGACGCGTATCTCTTTCTCCCCTATCAGGTCCCTCACCCGCGAGACCTCCGATGCGGAGAGTCTCGCAGGCAGAATCTTCCCCGCCAAGCCTCTCGCCGCGACCTTTTCTTGCAGGAGCCCGATCATCCCGCCCGAGACGTCGGTCGCGACAATCCCCGAAACCCAGTCGGAGATCGTGACCGCCTCCTCCCCCGTCCCGCACCCCACTTCCACGAGGTAGTCTTCAGGGCGTAGCAGCTTCCTCAGGACCTGCAGAGACCGTTTCCGAATCCAGGTGTTGATGAAATTCCTGCTTATGGTGAAGTCGTACTCGTCCGACGCCGAGTCGAACGCGCCAGCGACGTCGGCGTAGTAGTCCTTCTTCTGAGAGGCCCAGTGGCCGAAGTCGGCCTTGACGTCGAGTTCGCCCGAGGCACCGCCCCGCTTCACGGCGGAGCCGAGGGGCGTGAGGCAGAGACAGAGCTCGCAATGCGAATACCACTTCGACACGAACCTGGCGCCATACTTCTTCCCGAAGGATGCCAGGGCAGCCTTCGCCGCCGCCTCATCCACCCTGCGGGCGGCCACGTCTACCAGGTACTCGCCCAGGCGCACCCTGGCCTTTCCAGCTTTCAGGGCGTTCAGGGCCCAGTCGCTGGACGGGCTGTTGCCCAGGACGAAGTATTGGCCTCCCGTCCAGACGTATCTCAGTTCAACTATGTGCGGGAGGTTCGTCCTCCTTCCCCTAGTCTCCAGCCTCAGGTACTCGCTCGACCCCAACCGGTTCGGGAGTCAAAAGGCTCAGGTCAAGTTAAGGATTAGTCGATCGCAGGGCCGCGATGAAGGAACAGATATCAAAGCGGGCCAGCCGCTGCGGTTCGTTCGCCTTGTCAGCCCGCCCAGAGACAGCACCGAGCAAGACCCCCTGGCTGGATGGGTTCGAGGAGACAGACTACTCCAAGTTCTGGGAGACCAAGAGGATCGAAGACGAAGCCCAAAAGAGGGTCGTCAGGGGGATGATCCGCCCAGGAGGGGCCTGCCTCGACCTGGGAGGGGGTTTCGGGAGGATGACGAAGGTCCTCGAGCCTTACTTCCGGGAGGTCGTCATGATGGACCTGACCAGGAGGAACCTGCGCACCGCGAAGGACACCCTGGCGAAGGCGGGGTTGGTTCGTTCCGACGTCTCGACCATCCCGGCCAGGGACTCGTCTTTTGACTCGGTCGTGATGATCAGGGTAGTTCACCTCCTCCCCCGCCCCCTGGAGACGATGAAGGAGGTTCAGAGGGTCTCCAAAGACGGGGCGGTCCTCATCATCAGCGTCCCTAACCTCGTCACAAATTACATGATCCGCGAGTTCGACGCCAAGGTCCTCCCTGGCATCAGGCACGTCATGCCGACCTTCGGCCCGGCGGTCTGGCCCATCGGAGACAAGCCGCGTCTCTCCCCGCACGAGCTCTTCGTCCCCTCCCGGTTCAGGATGACAGAGAGGAGGGGGACAGGGATGTTCGACAACTTCATGGGGAAGGCTCTGAACCGATTCCCCTGGCTGCATCTGATCGACGTCGCCACGTCCCCCTTCTGGTACTTCAAGCTGGACGTCTTCTTCAGGTTCGAGGTCCGCAAGTGAGCCCCTTCAGGCGCGACAGGGCTCGAAAAGGAGCCTATGCGCCACTGTTCTTCCGCGCGCCTCCCGTCTGGATAAGCGACAGGAGAAGGACGAACGAGTATCCGACAAGGTACACCAGGAGTATCGGGATGAGCCCAAGGTTGTTTGTCGTGTACGCGTAGAGCGTGGCGACTGAGGCGAGGGCGACGGCGCCTGCCTCCAGAAAGTTGACCTTGTTCAGTGGGATCTGGTACCTCTTGCCCTTCCAGGTCTGACCTGAGCGCTCGATGGCGTACTTGGGGGTCCTCGAAAAAGTCCCGGTGTCGTGCGAGAACAAGCCAAGAAGAGCCTGAGCGGAGTTGCTTATGCTGATGCCGTAGCCGAGCGCCACGAGCACCACTATCTGCTTGACGCTGTGCAGCACCCCCAGCCTCTGGACCCGGACCGCCTCGAAACAGTAAAGGAAGACCGCCAGGGTCGAGAGGACGACGAGGGCCGTGAAGACGACCCAGGGGACGACCTCCACCACCAGCAGCAGCCCGCCGCCGGGCCTGGGGACGGGGAGGGTCACGGCATAGCTGATTACGTCTATCCTCAGGAAGTCGGCGCTCACAGCCAGCAGGAAGGAGGCCACCATGAGAGGGTGCACAAGATAGTAGGTGAGGTGGACGCCTGCCTCGAACTTCTGGCCCCCCGACAGCCTATTCGACGGGACGATGCGCCCGGCCAGCTTCCTTGCAGCCTGAAGGGAGCCTCGCGCCCACCTTCCCTGCTGCCGTTTCAAGCTGGCCAGGGTGGGAGGGAGTTCCCCGGGAACTTCGAGGTCGTTCAGGTAGACCCCCCGGTATCCGGCAAGCTGCATCCTGTAACTGACGTCGAGGTCTTCGGCCAGGGTGTCCGCCGCCCACCCCCCCGCCGCTTGGATCGCCGAAGCCCTCAGGACACCAGCGCTCCCGTTGAAGTTCATCAGATACCCGTTCCCGTTCCTCCCTCTCTGCTCAAGGAAGAAGTGAGCGTCGACCCCTATGGCGACCGCCTTCGTCATCGTGCTGTAGTTCCTGTCGACGTGACCCCACCGGGCTTGGACGAAGCCCACCTCCGGGTCCTCTTCCAGGACGGCTACCGTCCTGTCTAGGAAGTCGGGCGGAGGGATAAAGTCGGCGTCGAAGACGGCGACATACTTCTCGTGAGTCACTTCGAGGGCGGCCTGCAAGGCGCCTGCCTTGAACCCCTGTCGGCTCCCGCGCCGGATTACTCTGAACTGGAGCCCCCGAGCCGAGTGCTCCGAGACGCTTTTGTCGACCGCGAGGCTCGTGTCGTCATCAGAATCGTCTATCACATAGATGGTGACCAGGCGCTCCCCGTACCGTTCCGCCACCCGGACGCACGAATCCAGGAGCCTTCTCACCACGTACAGCTCGTTGTAGATAGGGAGGTGGATCGCCACCGTCGGACGCGCGGAGAGCGGCGGGGCGGAGCAGGGCTTGTACCTTCTGGACCTGACCGTAAGGTAGAGTATGTTCAGCCCGTACACCGCGAAAGCTACACTGAGGAGGACTGATGCTAACAGCACGACGGGGGCAAGGGAGTACGCTGGGAAGACCATCAGTGCCGATCACCTACGGGTCGCATCCGTGCATCCTTGGGTCTAGCTGACGGAGGGTCCTCGCTCATAACCCATCGGTATTGAACAAGCCCCTGGGCCGGAGAACCTTCCTGTACTTCTCTCGGAGGGCCGTATACCTCTTGGACTCGTAGATCAGGTGATCGGGCGAGCTCCTGATCTCGAAGAGGTCTGAGCAGCGTCCCGCCTCCTTCAGCTTCCGGTTCAGAGCCGATGCCTTTAGACCAAGGTAACGGCCGACGAGCCTGAAGAGAAGCTGGTTGAAGGCGGCGCTCAAGGCGGACGGCCCTCTGACCACCGGTAGGGCGTGCGTCCCTCTCACTCTCTCGTACGCCAGCGGATAGTAGCTCGATATCCAGCCTGCCGCTTCCATGAGGCTCTCATAGGTTCCCATCCCCTTCAAGACCTTCGTCTCGAGCGCGTCGCGGGCGAAGAGCGGGTCACGGGCCTTGGCGAACGTCGACCGGGCGAAGTTTTCGTCCATCATGCAGCTCAGGCATATCTGCGGCGACCCAGGGGAGAGCGAATTGAAGATCCTTGCCATGACGAGCGCGGCCGTCAGAGAGAGCCACGTCTTGCCCGATGGAGCAACGCAGAACAGGTCGAGGTCTCTCGATGCGGAAGCGGAACCGTAAGACGTGGAACCGCTCACCGCGACCATTTTGAAAGCGCCCGCGCCGAGGAGCCCAGCGAAACGGGCGGCGTGCCCCAGATTTCTCCTGGCCATCCGCCTGTGGATGAGTTCCTCGTCAAGGAGGCTGGGCCTCCCCTCCCGTTGCCTTTCGGTGAGGTACCCTCCCTTCAGTTCGAACTTGCGGCCGAGCGATGGATCTGAGACAATCGCCTCTGCGAGCTCCGTCTCCGAGGCCCCGTGCGCCAGCAGCCGGGAGATCTCCTGGACTGTCACCAGGGAGCCGTTGTCTCTGGCCACCTGGTAGAGGAGGTCAATCCGCTCTGCATTTTCCCTGGAGAGCGTCAGGTGAAGCGCCTCCAGATTTGGTGCGCCCGGGAGGAGCTCATGGTGTCGAATATGGACATGACCGCAGAAACGAGCTCGCTCACGGCCGCCATGGGGGCGATCTCCAGGTACCGGGGGTCCTTGGCCAGTGCCCTGACCAGGATTCTGACCCCAGCAAGCGGCGAGAGGAAGAGCATGGACTCGATGGTCCTGGGGGGCGCTCCAACCTCCCGCCACACCTGAGCGTGACCGAAGAGGATCCGTCGCCGCTGCAGGAGCACATCTAGCGGGCGGGACGGAGTCCTGACCCTGACCCGCGCAGAGGGGCAGACCATGACCTTGTACCCCAGCTTCTTCGCCGTACCTCCCATGTATGCCCCATCGTTCACAAGGCCAGAGGGGAGCGGCGCGATGGCCGCAGACCTGAAGACTACGAGTTCGTCGCTGCTGTGGTTGGCTATGCCCATATGGTTGAGCGCGAGCGAGCACTCGTTGTGCGTGCTCCACATGAATTCGGTCAGCAGAGAAGCGAGCCCTCCTCCGGACCTAGTGTCGGGCAGGGCAGAGACGGCCCCGATGAGGGGGTCGGAGAGAGCCATCCTGAGGAGGGAAGGGACCGCTCCCGGCGCTGGGACGGCGTCGGAATTCACGAAGACCAAGTAGTCTCCTGACGCTGCGCAGAGGATCTTGTTGACGGCGTCGGCTTTGCCGTGCCTGACCCCCTCCACGAAGAGCTCTACCCTGGGGTCCAACTCGGCGGCAGACTCCAGTTCGGACAGGGTGGCGGCCGAGCAGCCGCTCGCCACGACGATGAGCTTCTTCAGATCCATCCGGGCGGCTTCCGCCTCGACCAGAAGGGCGCGCAGGAAAGCGCGGGGCTCGTCCATGGTTCCCGTAGCACAGACCCCAATCGAAAACGAGGGGCGCGACAGAGGAACCGGGGTCGCGGGACCTCCTGAGCTCTCGGGCGCTGGACTTGATAGGACGTCGGGCCGCAAGTTGTACCTTCTGTTTTGTGCCCGCTCTTGCTATAAGGGTGACTCGACCTTCGACAAAAGTAGAGCCACGCAGGCGTTTCTATAGGGCCCGGTATAGAATGGGTAGAGGAGCGGGCAGTTTTAGCCGGGATGGGTTCCCAAGAACTTCAGGACCCTCTTCATGAAGGCATCCCTCTCCTCCCAGAACGGCAGGTGCGAACTGTTTGGGAATATCGTGAGCTCGGAACCTTTGATGCGCCTGTGGATCTCCTTTGCGACCAGGGGGGAGACTTCGTCATACCTCCCGCCCAGCACCAGGGTCGGGGCCGCTATGGTGCGGAGCTGGTCGGTGACGTCCCAGTAGCGGATGTTGCCGGTTATGGTGAACTCGTTCGGGCCGTTCATGATTCGGTAGACCAGCTTGCTGGTGTGCTCCAGGCTGTAGGCGACTTCGGCCGGCCAGGGCTCCAGCCGGCAGAGATGCTTCCTGTAGAAGACCATGACGGCCTCCTGGTACTCTGGGTCCTCATACCCTCCTGCGGCCTCGTGCTTCGCCATCGTCTGCTGGACGTTCTTCGGGAGCCTGCGCTTCATCCGCTGCATCTCCCTGACCGTAAGAGGGACGCTGTGCAACCCTCCCACCGTCGTCATCGTCTTCATGTTGGTCTGGTACTTCAGGGCGTAGCCGATGGCGAGCATCCCTCCCCAGCTGGAGCCGATTATGTGGGGTTTCCCCAGCTTCATCTCCTTTCGGAACCCTTCCACCTCCTCTACGTAATGCTCCGGGACTACAAGAGCCGGGTCTTTGGGGACGGCGGAGCGCCCGCAGCCGAGCTGGTCATAAAACGTGACGCGATACCCTCTCTCCGCTAGGTCCGCCATCGAAAGGAGGTAGTCGTGGGTGCTCCCCGGCCCGCCGTGCAGGCAGAGCACCTCGCCCTTCTCGGGCTCGCCGAACTGGCGGTAGAAGAGGTCGAACCCCAGGACCGAAGCGAAACCTTCCGTCGGTTTCACAGCCGGAGCGCGCGCAGTTGGCGGCTTAAGGATTGAGTGCGGGGGGAGGGATTCGAACCCTCGAACCCCTAAGGGATGGGAGCCTCAGTCCCACGCCGTTGACCATGCTGGGCGACCCCCGCAGCGAGCCATGCCCGCGCCTTACAATCTAAAAACTCTCCGAAGGCTTTAGACCCCGAGGACGCCGCGGGTACTGCGAGATGCGAGCGGATCATACTGCGGGGAGGTCTGCCATCATAGCCGTCAAATGCGTTTCATGCAGCAGGGCCTACGACCACCGCGAGAAGCTCAACACGTGCCCCGCGTGCGGCTCCATCTTGAGCTGCACATACGACGCCGAGAAGGCGAAGGAGACGCTCACCCGGAGCGCCCTCGAAAAGCGGGTGAAGAGCCTCTGGAGATACGCGGAGGTCCTCCCCGAAATACGCCCTGAGAACGTGACAAGTCTGGGCGAAGGCTTCACGCCGATCCTCCGCCTGGCCGCCGGGCCCCTCATGAAGGACGACGGACTCATCCCGACGGGGACCTTCAAGGCCAGGGGCATGTCTGTGGCCGTGTCGAGGGCCAAGGACCTCGGCCTTGCTAAGCTGGCGGTCCCCTCGGCAGGCAACGCGGGAGCGGCTCTCGCTTGCTATGCAGCCAGGGCAGGACTTTCAGCAAAGATCTACATGCCGGTCGAGACCCCGCCGTCCATAGTCGCTGAGTGTCGTGCCTACGGGGCGGATGTGGCCCAGGTGGAGGGAAACATCGGAGACGCCGGCGCCGCGATGAGGTCGCAGATGGACGGTTACTTCGATATGGCGACCCTGAAAGAGCCCTACAGGCTTGAGGGGAAGAAGACCATGGGATACGAGATTGCCGAAGAGCTGGACTTCGAGCTCCCCGATGTGATTCTGTACCCGACCGGAGGCGGGACGGGGCTCCTCGGCATGTGGAAGGCTTTCGACGAGATGGAGAGCATCGGGTGGATAGGGAAGGAGCGGCCCAGGATGTTTTCAGTCCAGTCGGAGAGCTGCGCGCCCATCGTGGACGCATTCAGCGCAGGGAAAGAGGAGCCTGATCCGGACTATCCTGACGGGAAGACGGTGGCGGTGGGGCTCCGGGTCCCCAGGCCCTTCGCAGGGAAGCAGATAGTCTCGGTCCTGAGGGAGAGCGGCGGAGGAGCGGTGAAGGTTCCAGATTCTGATGTCCTGACAGCCGCGCGAGCCCTGGCGAAGGAGGGAGTCCTCGCCTGCCCGGAGGGAGCGGCTACGCTGGCGGGGTATCAGAGCCTCCTCAATCGCGACGAGATAGCGCGGGACGAAAAGCCTCTCCTGTACAACACCGGCACTGGCCTGAAGTATCTCGAGCTTTTCCAGTAAGACCACGGGTCAAGGCTTTATTGCGAGTAGCGGAGGGCCGCCCTTGAGCCAGCGTAGCTCAGCCTGGTAGAGCACTCCCAGAAGGGGCTCAGACGCCTCGTAAGCGTGGGGTCGCGAGATCGATGCTCGCCGCTGGCTCTCGCAATGTCTTGACAGTTGGCCCCGGAACCGAGAGCTCTTGGAAAGGACGCCCGGGCCGAGTCCTGCTGAATCGCCCGGCTACGTCGTCGAGGTTGAAGTGCTGCTGGGGGCTGCCGCCGTCGGAAGGGTCGCGGCGTAGAAGCCGCCCACGCCCTCACCTGCGATGTCCCCTGGGGCGGAGTCGTGGATGAATGTGAAGAGCGCGTAGCCGTCGAAGGTGGTTATCTTGGTGGAGTTGTAAGCGGTGATCGATCCGAAGGAAGACAGACGGAGTCCCGGTGGAAGAGTGAGGGTGGCCGCGTAGAAGGCCGGCCAGTTCGTCTCACAGAGACTGGTGGTGCATGTCGTCTCCCCGCTGTTCGGGGTGTCGGTGGAGCGGAAGTAGAGAGTGAAGCCCGCGCTGTTGGTCAGATAGACTCCGACCGAAGGCTTGTATGCGACGCCCACGCTGTACGAAGATCCGTTGACTATCTGGCCGCCCGACTGCTGCAGGTCCGGCGGCATCGCGTACCAGAGGCCATTGAACTGGTCTGTCCCTTCTCCGGTCACGCTTCCAGCTTTCGTGTCCCCCACGTAGTAGTAGAGCGGCCACCCGTTGTAGGCTGTCTGTTTGTTGCCGTCAGACAGTGTGATCGTAGTGAAGTTGGCCGAGCTCAGGGCTGACGGGAGGCTCAGGCTGCCGGCGTAGAAAGGCGGCCATACGGATGCGCAGGCGCCGGAGCAGGCGCTCGCGCCGCTGCCGGGCCTGTCTCTGGCGAACATGTAGAGGGTGAATCCGGTGCTGTTCTCAAGATACTGCCCTACTGATGAGCTGCTCCCGATCTTGATGGTCTGGACTGCCGACGCGGTGCTCTTGCCCCCCGCTGGCACGAACGCAAAGTAGACCCCCACCGCGGCGACAACGATGACGACCACCACGACGCCTGCTATGACTCCCGTAGAGACTCCCGGCCGCCTCCTGACCGTCCCCGCAGAGAACACGAACAAAATTGACGAATCGTGGCTTAAACACTTTTCGGGGTTCTTCGGCCTAGTACGTCGCGAGGTCTCAAAGGACAGTCCCACCTGTTTCATCCGCTTCCTATAGGCCACGGCTATCCTGTCGGAGCGGAGATGGAGCTCGGCCTGGAGGTCGAACGGGAGCCGCTCCGGCCTCTGGGGTACCGCCGGGACATCATCGTGTAGATGATTATCTGGAGTATCGAAAGCAAGAAAGCGACGGCTGAAGCGATCACGAGGTTCAGCCCTGAAACGTCGACCTGCGCGTGTATGATCGAGCATCAACGTGGACAAGTGGATCCGCGCACGAGCTGTGAAAATCAGTACCCAATCTCCGAACTAGGGCGCAGATGGCGCATGGACTTTACCCTCCCGCACCTTTTGCACCTGTAGAGGCCCCTCCCTCTCGGGTTATAGTCTCTGGTGTCGACCACGGGCTCGTGCTCCGTCCTCGTCCCGCATTTCTCGCACCATCGATACTCGGCCATTCGAGCGGCACGGGGCGGCACCCCCGCAAAAACCTTTAGCGGCTAACGTGCCTCGAAGGACCACGGCAGCACTGGCGGTGTCAGGGCGCCTCCTCGTCTTTGTGGGATCTGCTGTCGTGGCGTTTTCGATGTTTTCGGGCGAGGGACATGAGAGAAGCCAGCGAGTGCTGGAGTCAAATTGGAGGCCAAAACAAATGAGTGAGATTCATCCAGAACGCGAGCCGTGAGCCGACGGTCAACAGGGAGAGGAGCGAGCCGCCAGTTTAACAGAGCCCTTCGACTAAAGAATTAAATAGGAAAAGCCGAAGCTGTTCCGATATGCAAGAATTGCAGCCACTCGTAGTGTTCACGCCTGAAGCCCGGGAGAAGATAGGCCAGGTGCTGGAACAAGAGAAGGCTACCGACTCTTATCTGAAGATCGAGGTCTACCAGGGGGGCGGGTGCGCCTGCAGCGGTGGGTACAGATACGCGCTGAGCCTCGAAAAGATCGCGGGCGAAGCAGACGTCGTCGAAGAGGTGGGCGGACTCAGGGTCATGGCAGCCAAGGCTGACGCTGAGGTGATCAGGGGGTCGAAGATTGACTTCGTTGAAAGTCTTCAGAGGACCGGCTTCAAGATAGAGAACCCCAACATCCACGCCGAAGCATGCGGCTGCGGCGGACACTGAGACGTTTTCGGACAAGAGCTTAAGAGCACAGAGATACTCTCAGCCCACGTTGAAGTACGTGGACGGCTCGAAGAGGGTCTTTCTTAGCACAGGCACGCGGTTCCCGCGAGAAGTAATCTGGGCAATCGGTGCGATAAAACGCTCGGCCGCGAAGTCCAACGTCCAACTGGGGCTCCTGGACAAGGAGATAGGCGAGGCCATCCAGTCGAAGGCCGAGGAGCTGATGAACGGAAAGCACGACCAGTCCGTGGTCGTTGACGTCTATCAGACGGGGTCGGGGACGGGGCTGAACATGAACGCCAACGAGGTGCTGGCGGAGCTTGCGTCGGCCGAACTCGGGAAGAAGATCCATCCGAACGACCATGTCAACATGAGCCAGTCATCCAACGACGTGGGTCCCTCGGCGGTCCGGGTGGCCGCGGCTCTGGCCGTGAGCAGGAGCCTCCTTCCCGCGCTGCGAGGGATGAGCAGGAGCCTGAGTGCGCTTTCCAGGAAGACCTCAACTGTGTACAAATCAGGGAGGACGCACCTGCGCGACGCTCTCCCGGTGACGATGGGACAGGAGTTCGGGGCCTACGCGGACGAGTTTTCCAGAGACGCGGAACTCGTGGAACAGACCATGTCATACCTGCTCGAGCTCCCAATAGGAGGGACGGCTGTCGGTACCGGACTTAACGCCGACCCGAGGTTCGGCGGGATGGTAGCCAAGGAGCTGGCGGCCCTTTCTGGGTTGAGGTTCAAGAGCGCGAAGAACAAGTTCAGGCCCACGCGGCTGCTGACGGACCTGTCGGCGCTCAGTGGGACGATGAGGACGGTCAGCATCGACGTTTACAGGCTCTGCCAAGACCTGAGGCTGATGTTCTCGGGCCCTCTCACGGGTTTCGGGGAGATCGACATCCCCACCCAGGAAGAGGTGGCCGGGAGCAGCATAATGCCCGGAAAGACGAACCCGGTGACCGTGGAGAGCGCGCTCCTCGCCTCTGCCGAGGTGGTGGGGCTCGACGGCGCGAACGCTTTCGCGGCTTCGCTGGGAGAGTTCGAGTTGTCTATGGGGGTGCCGCTTATGGGGTATAACCTGGTCTACCAGGCTAACCTGCTGTCCGAGGCGCTGACCAAGCTCGCGTCGCTCGTCATAGACCACGTGGTCCCCATGAAGGACAGGGCGAGGGGATACGCTGAGGCAAGCCAGGCTCTGGTGACCCTCGTCTCCCCCAAGATAGGCTACGACAGGGCGTCGAAGCTAGGGAAGGAAGTCGCAAGAGGGGTCCCGATCCGCGGCGCGCTCAGGAAGCTCGGCTTCGCTCCCAAGGAGATAGCCTCGATCCTAGACATGAAAGGCCTGGTTGAACCGGGCATTCCGGCGAAGAAGGTCTAGCGGCGTTTTCAGGCGGAAACGGGGATATTCAGCGTCTGACCCTGACGCCGATCTTTTCCATCAGCTTCCCCAGCTCGGAGTCGTCCGCGGCGTCCATCCTCAGATATCTCAGGATCTCGCCCTCATCCATGCCGACCCGCCGCGCCTCTGCCACCGTGGTCCTGTAGGCCTCCAGTTCCGTCGGTCTGTCTACGTACTCGAACGCCTGGTCGTACAACTCCTTCCCCTCGAGGAACTGCCTGACGTGGACAAGGACGTGTATGACGTCGAGGTAGAGGAAGTCGTTCTTGGCGGTCGCGAGGTGTTTTGATCCGATGCAGATCGTCCCGGTGTCCCTGTCGAGCCACAGCCCGGAGTCGTTCCTCTCCACCCTGAGCTTCAGATGCTTCAGAATCTTGGACATCTGCGTCTTGGAGCCGAAGACCTTCGACAGTGCCGCCGACCCTTCCAGTCCGGAGAACACCTCTGAGAGCTTGTACTCCCCGACGCCGGCGCTCCTCTTCACCCGGAACGACCTTACACGCACGCTGACCCAGAAAGAGTCCCGAGGCAATCAAAAGTCCTGAACTCAAAAAGTAGTATTGCCCCGGTGAAGATTGGTTCACACGGGCAGGCAGCCCTCTGGAGGAACACGACGGGGATACGCTTACCTTATGCCGGAGAGGACGACAGGACGGGAGCGCCAGGTTGATCGCCTCTCTCAGTGGCATCAGGGGGATCCCCAACAGGGACCTTTCGATGGAGGACGTGTCGAGGTTCGCGGCCAACTTCGGCCGCGCCATGGGTTCCAACGAGTTCCTGCTGGCCAGAGACTCCAGGACCACGGGGACCGCCGTGAGCCGGTCGGCTGCGGCCGGGCTGCTGTCCCTCGGGGCGACAGTCCTCGACTACGGCATCGTCTCCACCCCGGCCCTGTTCAGGGAGAGCAGGATGAGAAAGCTCCCGGCCGTGATGGTGACTGCGTCCCACAACGAGCCGGAGTTCAACGGCCTGAAGTTCATAGACGACGGGGCAGGGATCGGGGAAAGCACCCTCGAAGCGGTCCTCGGAGGGAAAGCGTCCCGAGGTGGGTTCGCCGGGGGACTTGTGAGGGGCGCGGGGACGCCCAGGTACGTCGCCGATATCGTCGAGAGGTTCGGGGCGGGGACATGTGAAGGAGTGAGTGTGGCGGTCGACCTGGGGGGAGGGGCGGCGATATCGCACGTCGTCCCGTTGCTGTCTAAACTCGGGTGCCGCGTGATCTCCCTCAACGACACCCTGTCGGTATTCACGCGCCGAATAGACCCCGTCGCCGACGACCTCGACCTTCTCATGAGGACGGTGAAGTCGAAGGGATGTGACATAGGGCTGGGGTTCGACTGCGACGGAGACAGGCTGGTCGTGGTCGACTCCGAGGGGAGGAAGAGGACAGGGGACTACATGCTGACGCTGGCGCTGTCGAGGCTCCTCGCCGAGACTGGGGAGAAGCAGGTGGTCGTGTCGATGGACACGACCCAGGCGGTGGACGACGTGGCCGGGAAGTCGGGGTGCCGAGTCACACGGTCCAAGGTCGGGGAGGCCAACGTCGTAGGCGCCATGAAGCGGGTCGGGGCGCGACTGGGCGGCGAGGGGAGCAGTGGGGGGCTGATCGACGGGACGTTCAACTACTGCAGAGACTCCATGCTTGCTGCAGTCGCCATCATCCAGGAGCTGAAGGCGCGCGGACGGGGCTTCTACAGGTCGGTCCCGGTCTATCACCAGGAGAGGGTCGCCCTTCAGCTGCAGAGGGCGGAGGCCCTGAAGGCGATGAAGAAGCTCGCGCGCGAGTACGACGAGACCGACACCACAGACGGCCTCAAGGTTGCCCTCCCTCAGAAGTCCTGGGTTCTCATCAGGCCGTCCGGGACCGAAGATGTGGTCAGGGTGTCGGCGGAAGCCGGCTCGCCTGCCAGGGCCGCCAGCCTGGCGGAATCCTTCGCGAAAAGGGTGAAGGGGTTGAGCAGATAGCACGCCGGACGAACTGGAGGTCATCCGGTCCATAGTGGGCAAGGCAGGGAGAACCCCCGCAGGGTACGCCAGGATAGGCGACGACGTAGCTGTCATCCCTTCGAGAGGCGGCAAGGTAGTGCTGAAGGCCGACATGCTGGTCGAGCACACCGACGTCCCCCCGGGGATGACCTACAGACAGGCCGCCAGGAAGGCGGTGGCGATGTGCGTGAGCGACTTCGCGGCGAAGGGGGTGAAGCCGGACTCGTTCATGGTGTCGCTCGGACTGAGGAAGGGTGTGACCCAGGAAGAGGTGGACGGCCTGGGGTTAGGGTTCAGGGACGCGGAGAGGTCGTGGGGGGTCCGCCTTGTGGGAGGGGACACCAACGAGGCGGAGGAGTTGGTCATCGACTGCGTTTTGGTCGGGTTCGGGGACAGGCTGGTCACCCGGGAGGGGGCGGCTCCCGGGGACAGGCTGGTGGTCACCGGCCCCTTCGGCCTCCCCCCTGCAGGGCTGAAGATCCTGTCGGGCGGCGCGAGGGCTGACCAGGGATTCGCACGTGAGGCCAAGCGGAGCGTGCTGGAGCCTGCCCCTAACCTCAGGCTTGGGCTCGAGCTCGCCCCCTACCTCTCTTCTTCCATGGACTCCAGCGACGGCTTGGCCAGGAGTATCCACACCCTCGCCCGGGAGAGCAAGGTCGGATTCGAGGTGCACGAGTTGCCTTTCGCCGCGGGGGTAGAAGGCTTCGCAAGGGCCAACGGCCTTGACCCCGAACGACTCGCCCTCGAAGGAGGCGAAGAGTACTCGATTGTGGGGACGGTGAGCAGCTCAGAGCTCGGCAGGGCGACCAGGGCGGCGGAAAGGGCTGGGGGAACCCTCCTTGCGATTGGGGCGGTTACGGCCAGCAAGGGGAAGGTGACGAAGTCAGGCAAGACCATCAAAGACGCAGGCTGGACGCATCTAGGCTGATGCGGTCTTCGCCAGTTTGACGAACTTCTTCACGAGCTGGTCCGCCTCCTCCTGGGTCTCTGCCTCGGCGAATATCCGCACTATGGGTTCGGTCCCGCTGGGCCTGACCAGTACCCATGAGCGGTCTCCCGCCGAGACCTTAACCCCGTCGACCCGCTCTACATCTCCCTTGGCCTGCCTTTCGACGGCCTTCATCAGGGAGTCCACGTTCTTGCGGTTTACCTCGACCTTGGTCTTTGCCTGGTAGTACTTTGGGACCACGAAAGAGAGCAACTTGGAGAAGGACATCCCTCTCTTAGCCAGGAGCTCGAGCATCAGAGCAGTGGTCATCGCCCCGTCCCTGACGGGCACGTGGGGCCGGTAGATGCAACCGCCGTTCTCCTCGAAGCCGAAGACGGCGTCCCGTTCGATTATGGTCCTCGCGATCTCGACCGCCCCGACCCTCGTCCTCAGCACCTTGGCGCCGCGCTTCTTCGCCACTGCTTCGATCGCCTGGCTCGAGGCCACCGACGTGACCACGGTCCCGCCCTGGTGCTTCTCGAGCACGAAGTCCGCGACCAGGCTCCCGCTCTGGTCACCCCACAGTATCCGCCCCCCCTCGTCGCAGAACATTGACCTGTCCCCGTCGCCGTCGTAGGCGACTCCGAGGTCTGCACCTGTCGCCTTCACAGCCGCGGAGAGGTCCTTCAGAGTGTCCGGCGTGGGCTCCGGGCCTCGCCCCGGGAAGCTCCCGTCCACGACGGAGTTTATCGTGATGAGCTTACAGCCGAGGGCCTCGACTATGTACGGGGCAGCCACCGCCTGGGCCCCGTTGCCGATGTCCATCACCACGGTGAACTTCCGATCGGCCACTGCCTTGGAGTCGACCCTGGAGAGGACGCCTTTCTGGTAGGCCCTGACGACGGAAGGTTCCTGGCGGGAGACCCCGACGGTCTTCCAGTCTGCCTTGGTCTGGGACTTCTCGAAATAGATCTTCTCTATCCTCTGCTCGTCCAGCCGGGGGATCTCGACACCGTCGGGCCCCGAGACCTTCAGCCCGTTGTACTGGGCAGGGTTGTGCGACGCCGTGACCATCACCCCTCCCCTGAACCCCATGGCTTTCACGGCGTACTGAAGGGCCGGAGTGGGCACGAGTCCGGCTTCGGCGACGTCCCGGCCGGAGCTGAGGAGCCCAGACACTGCTGCGTTGGATAGCGCGGGGCCTGAGAGGCGTCCATCCCGCCCCACCAATATCTCTCCGCTGCCGAAGTAGGTGCCCACGGACTCGCTGAGACCTATGACGAAGTCGAGGTCGTGCGACACTCCCGGGACAAACCTCACCCCGTTCGTCCCGAAGAGCCGTTGCTGTGTTGAGGCCAACGCGCTTCGGTGCCGCCTGACCAGATAAAACTTTCCAGTTGTCCATGGATTATACCGACCTGGGAGACCGCGGCAAAGCTTATGTCGAATCCCCGTCCGGTGGCGTCGGGCCCGTAGCGCAGATCCAGGCGAGCGGAATACGGATAGCGCGGCAGAGCGTCACGCCGAGCCTTCTAAGCTGTAGTGAGCTTGGCTCGCAGAGGTCGTGCGTTCAAATCGCACCGGGCCCGCGTATCCTATCCATATGCCGCCGGGCGCCGGGAGGGCGGAAGCATAACTAGCCCCCGGGAGGAGCCGCGGCCATCCGAGATGCCGAACAAGGGACGCAGGGGTGGGACGGACCCAGGCTCAGGGTGGGAAGGGTACCTTTCCCCGTTCACCTGGAGGTACGGGTCCGGAGAGATGAGGGCGCTCTTCTCGGAGGTCGAAAGGCGCGCAGCCTGGAGGAAGACCTGGGTCGCCCTCGCGAAGGCGGAGGAGGAGATGGGGTTGCTGAGCCTGGACGAGCTCAACGGGATACGGTCAGTCAGTGGGAGGGAGCACATCGACTTGGCGGCAGCGCACGGGTTGGAGAAGAGGATCGGCCATGACCTGTTCGCTGAGCTCAGGACGTTCGCCACGCAAGCGAAGAAAGGAGGAGGGAAGCTGCACCTGGGGGCGACGTCTGCTGATATCGAGGACAACGCTGACATCGTGATCTACAGGAAGGCGATGGACCTGGCGGGGTCGCGCCTCAGAGACTGCCTGAGGGCTATCCGGGCGAAGATTGTCGAATACAAAGGGACCCCCTGCATGGCCTGGACCCATCTGCAGCCTGCTGAACCCACCACCCTCGGGTACAGGTTCGCGTCATACGCCCAGGATTTGGCGCTCGACATAATGATGGTCGAGTCGGTAGGCGCCATCTTCCTGAAGGGGAAGGGGATCAAGGGGGCGGTGGGGACTTCTGCAAGCTACAAGGCCCTCCTGGGGAGCGACCGGCTGGCCGAAGAGCTCGAAGTGAAGGTGATGCGGGATCTTGGACTTGAGGCGTTCCCGGTGTCCGGACAGACCTACCCGCGGAAGGTGGACTACCTTGTGCTTTCCTGCCTCGCCTCGGTCGCCCAAAGCTGCCACAAGTTCGGGGTGGACCTTCGGGTCATGCAGTCTCCTGCGTTCGGGGAGCTCTCGGAGCCGATGGGAGACCTTCAGGTAGGCTCCAGCGCCATGCCGTTCAAGCGCAACCCTGTGATGGCCGAGAGGATGTGCTCCCTCGCGCGCTTCGTGTCCGCCCTGCCTCAGGTCGCCTTCGCGAACGCTGCCAGCAGCATCCTCGAGAGGACCCTCGACGACTCGGCTTCAAGGCGCGTTGCGATCCCTGAAGCCTTCTTGGCGATCGACGAGTGCCTGACCATCTACCTGAAGTTGGCCTCGGGCATGGTCGTCCATCCAGCCATGATCAGGAGGAACCTGGAAACATATGGCCCGTTCGCGGGGACAGAGGCCGTTCTGATGAGACTGGCCAGGCAAGGCGGGGACAGACAGAGGCTCCACGAGCTCATCCGTAAGAAGTCGAAGATAGCTTGGGGTGAGGTGTCGAAAGGGAGGCAGAACCCCATCGAGAGACTCCTCTCTGAGGACAAGGCGGTCTCGTCACGGCTTGCACCATCGGAGGTGCATGCCCTGATGGATCCGAAGAGATACACGGGCCTGGCGGAATCGAGGAGCGAGAAGTTCGTGAGGGATGTCCTCGACCCGCTGTTGGCGGGCGGAGCCCGAAGTCGGCGGGCGGCGCGCTGAAGAGACCCTACCTCTTCCCGGCGACGAACTCCAAAGTCGCTGCAGCGCCGAAAAGCTTGTTCTCGCCTTGCCGCCAGGCCAGGGACCGCTCCCCCTCGATGACATCGTCGGTGATCTCAAGGCCGCGATGGGCCGGGAGGCAGTGCATGACGACCGCTTCTTTGGGGGCGGCTTTCATGAGCCCGGAGTTTACCTGATACCCCCTGAAGTCACGGAGGCGCTCCTTCTCTTCCTTTTCGTCTCCCATGCTCACCCAGACGTCTGTGTAGACTACGTCGGCGTCTGCCACCGCCCTCTTCGGGTCCCGGACGATCGCCAGCTCGGCGCTGGTCTTCTTTGCCAGCGCTTTCGCAGTGCCAACGACAGAACGGTCGGGCTCGTATCCGTCCGGGCAGGAGACCGTCACATTGAGGCCTGTCAGAGCGCCTCCCAGGATGAGGGAGTTGCAGACGTTGTTGCCGTCACCAATGTACGCCATGGTAAGACCGCGCAGCTTCCCCCTGAACTCCCTGACCGTGAAGAGGTCGCTCAGAGCCTGCGTGGGGTGTTCTGCGTCGCTCAAGGCGTTGACGACGGGTCTTCCCGAGTGCTCCGCGAGCTGGACAAGCGTGTCATGGGAGTTCACCCTTCCGACTATCACGTCGAGGTAGCCCCCCAGTATCCGTGCGGTGTCTTTGACCGGCTCCCCTCTGCTCAACTGGAGTTCGTTGGCGGACAGGTAGAGCGGATCCCCGCCGAGCTTTATGGCAGCGACTTCGAAGCTGGTCCTCGTGCGGGTCGAGGGCTTCTCGAACAGGAGTCCCACCGCGACCCCCTTCAGAGTCGGAGGGGGCCTCAGCGCCTTCATCCGTGCCTTCAGTTCCCCAGACCGCGCTATGAGAACCTCAGCGTCGGACGGCGACAGGTCTGAGACCGAAAGGAAGCTCCTCGTTTCGGCCATGGGCTCGCCGCTCCCTCAGCCTGATAGATGAAGTTATACCGGAGGGGAGGTTCATTTCCAAGTGGTGACCGCGACTGCGGCTAGTATCATCGCCCCTCCGACCACCACTGGCGCGGTGACAGGCTCCGACAGCGGGGCCGCCCTTCCGACGATGCTGACGACTGGTATGAGGTAGAGCTGGATGGAGAGTCTCGAGACCGCGCCGTGGCTCGTCAGTTCATAGAACATCAGATATCCGAAGACCGTGCTGAGGAGCCCCAGATAGAGGACCCCGGTTCAGCCGTCAAAAAAGAGACGTCGCCTGGCTGAAGAAGCGTCCTGAGATGAGCGGGGTCATCATCGCCGTCTCCATAAGCCCCGCCATGATCGTGGTGAAGGCCGAGCCGTACTTCTGGACGAGAGGCTTCCCTAGCACGGCGAAGAGAGCGTAGCACAGGGCGGTGACCAGCGCCTCGAAGACCCCGGCGAAGGAAGCGAAGTCCGTCGCGCTCACCGACCCGATGGAAAGGACCGCCGTCCCGGCGATCGCGAGCGCGAGCCCGAGAATGGTCTTCCGGCCCGCCTTCTCGCTGAGAAGGAGGTACTAGAGGACCACGATGAAGATCGGCCCGAAGGCGATAAGGAGAGCAGACAGCCCGGCAGACAGGGTCGTCTCCGCGCAGTTCAGGGAAAATGCGGTGTCCGGCCACGTTGGCCAGCGCGACGACGGGGAGCCGGGGGACGTCCTTCCGTTCGAAGCGGGTCTTGGGCCTCCCGATGAACGGAAACAGCGCGAGGAACGGGACGCTGGCGACGAGCCATCGCATCAGCGCCAGGTTGACCGGAGACATCTCGGCCACCACGACCTTGACGGCCACGAAAGCCATCCCTCAGACTAGGCTCAGGACGACCAGGCCGGCGTATGCCGTGGCGCTCCTCGGGCTCGACTGCCTCGTCTGCGGTTCGCAGCCAGCGAGCTCTCTTTCTTGAGGAGTGCCTTCTTGCGCCCTACTCCGAGCCCGTAGCCGCCGAGGCTGCCGTCTTTCCTTATGACCCGGTGGCATGGGACTATCAGCGGGACGGGGTTCGAAGCGCAGGCGTTGGCCACGGCCCTGACAGCCCGTGGCTCCCCGACCATCTTTGCGACCTCGAAGTATGACCTGGTCTCGCCGAAAGGTATGCTGCGGATGGCCGACCAGACCCGCATCTGAAAGTCGGTACCCCTCACGTCGAGAGGGAACCTCGCGCTCTGCCCTTCCAGGTGAGCCTGGAGGGAAGCGAGGTAGCTCACTGCCCTGGTAGACTTCGCTATCCTGGCTTTGGGGAACTCCCGGAGCAACGCCCTCAGGAGCTCGTCGTCCCCTCTCCCAGCCTTCACCGAGCATACCCCATGCTCGGTCGTCGCGACCAGCAGCCGCCCCAGAGAAGAGTCCCCGATGGCATATCCGACGTCCGTCCCTTTTCCCCCTTTCCTGTAGGTGGCCGGCGTCATCCCCAGCCTCTTCCGGGAGTCTTCATAGAGCCAGCTCTGGGCGGAGTACCCCGTGCTCCGGAGCGCACCCAGGACGGGCTCCCCTTTGGACAAACGCGACCGGAGCTCGTTGAGCCTGTACTGTTCCAAGTACCTCCGCGGGGACATCCCCATCACTCCGGTGAAGACCCTCTGAAGGTGAAACGGGCTCAGGCCGAACTCGTCACCGAGGCTCCTGAGCGTGAGCTTTGAAGCCGAGTTCTCCCTCAGATAGTCGCAGACCCTCTTCACCAGCTCGGCCTTGTGCGTCCGGACACCGGAAACGAGGACCGCCTGCTGCAATCTTCTCTACCGCCGTCGCGCGCCCTTCAGTAATAAGACGTTTGTCGGAATCTTGCTGAAGCCAGAAGCTCGGGCGGAACTGTGCGGTCTCCTAGGTCACCTGGATGCCTGGAAGGGCACCGTGGATGAAGTATCCGAAGGCGTAGAGCGCTATGGTGGTCCCGAAAAGTATCATCAGGATCTCCAGGAAGTCCCTCAGGAAGGACTTCTGCTGGATGACGACGCTGTACCAGGTCGTCACGACAAGGATGACGACTGCGAGCGAGAGGGAGGCCGAGATCGCGAACACCATGTTGGCGGTCAGAAAGTACGGGGTGGCGAGTATGATCGCTGTGATGAAGTACGATGCCCCCGTGTAGACTGCGCTCAGCCTTGCCGACCCCTCGAACTCCCCCTGCTTGGCCTGGGCGAAGGCGGCAGACGCCATGGCGAGCGAGGCGGCCGCTCCTGCAATCACCCCGGCGAGCCCCGCAATCTCAGTCCTGTCATAGAAGCCGAGGGAGCCGGCATGTATCCCGGAGATTTCGACCAGGGCGTCGGCGAGCCCGAGCACGATGAACGAGATGTATCGTACGGCTGAGCTCTCTACCTTCATCGCGAACGCCTTCTCATGATCCCTCTCGTCGGCTACCATCTCGTTGAAGGCAGCCTTGTCGGGCTCCGGGATCAGCTTCTCGAGCCCCTGATATTCGCCTACCACGTTCTGCTCGTGCCTGTCGAGATACCTCGTCGCGAACGTCAGCCCCAGGAACCTCCTCAGGAAGAGGATCCAGTACAGCTTTGCCTTGGCCAGCTTCGGCTTTTCGCCAGGGACGTACCTGCTCCAGAACTCGTAATGCTTGTGCTCGGTGGCAGAGAGGGACTTCAGAACTTCTGAGAAGGGGCTCGCTGCGCTGACCGTCCTCGACAGCTTCTCGTAGAGCGTGTAGTCCGACCACTCGTCTGACATCCTGGTCCGCGCGATCTCCTTGAGGTCCGCGTCGCCAGACGACATGGAGCGTGCGCGCCTGACCCCCGTATATGAACCATGAGCGCCTGTCGGGAGCGGGAGGGTCTGGATGATGCATAGGATCGGCGGCTAGGCCGACGACCCTGACACCCTTTCCGTCCTGAGCCGGGTTCACTCCAGGTAGAGGGCCGGCTTGGTGGGAAGGGCGTCCTTGGCCTTGCCGCCTGGGTCGTGGATGGCACTAGCCCCCGACTTTTGCACGACGACGCTTATGCCCAACTCCTTCGAGATGAAACCAGAAGCCTCCGAGAGGGTGGCGAACTCGTCGAAACCCCTGTGCGCCGCGACCTTTGCCAGGGCTTCTTCACCGATCTCATAGAACAGCTTGAAGACGCGGTCGGGCTGTATCTTCAGGCTCGAATACTTCTTGACCACCTGCCCGACGCTCTCCTTCTTCTGCTTCGCCGCGGCCAGCTCGAAGAAGTAGCTCTTCGCCTGGTCTGAGGCGACGTAGACGTTCAGCTTCGACCTGGGCCCCTTGACCACGTTCAGGACGTTCCTCGCGTCTTCGGTCACCCTGCCCAGAACCCACTCCGCGAGCTCAGCCCCTTCGTCGAGGGGGAAGTCCTTCAGAGCCGGCCAGTCCGCCTGGCTGGCCAGCCCCTTTCCTCCGAGCTCATGGTTCAGGTCCTCGGCGACGAAGGGGGTGAACGGGGATATCATCCTGACCCAGGCCCCGAAGACGTCCGTCAGGGTCTGCCTCCGCGGCTTCCCGGCCCTGTGGAGGTAGTACCTGATGTCGTTCCAGACATCCAGGTAGACGGTGGCTGCCGCACGCCTGACCTTCAGCGCTTCCATCGCCTCAGTCGTCGTGGCTATCCTTCTATGGACGGTGGAGACCAGCCAGGAATCGAGTTCGTTCTCCGGCCTCGCTTCGGCCGATTTCAGGGTCTTCTTCACGAAGGGGATCAGGGCCTCGACCTTCCCCTTCGCGTCTTCCGCCGCCCTCCCTCGCCAGTCGGCGTCGTCCATGCCGTCGGCGGTGAGCGCCAGGGCCAGCCTGAAGCCGTCCGCCCCGTACTTCTCCAGGGCGCCCTTCCAGGTGACGAAGTTCCCCTTGGTCTTGCTCATCTTCTTCCCTTCGACGAGGATCATGCCGTTGATGCCGAACCCCCTGGGCCACTGCCTCTCCGGGAAGAACGCGGCGTGATGGAACGCGAAGAACGTCAGGTGGTTGGGGATGAGCTCCTTGGCCGAGTTGCGCAGGTCGACGGGATACCAGTACGTGAACTCTTCCCTGAGCTGCCTCAGCCGCTTGTCTGTAGTCTTCACCGACTTCGCCAAGCTGGCCGGGTTTCCCTTTCCGAAGAAGACGTAGTCGAGGACTTCGGGGGTCAGGTGGTCGGGGCCGACCTTCTCCAGGTTGACGAACTTGCTCAGGGTGTAGTAGGCCATATAGATGGTCGAGTCGCTCAGCGTCTCGACTATCCACTCTTTGTCCCAGGGGAGCTTCGTCCCCATCCCCGAGCGCCTGGCGCAGGGCCAGTCGTTGAGCCATTCTATGGTCGAGTAGAACCACTGCCTGGCGTCTTCCGGGAACACCGCGGCCTTCTCGACGACCTCCCTCGCCTTCGCCTTCCACTCGGGGTTCGAGTAGTTGAGGAACCACTGGTTCTCCAGTATCTTCACGTAGCACCTGTTTCCGCACCTGCAGACCACCTTCTCCGGGAGGACGAACATCTTGGCGAGGCGCTCCGTCTTGGCGAGGAGCTCGATAGACTTCGGCTTGGCCTCCGCCACGGTCAGCCCCGCCAGCGGCCCCGACGCCTGGGTGAGGACCCCGCCGTGGAACTCAGCCTTGTATATCTCGGAGGTGGCGGCTTCGAGGCGCGGGTCAGCGGAGTCGGCGATGCCCATCTTTTCCACCGCGTCCCTGGCCGGGATCTGGGAGTATCCTTTGAGCGTGAGAATCGGGATGGGCACCAGCTTGTCGGCGATTTCCTTGATCTGTCTCCCTGCTTCGACTTTGCCCTGCTGGATGTCCCTGAGGGCGACGTAGTCGTAGGGGGCGTGGGCCGGGACGCTGTACACCACCCCTGTGGCCAGCGAGTCGTCGACGAACCGGGCTGGGAGGACAGGGAGGGCTTTCCCAGTCAGGGGGGCCATGGCATACCTCCCCAGGAGCTCCGACCCCTTGAAGGAGCGGACCGGTACCACGTCGTGCTTCTGCTCGGCGAGCCTGGTGAGGGCTGAGGAGCTGACCACCCAGAGCTCCCCGTCTACTCTTGCCTCGCTGTACTCCGCGTCGGGGTTGACCCAGACGTTGGTCGCCCCATAGATCGTCTCTGGCCTGAGGGTGGCGGCCGCCAGCGCCCACTCGCCCAGGTGGAACTTGATCAGAGTGAACTCCTCCGGGGACACCCCTTCTCCTTCCATCCTGTCGTGGTCCCCTGTGGGGCTCTTGTCGAAGGGGCACCAGACCACGGGGTGGGTCCCCTGGACGACGTACCCCATCTCCCTGAGGCGGAGGTACTGCCACTCCACGAACTTCCTGAACGCCGGGTCGACGGTCCTGAACTCCCGCCTCCAGTCGATGGAGAAGCCTGTGTCCTTCATCACCTGGCGGCTCGCCTTCGTGTAGTAGGACGCCAGGTACTCGGGGTCCGTGAACTTCTCGACCTCCTTCTCGGGGACCCCGTCGACCTCAACGAACGTCCGGCGGGCGGCCGGGTCCCCCTGCTTGAGCCTCTGGCTCATCCCCACAATCGTCTTGCCGGTCCAGTGCCAGGCCCAGGGGAAGAGGACGTTGTACCCCTGGAGCCGCCTGAACCTGGCGTAGAACTCGACCCTCGCGGCTGTGAACGCGGTCCCCACGTGGACGGCCGCGTTCATGTACGGGAAGGGGACGGTCACGAACATCTTCTTCTTCCCCTGGACGGGGTCTGGCTCGAAGACCCGCCTGTCGCTCCATACCTTCAGCCAGTACTTCTCCCTGCTGGACATCGCTGTCAACTCGCGGCCGCCGGCGTCAAGCTCTCCGCCAGCGACGAGGCCGCGTCCACCATGTCGACCCTCGGGCCGCCCCCCTGGGCGAAGGCTGGAGAACCGCCCCCTGATCCTCCGAGGACAGCTGCGACCTTCCTCACCGCCTCGACTGCCGAGAACCCTTCCTGTCTTGCTGTGGGGCCGACGAAGCAGACGACCCTTGCGGACTTCCCTGTGGAGAATATGCTCAGGTAGACCAGGGAAGGGTCTTCTTCCACGCTCTTCTGCCCCTGAGCAATAATCTGTTCCTCTCCCAGAGACGGGTTCTTGGAGACGTAGAGCTTTGCCTTCCCGAGAGTCTTCGCCCCGGACGCGACGCCCGCGGACGAGAGATCAACCAGGCGTTCACCCAGACTCTTCTCGCGCGCCCGTGACCCCTCCAGGTCGGCCAACACCCCCCTCGCCACCCTTGGGAGGTTCTCCCTCTGGGTCCCCAACACCTCAGAGAGCTCCCTCAGCTCGGAGTCCATGGTGTGCATGTACTCGATGGCAGCCTCGCCCGCGACGAACTCGAGCCTCTCCACCCCGTCCTGGACCCGCTCCGCCTTGACTATCTTGATGAGCCCCACCTCTCCAGTGGTCTTCGTGTGGGTCCCGCCGCACGCCTCTACGTCCCACCCTCCGATGTTCACCACCCTGACCAGCTTCCCTGGGACCACGCCTCCCTGATAGAGCCTGAACCCATACTTCTTCTCTGCATCCTGCCTGGGCATGAAGGTATTGGTCACCTTCAGGTCCTTCCTGACCACCTCGTTGGCGACGTCCTCGATCTTCTGGACCTGTTCCTCGGTGAGGTGGGCGAAATGGGTGATGTCTATCCGCCCGTAGTCCTCCTCCTTGAAGGCGGAGTGCTGCCAGACCCAGGGACCCAGGACCTGGCGGGACGAGCCGTTCACAATGTGCGTCGCGGTGTGTATCTGGGTGACGCGCCTCCTCCGCCTCTGGTCGACATGGCACTCCACGGTCGTCCCCGTCTTCGGGGGGCGCCCCTCGACCTTGTGGATGACCACGTCCCCGTACTTCTCGATGTCGACGACCTTCGCGGCCCCTATGGTCCCCCTGTCGGGCTCCTGCCCCCCGCCGCGCGGGTAGAAGACCGTCCTGTCGAGGACGACGTACTTCCCCTCGAAGACCTTCAGTACCTTCGCCCGGAAGTCGAAGGGGGACTCCTCGTCGTAATACCAGAGCTTGGTCGGGGGGACATTCTTGGTGTCGAACTGCATCTCCGGCTCCTCGAGCTCCCGGGTAATGTGCCTCGCCTGGACCTTCTCGTAGAACCCTTCGGAAGGGCCGACCTTGGCGCCGGCCTCCATGAGCTGCTCCGGAGTGACGCCGTCGGAGTCGTAGAGCTTCACCAGGTCGTCGGCAGTCAGCTCTCCCGCCTGGGCGGAAAGGGAAGAGACTATCCTTGCGACCCTTTCTGACGATGAGACGAACCTGGACTCCTCGACCTCGAGGACCTCCTTGACGTCCGGCCCGTGCTCCGCGAGCTCGGGATACATCTCCTTGAGCTGGGCGATGTGCCAGTCGATCAGGTCGGGGACAAGGAGTTTGAACTTGTGGTAGTTGATGAAGTTCCTCGCCCTCCGGTAGATCATCCTCAGGTTGTAGCCGCCTCCGGAGTTGCTCGGGAGCATGCCGTCTGCCACGGCGAACAGGAGGGTCCTGGTGTGGTCTGCGATGGCATACATGGCCTCCAGCGCGCCGAACTGCCTTGACAGGGTCGACGCCTCCACCCCGAGGGTCTTCGCTATCTTCGACTTCGCTTCGTCCAGGTTGCGATAGTCATCCAGGTTGATCTCGCCTGCGAGGGGCGAATACCTCTGGAACAGCTCTGTGTCGTAGTCGACGTGATTGTCCTCCATCATCCTCCTGAGGACCGGTGACATGTACGAGTCGTAGGCGGTAGGGGTCCCCCGGGTGAGCCAGGTGAACCGCTCGAGCCCCGCCCCCATGTCCACCACGGGCTCCTTCAGAGTGACGTACTTCCCGGGGCTCCCTTCGAACGCCGTGAAGACGGCGTTCCCCGTCTCCAGGCCCCGGACCTGATATTCCAGGGAGTACCCGAACGCGCCGTACCCCAGCCAGACCTGCTCGTTGAAGGAGATCTCTTCTTTGGGGATGCCGAACGTCTTCGTGAGCAGGGCGAAGTCGAGATCGATGGTCCTGTCCTTCCAGTAGCCCTCCCGGTTGGCGATGGCCGTCTGGCCTATCATGCAGAACGAGGTCCCGTGCCTCCCGCTGAGCCCGACTATCGGGACGTCGTTGAACCTCAGGCACATCTGAGGGACCACAAGCGGGTTGGCAGGAAGGGAGAAGGTCACCTTCCCCCCTTCGACCCTCTGGAAGTCGATTATCGAAGCGACCGTGAAGTAGAGGTCGGGCCGCCACCGGCTCACGACCGGGTAGCGCTTCACTATGGTGTGGCCGTTCTTTGCGAAGAAGGACTCGACGGCCTTCCAGGCTTCGACGTAGCCTAGCTTCTTGGAAGTGGGCGGGTCTCCGATGAACGAGTATGGGGAGCAGGGCTGGTCGTCGCAGCGCTTTCTTTCGGGCTTGAGGGTCCAGAAGAACTTCCCGCAGTTCTCGCACTTCTTCCGTACGAACCCCTCTCTCCTGAAGAGGTCGACATAGTAGTACTTCTTGTAGTCGGAGGAGAACTTTGCCTTCAGCGCCTGCTTCTTATCGTTCAATCTCGCTGTTTCTCTGCCTTTCTGGAGTCCGCCCCCTGAAGTAGATAAACTTGGGAACGCGCTCCAAGTGGTTTCGGAGGTAGCCCTAGACGAGCGTCGTGCGCCGCCTCCGTCTCATCCTCCTGGGTCTCCACCAGGGAGCCTGCCGAGGAGACGTGCATGACTGTCGCCAGGGAACCAGGGGGCGTCGCCGGATCTGACGTCAAGGAAGGAAACGGGCGACTCTTCCGCCTCAAACTCTTAAATACGGAATGCAGGTCGCCTGTTCTCGAATCAAGATGGAGTACGTTTACGCGGCCCTCCTGCTGCACAAGCTGAGGAAGCCGGTCAACGAGGAGAACCTGACCAGCGTGGTGAAGGCCACCGGTGTGGCCCCGGACGAAGTGAAGATCAAGGCGCTCGCTTCTGCCCTCGGTGAGGTCAACATCGACGAGGCACTGAAGAACGCAGCCACCATGGCCGCCGCTCCGGCGGCAGCGGCAGCACCTGGCGCTCCGGCGGCTAAGGCTGAAGAGAAGCCAAAGGAAGAGGAGAAGAAGGAGGAAGAGGCCCTACAGGGTCTCGCTTCGCTCTTCGGCTAGAAGCTCAAACCTATCCGCAGGGTCTCTTCCGGATGTCGTGTTAGTTAGCGTAGCTTCCGCATGGCCGCTGAAGGCAGGGCCTCTGTCTAAGCCGCTGAGGATGCTCTGAAACGGGCTACGTCTACTGCAGGCCTTTCTCTCTGGCTTTCGCTTCGAGCGCGGCGGCTTCTGCCTCCGCCTTCGCGAATATCATCGGAGCCGTCTCCCCGTCTAGGATCCCTGCCTCGATGGAGAGGCTCATCGCCTCCCTGTATGCCTTCGCCAGGATGTCCGGGGCGGTCTCCTTGGTCACGTATCCTATGACGATGGCCAGCCCTCGCGATGACGTGTAGGCCTCCACCAGACTCCGCCTGTACTCCTCCAGGTCTATGGCGACCAGGTCGCCTGCGTAGATGAGCCCGTTCTCGTATGCCAGCGCGATGGCGAGCCCCGCGCGGATGGGCTTGATGTTGAGCTTCGAGAGGAGGCTCGCCAGCTTCGGGGTGATCTCGCCTCCTTTCTTTACGGCGACGGAGTCCTTGTTGACCCAGATGCTCCCCCCTTCGATCTTGGTCTGGATGCCTGCTTCCCTGAACTCGCTCAGGACCGGACCCGCCGGGAGGCTGGTGTTTCCGGCCGGGACGATTATGTCGTCAGGGGCCTTGTCCCCGGCTCTTGCCGGCAGGTAGACCTTGTTCTTGTCGAGGGTGAGGAAGAGCTTGAACGGGTCGTAGGTGGAGAAAATCAGCGCGTTCTGACCGGCGAGATGGGAGAGCAACTGGTCGGCGTTCTTGATGCCCGCCTTCTGGAGCCCCAGGATGGCGAGCGTGTTCTTCACCACGAAGACCTCGGCGTGCCCTCTCAGGGCCTTGCGCACCGCCATGAGCTGGCTCGCCCTCACCTTGGAGAGGTTTGTGATCGCGAGGACCGGGTACTTCTTCGCCAGGCTCGAGACCCGTTCCACGGTCTCCACCTTTTCGGGGAGGTGCTTGTGGACCTGGACCGTCTCGCTCATCTACTCCACCGCCTGCTTGGCCGGCTTCCCCATCGTCGTCTTGACCATGACCGTCCTGATGTTCCTGTCGCCGTTGGGGAGCTTCTTCGTGACGGCGTTCACCACGGCCACGATGTTCTCCGCCAGCTCCGGCTCCGTCAGCTTGCTGTCACCGACCTTCGACATGACACCCAGGGACCCCCTGCTCCTCACCCTGACCGCCGTCCTCATCCTGTTGATCATCGTCTCGATGGGCGAGTTGGGAGGGACAGGAGAGGGTATCTTCCCCTTCGGACCGAGGGCCGTCCCCAGGATCTTGCCCACCCTTGGCATGAGCGCCGTGTCTGCAAGGAAGAAGTCGTAAGCGCGCGCGAGCTTCTTTGCTTCCCTCTTGCTCCCGCCATAGCTCTCGAGCTGCGCCGGGTCCAAGACCAGATTTGCCTTCGCGTTCTTCGCCCTTACCGCGAGGTCCCCCGATCCGATGAAGCATATCCTCGACTGCTTAGACGTGGGGTGGGGGAGGTAGACTATCTCGTTGATGTTTAGGTCGGTCTTCTTGGGGTCGACTTCCTTGAGGCTGATCATCACTTCAACAGACTGGGTGAACTTCGTCTCCTTGGACTGGCCCTTACCCTTTTTGACCAGGTCTGCGAGTTGCTGATTCGTAAGCATACCACTTCACAGTTTCTTTTCACCGGCCCGCCGAGGCCTATTTAAAACCGTGCGCGCTAAAATGGCACGCCGAGGAAAGCCGGGGCTCGGAACGGCTCGTCCCCCGGAAAGCAGGTCTGGAACCGGCGCATTCCATGTACCACGGACGGCGACACTACGCTGCAAGAAAGGAGCCGGTCACTGGAACTTTGCGTCCCACTTGCCTTCGTCTATCTCTTTCATGGACTCTCTGGCGTCCTTCCCTTCGACCTTGACCCCCATGCTGACACAGCTCCCCACGACCTCCTTCACCGCCGACCGGACCGAGGCCGCGTAGGACCCTGCCATCTTGTTCTTGGCGATGGTTATCACCTTGTCCATGGTCAGGTCCCCCACGAAGTCCACGTTCGGCTTCGAAGACCCCTTCGGGATACCAGATTCCTTCGCCACCAGTGCCGAGGTCGTAGGCGTCCCCACTGAGATGGTGAACTTCTTGGTCTCCTTGTCCACCTCGACCTTCACCGGGACCCTCATCCCCTTGAAGTCGCCCGTCTGACTGTTGATCTCGTTCACGATGCCGAGGACGTTCACGCCCAGAGGACCGAGCGCCGGGCCCAGCGGTGGGCCCGCACTCGCTTCCCCGCCTGTAACCAGTACGTTGATGACCTGCTTTTCTCCCATCTTGCTCTCACTCAGGACTGGGCCTGTGGGGCCTCTGGCTTCGCCCTCCCCACCAGCTTGGCATAACCGGCATCAATGGTGATAGGCATGCTGAAGGCGGTGTCCAGCAGCGAGACTGTAATCTCCTGCTTCTCTTTCTCCACCCTCGATATCTTGGCGCGCATCCCCTTGAAAGGCCCGGCGACGATCTCTATGGTGTCTTCGACGTTGAGCTCGGCGACCATGGACTTCGTCACGAGGAACTTCTCGATGTCAGAATACTGCATCATGCCCGGGATCTTGCTCCTCACGTGCTTGAACCCCTGGATGCTCTCGTCCACTACCTGGCTGTTCGGCGCCTCGAAGAGGACGTACCCCTTCCAGGTGTCCAGCGCCAGGACCGAATAGATCGGCTTCCCCTTCTGGACCGCCCTGTTAGCCACGAACGTTGCGACCGTCCTTTCCTGACCTCCGGTGGTCTTGACCGGGAATATGGAACTGCTTCTCTCTTGATCGCTGATAACGGCCACGGCGAAAAAGGCCGACTTCGGTTAGGCTAATAACCTTATGGCCCGCCGTTGAAGAAACACGGCCCAGCCTTTCGTTACATCACTTTAGGTGCGCCGGATATTTATAAAACCTGAAAGGCGCGTGCTTCCGACTTGCTCCCGGCTTCTCATGCAGGCGCGGCCCCAGACCCGGTCATCAAGGTTAACGGTCTGAAGCACACCTACGACGGGAAGAAGTACGCCCTGAAAGGGGTCGACTTCGAGGTGAGGAAGGGGGAGGTCTTCGGCCTGCTGGGGAAGAACGGGGCAGGCAAGTCCACGCTCATCAAGATCCTTACGACCCTGATCAGGGCATCGGAAGGCTCTGTGTCGATCCTTGGGATGGACCCGTCGAAGGACGGCACCAGCATAAGAAAGAGGATAGGGGTCGTGCAGCAGGACGAGTCGTTCGACTTCACCACCGTCCAGGGGAACTTCGACGTCTACGGGGTACTCTGGGGGGTCCCCGCGTCAGAGAGGGTGAAGCGCAGAGAAGAGCTGCTGAAGAAGTTCGGCCTGGACGAGATCAGGAAGAAGCGGGCCTTCGACCTCTCAGGAGGCCAGAAGCGGAGGGTGCAGGTGGCACGGGAGCTGATTCACGACGTGGACGTCCTCTTTCTTGACGAGCCGACCGTCGGGCTCGACGTGATCATGAGGAGGCAGCTCCTGGATTTCGTGAAGGCCGAGGTCGGCAGAGGGTTGACCGTGGTTTTCACGACGCACAACCTCGAGGAGGCGGACTACCTCTGTGACCGCGTCGCGGTCATAGACGAGGGCAAGATCCTGGTGATGGACACCGTGGACAACCTGAAGAACCTCTACAGAGGCAAGAGGGCGATCGAAGTCACGGTGGAGAGCTCCGGCGCGGAGAGGTTCTACCTGCGGCTCTCCGACGCCCTCGGCGTCCGCGGCTCCGTCAAGCGCGGTGAAGGGTCGGCCGTGATACTCTCTGACAGCCCCAAGGACGCGCTGGCCACCATACTGGCGGTGGCGAGGGAGACGGACTCCCAGATAGAGTGGCTCAACGTGAGAAAGGACACGCTTGAGGATGTCTTCATCGACTCGGTCTCTAAGGAGGGGAGCAACTGATGGAGCTCCCGAACCTGGCCAGGCTCGTATACAGGAACATCAAGGTGAACACTGACGTTGGGACGCTCATCTTCCTGGTAGGCCTTCCCGCCCTGTACCTGGTGTTCTTCGGGTTCGGGTTCCAGTCCTTCGCGCCCGCGGGGAGCGCACCGAACTCCTACATCATCTTCCTCACCCCCGGGATCATGTCGTTCCAGACCATCATAGCGGGGACCGTGGGAGGGAGCATGCTCTGGGCGGACAGGAGATGGGGGATGCTCGCGCAGCTTCTCGTGGGGCCCTTCACGCGGCTCCAGTACCTGCTTGGGATAATGTTCACCACGGTGATGTTCGGCCTCGCGGGCGCGATGGTGATGCTCCTGGGGTCGTATCTCCTGACAGGGGTGACCTCGATCTCGGCGCTGGGAGCGCTGGCCGTCTTGGTCTCGCTCCTGGTCGGCTCGATCTTCTTCGGGTCTCTCATGCTTCTGATCTCGGCGCTTGTGAAGTCGAACAACGCCTACAACAGCGTCCAGGTGCTCGTCATATTCGTAGTGAACTTCGCCAGCCCCGTCTTCTACCCGCTCAGCTCGGGACTCCCGATTCCGATACGGGCGCTTTTCATGGTGAACCCGCTCACGTACGTGGTCAACGTGGTCAGGGACGGCTACAACGGAGCCGTGGGGGTGGGAGACGTCTACCAGCTAGCGGGGCTGTCGGTCCTCACGGCGGCGACCCTGTTCATCGCGGTGAGAGCCTACATGCGATCGGACGTTTCCTACACCTAGAGCGGCTTTTCAGCCGAAGAAGATGCTGCCTACCAGCTTGATGATGAAGCCTATGGTCCCGACCACGACTACGCCGAGCGAGACTAGCTTGAGGTAGAGGGTGAACTCGTCCCTGTCGCTCTTGTGGGCCAGCCTGAAGATGGCCGCAGACGACCTGAAGAAGTCGCGGAACCCCATTTCAGCAGGGCTGGACCCATGGTCAGCTTATATGCTTAGTGTCGGACTCTTTCAACCGGCCGCCGCCGTGCCCTGTCGGGGTTCCTTCTGGTTCGTCCAGCGTCTTGTGCCAGTCTTCCGGAACTGCGCGTCGACGCCCCAGCGTTATAATCACCGCCCGTCTGGCGGGACGCGTTGACCCCTCAGGGTGAGCCTGCCACCGTCATCGTCGCCTCCACCACCGACCTCGCTTCCAGGACCCTCGCTTCAGCCCTGATCGGATCCGAGGGGTTCGGGTCCACCGGGGTCAACCTGCTGGGGAAGGCGGTGTACCAGAAGGGCTCCCTTCTCCTCGCGCAGTTCGAGGGGACTATCGTAGAACCTCCTGGCCTGGACGAATACTTCAACCCCCAGGCGTACATCTTCCTGTCGAGGCACAGCGCCGCCTCGGGGATCGCTTCGCTTACAGCTCACACCACGGGGAACTTCGCGTCGGAGGCGAAGTTCGGCGGGTCCGGGAGGGAGCTCGGGAGGTCCGACCCGTCCCTGCTGAAGAACTACCTCACCGCGCTCTGGAAGCGACAGGAAGACGTGAAGGGATACGAGATCGCGCTCGAGGCGACCCACCATGGGCCCACTTCCCTGCAGAAGCCTGTGCTGTTCGTGGAGCTCGGCTCTTCAGAGAAGTACTGGGGGGACAAGAGGGCGGCCGGGGTCGTGGCCAGGGCGCTCGTGGAGAGCCTCGCCGACCGGCAGATTTGGTCCAAGGTGGCGGTGGCGTTCGGGGGGACGCACTACTCGGAGAAGTTCACCAGAATCCTGGTAGAAGAGGAGATGGCGCTTGCCTACGTCGCCCCCAAGTACGCACTGGAGCACCTCGACGAGAAGATGGTGGGACAGATGCTCCAAAGGTCCACCGCCCCCGTCAGGTACGCAGTCCTCGACTGGAAGGGGCTGGGCCCGCAGAAGGAGAAGGTAGTCGGCCTGGTCAGGCAGTTCGGCCTCGAAGAGGTCAGGGTCTGACGCTCAGCCTGGGTTCAGCGCCGCGAGCTGGCCTATGGCCTCTTTCGCGACCTCTATGCTGTCGAGATAATCTCTGATGCGGACGAGCTCGGAGTCGGTGTGGCTGGAGCTCGACATACCTGGGCCGTAGGTCAGGCACCCTATAGCCCGCTTCTGGGCGAAGGTGTTCATGTCCCCGGTCCCCGTCTTCCGGACCAGGACCGGCTTCGCTTTCAGCCTGACGATGATGGCCCTCTGGAACGCCCTGACCAGCGTGGAGCCCGGGTCAGCCTCGTAGGCTTCAGTGGGAGGGCCTGGCGTGATGGCGACCCTCGCGCCGTCCGCCGACCCCTCGACTATAGAGCGGATTTCTCTGACCGCCTGGGAAGACGAGAGCGACGGCGGAAGGCGAAGGTCGAGGGTCGCTTTGCAGAGGCCGGGTATCACGTTCTGGTAGGTCCCCGCGCTCACCATGGTAGGCGATATGGAGACCGACCTGAAGTGGTCGCCGTCGACCTGCTTCGAGCTTTCGTAGCTGCGGAGCTTGGCGAGGACCGCGGTGAAGGCGTCGAAGGCGCTCAGGTTGGCCCAGGGAGAGGACGCGTGCCCCCCGGAGGTCTTCACTTCCAACTTCAGGCTCATCCTCCCTCTGGCTCCGATGGCGATCCTGTCGGCTCCGCTCGGCTCTCCGAAGACCGCGTAGTCGTACCTTGCGGCGCCGCCGGCCAGACTCTCGATCCCCGCGCCGTCTCCTTCTTCCTCTGTGACCCCGGCGAAGGTCACCTTCACGCCGCTGTCTGCGGCCTTCGCCCCCGCAAGGAGCAGCGCGCAGAGCGGGGACTTCGCGTCGGCGGCCCCCCTCCCGAAGACCTCGTCCTTTGTCCTGCGGACCGGGAGCTTGCCGGGGACCGTGTCCATGTGGCCGCAGAGGAGGAGTCGGACCTTCCCTTTCCCCACTTCCCCGAGGACGTTCCCTGCCCTGTCGGTCCGCACGTTCGAGTACCCCACCCTGACCATGTTTTCGGCCAGATAGGCCCCCAGCCCCGCCTCCTCTCCCGTTGGAGAGTAGATCTTCAAAGCCCCCAAGAGGAGTTCGACCGCCCCCGCGTGGGATCCGTCAGGCCCTTGCGGCTTCCTCTTCACCTATCGCACCCTCGAGCGTCCCTAGGCCCTTGGAGATCTGATCGCGATCGATTGTGAGGGCTGGAAGGAACCTGAAGGTGTCCCTCCCGGAGTATGCCGTGATGAGCCCCTTCGACTGCGCCGAGAGGAGCTGGGAGTGGATGTCCACCCTGGACTGCAGGGCCAGCATCAGCCCCAGCCCTCGGACCTCCTTGGCCAGTTTGTGGCCAGAGGCGATTTTCGAGAGGGCGGCTTTCATGTACTCCCCCTTTTCCCTTGCCTGCCCCGGGAGGTCGTTCTTCCCTATGAAGTCCAGGGTCGCCGACCCGGCGGCGCAGGACAGAGGGTTCCCTGCGAAGGTGCTGGTGTGCTCCCCCCCTTTCAGGCTCTCCGCGACTTCAGGGGTGGCCAGGGCCGCCCCGATCGGGAGCCCTCCCCCGAGACCCTTGGAGACCGTCATTATGTCCGGGACCACCCCCCAGTGCTCCGAGGCCCACATCTTCCCGGTCCTTCCCAGCCCCGACTGGATTTCGTCGAAGATGAGGAGCGCCCCCTTCCGGTCGCAGACTTCCCTCACCTGCCTGAAGTAGTCCGCTGGGGGGATTATGACCCCGCTCTCCCCCTGGATTGGCTCGGCCAGGACGGCAGCCGTGTCGCCGTCGACCACCGAGTCCAGCGACTGCGGGTCTCCGTACTCCGCGAACTCGAATCCGTCGAGGAGGGGCCCGAACGGGTCCCGGTATTTCCTGTTCCAGGTGGCGGAGAGCGCCCCCAGCGTCTTCCCGTGGAACCCTCCCTTCATCGAGACGACCTTCTTCCTCGCCGTCTTGCGCCTGGCCAGTTTGATGGCCGCCTCCACGGACTCGGTGCCAGTGTTTGTCAGCAGGGCTCTCTCCAGCCCCCTCGGCGCGCACCCGACGAGGCGCTCGACGAAGTCGGCCCTGGCGTCGTTATAGTAGGAACCGTGGCAGGTGATCAGCTTCTCGGACTGGACCCTGATGGCTGCCAGGACCGAGTCGTTGCAGTGCCCCACGAGGGCCACCCCTATCCCGCTCATGAAGTCGATGTACTCCTTCCCTGCGGAGTCCCAGACGACAGACCCTTTCCCCCTGACTATGGCGACGGGGAACTTGTTGAAGGCGCGGACCTCGAGCGAGTCTTCTATCCTTTCGGTCCGCCCTGTCATGGTGTTATCACCGTGCACCCCTCGCGCGCCAGGGCGCGGGACAGGGGAGACTCCCGCACCCCCGAGCAGATTATCGCCTCCTTCACTCCGCCCTCCACGGCCTCCACGGCGGCCATGACCTTCTTTTGCATCCCGTAGCCGACGGTCGGGAGCCTGGAGGAGGCTTCGGCCGCCGAAAGGCGTTCCGCGAGCCGGCCGTCGAGCATTAGGCCGTCGACGTTTGTAGCGAATACCACCGCGTCTGCACCTGTCCCTGCCGCGACGGACGACGCTGCCCTGTCCCCGTCGATGTTGAGGGGCTCTCCTGCTTCTCCCCTCGCGACCGGGGATATGACAGGGACGTACCCCTTCTCCAGGAACGCGTTCAGGAGGGTCGGGTCGACCTCCTGGACCTTACCTGTGTACCCCCCCTCTATGGCGACCTTCCTTCCCCTTTCGTCCACCACCACGAGCTTCGACTTCCTCTTTCCCTGGAGGAGCCCGCCGTCGCTCCCCGAGATTGAGACCCCCCTGAGCCCTTCCTGGCCGAGGGCCTGCACCAGCCTCTTGGCGAGCAGCCCGGACATGACCATCTGGTATATCTCTGCCGTGTCCTTGTCGGTGTACCTGCTCCTGACCCCCTCTGGAGAGACGACGAAGCGCTGCTCCTTTCCCAGGCGGGTGGCGTAGTCTGTCACGACGTCTCCCCCGCCATGGACCAGGATGAGCTGGTGTTCAGGGGCGAGCCGCGCGAAGTCCCGGACGAGGCCGGCGGGGGGCTCGTTCTTCATCAGGCTCCCTCCTATCTTCACCACGACCCTCATCGCGCTACACCGGGTGCAGGGGCGCCATTGTGAGCCCCTCCTTCTCGTCGTGCCCCAGCATCAGGTTCATCGACTGGACGGCGTTTCCGGCCGCCCCCTTGACGAGGTTGTCTGTCGCAGAGAGGGCGACGAGTCGGCCCGTCCTCTCCTCGATTTCGAACCCTACGTCGCAGAAGTTGGACCCCACCACGAGCTTAGGGTCTGGGAGCCTGAAGGGGCCCTGCTTGTCCCTCACGAGGCGGACGAAATAGCTCCCCGCGTACATCGAGCGATAGGCCTTCCACACGTCCAGTGCCTTGACCGGACCTGCCGTGAAGACGTGGGAGGTGACGAGTATCCCCCTGACCATGTTCACGGCGTGGGCGGACATGGAGACCTTGACCCGCTCTCCAGCCATGGCGGTAAGGACCTGCTCGACCTCCGCCGAGTGCCTGTGCCCGGCGGGCTTGTAGGGACGCACCACGCTGTACCTCTCAGAGAAGTGCGTGGCGAGTGAGGGCTTCCCCCCCGCCCCAGACGAGCCTACCTTGGCGTCCACCACGACGTGGTCCCTGTCTACCCCCAGGGACTTCTCCCTGAAGAGAGGGGCGAGGGCGAGGATGGCCGTGATGGCCATGCAGCCGGGGGACGAGACGAGGCGCGCGCCCCTGACCTGGTCGCGGTTTATCTCCGGAATCGAGAGGACGAACCTTTCGAGGAGGTCGGGCCGGGGGTGCTCGTAGCCGTACCACCCGGGGTACTGCCCCTTGTCGCTGAGCCGGAAGTCGGCGCTCAGGTCGACCACCCTGAGCCCCGCGTCTGCTATCTGGGGGACGACCTTGACGGACTCGCCGTGAGGGAGGGCGGCGAAGACCACGTCGGAACTCTCAATCACCTTGGAAGCATCGTCGGGGGAGAACTTCAGCTCCGTCATCCCCCTCAGGTTGGGGTGGACCCTGAAGACATACTCCCCGGCGTGCCTCCTCGAGGTGGCCGCCGTGATCTCGGCGCCCGGGTGCTGAAGGAGGAGCCGCAGCAGCTCCCCTCCGATGTAGCCGGAGGCCCCCAGGATCCCCACCCTGACCATGCTATCTCCTCGCTGACTCGGCTGCGTACTTCACGAGCTGGGCGGGGATGTCGGCGTCCACCGCTGACTGGGCCCCCTTGAACTCGACGGTGTTGTTCACCTCGTGGACGAGGTACCCGGACTCCGGTTCCATGGCGTCCACGCCGAGGATGCCGCCTCCTACCGCCTCCGCGGCTTTGAGTATGATCTCCTTCAGCTCTCCGTCCGGCTTGAACGACTTCGACACGGCCCCCCGCGCCACGTTGGTCCTCCACTCTCCCCTAGGGGCGATCCTGTGGACGCAGGCGACTATGGAGTCCCCGGCGACCACGGCGCGTATGTCCCGCGGGGGCCTTCGCACGTACTCCTGCAGGTAGTACATGTGCTGCTCGGCGGGGTTCGCCAGCTCCTCCTTGAACTCGATCAGCGACTGGAGAGTGGCCCTGTCGCGCACCACGGTCACCATGCGCCCCCAGCTCCCTGTGAACGGCTTGAGGACCAGAGGGTATCCTAGCTCCTCCGCCGCTGCCTCCGCCGCCTCTGAGGTCAGGGCCAGCAGCGTCCTCGGGGTCGGGACCCCGGCGTTTGCCAGGGCGATGCTCGTCGCTAGCTTGTTGCTGCAGGTCTCGGCCACGTCGAAGCTGTTGACCACCTTCAGCCCCGACCCTTCGAGGGTCCGGGTGAGGAGAGACGACCGGTAGTGGCTGATGCAACGCTGCAGGACCACGTCCCCGAACTCCTGACGCTTCTTCGGTATTTCGAAGACGAGCCCCTTGACGTCCACCAGCGAAGGGTTGAGCCCTGCCGACTCGGCCGCGTCGCTGAGCGCCTTCTCCTCCCACCTGAGCCTGTCGAAGGTTATGGTTAGCTTCACTTACTCTCCCCAGTCCTCTCCGACCTGTTCTGCGGGCTTCAGGAGCACGTTGCCGTTGGAAATCTCAGCCACTTCGTATTCGGTGGAACAGTCCTTGCAGGAGACTATCTCCCCCACTATCGCGTCGTTGGGGACGGCCAGCTCCGCTCCGCACTCTGCGCAGCTTGTGTTCAATCTCTCTATTTCACCTCCCTGGCGATGCCCGAAGCAGCGGCGTGCAACCTCTTCTCTGACGCCTTCAGAGCCGAGCTGAGGAGGGCCACCGATGCCTCGATGGAGGCCAGGTCCCGCTCGCGGTCCCCCAGCCCCTTCTTGATCTGCCTTGGATTCGACCCCCCTTCCGTCGATATGCGCCCGAGGAACTTCGCGGGGTCCAGAAGGCCGTCGATGGTGCCCCGGTCCAGGGCGACCTTCTTTCCGAACTTTGAGGAGACTTCAGGGAGGCGCTTCGCGGCGGTCTCCTGGAGCGGCTCCCCGGTCTCTTCTGAGATTCGGACGAGCTGGCCGACTACGGCGTGCGCCTGTCGGAACGAGAGCCCCTGTTCGCTCGCCAGGTGGTTGGCTAGGGCGACGGCCGTGGAGTTGCCTCCGGAGGCGGCGGACCGTGCGACATCCTCCCTGAACATCGCAGTGCCGACCATCCCGGCGAGGAGGCGCGTCGAGTCCGTGGCGTCGTCCAGGGCCCGCCAGAGGTGGGGGGTGACCTCCTGCAGGTCGAGGTTGTACGAATAGGGGAGGGCCTTGAGTATGACGCAGGCCCCAACCAGGTCCCCGATCACGGAACCCGCCTTGGCCCTGACCATCTCTGCCACGACGGCGTTCTTCTTCTGGGGCATTATGCTGCTCGAGGCGGCGTAGGAGTCGGAGAGCTCGACGAGCCCGAACTCGGCCGAGCTCCAGAGGATGAGCTCCTCGGCGAGGCGGCTCGCGTCGAGCATGGCGATGGCGGCGCACGAGAGGGACTCGACCGCCGTGTCCCTCGACGACACCCCGTCCATGGCGTTCGCGACCAGCCCCGGGAACCCCAGGAGCCGGGCGACGTACCCCCTGTCTATCCTGACAGAGGTCCCGGCCATGGCGGCGGACCCCATAGGAGAGAGGTTCACCCTGCCGTAGAGCTGGAGCGCCCTTTCGGCGTCCCTCTGGAAGGCGTCAAAGTGCGCGAAGAGGTGGTGGGCGAGGGTGACGGGCTGGGCCCGCTGGAGGTGGGTGTATCCCGGGAGCGTCAGGACGCCGCTCTTCCTGGCCTGCCCGAGGAGCGCCGCCTGCAGGGCGCCGATCGCCCGTACGAGCTCGACTATCGCCGCTCTGAGCTCCATCCTGATGGCGGTGGCGACCTGGTCGTTCCTGCTCTTGCCGTAGTTGAGGAACCCGGCGGTCTCGACCCCCAGTGCGTCGACGGCGTCCTGCTCAAGCTGCTGGTGGAAGTCCTCGGCCTTGGCCCCTGGGGAGATCTCGGACGACGCGCTGAGGAGGAACTTCAGGCATCTCGCCCCCACCTGGCGGTCTACCTCCTCGGCCTTCACAAGGGCTGCCATGTGGGCCATGTTCACCTCGACGACCCGGCGGGCGATCCGTCCGTCGTCCGCCATAGATGAGGTGAAGCTGAGGGCCTCGTCACTTTGCTTCCTTAGCCTTGGTCCTCGTATGTCCATTTTTCCTGCCTTCCTCAACCTGCGAGCTCAATCCCGCGGCGACCCTCGACTGGAGCCCCCACAGCTCGATGAACCCCACGGCGCTCTTCTGGTCGAACTTGGACCCGCGGCCGTATGTCGCGAGCCCGACGTCGTAGACGGAGTACTCCGACGACCTCCCCACGACCCTGGCGGACCCCTTGTAGAGCTTCACCCTGACAGAGCCGGTGACCCTGTGCTGGGTCGCTGAGATGAACCGGTCCAGCGCCGTGCGCAAGGGCTCGAGCCAGAGCCCCGCGTAGACGAGCCAGGCCCACTCCCGCTCCACCTGGGCCTTGAAGTCGAGCTCGTGGCGGGTGAGCACCAGCTTTTCCAGGTCCCTGTGAGCCTCCAGGATCACGGAGGCGGCGGGGCACTCGTAGACTTCGCGTGATTTTATCCCCACCAGCCTGTCCTCTATGTGATCTATCCTCCCCACTCCGTGCGAGCCTGCGACCTCGTTCAGGTAGCTCACCAGCTTGAGCGGCTCCATCGAGCGCCCATTCACCCTGGTGGGGACCCCCTCCCGGAACTCGATGTCGAGGTACCCCGGCTCGTCGGGAGCCTCTTCCGGGGAGACGGTCCACTCGAAGGCGTCTTCGGGGGGCTCTGTCCCCGGGTTCTCCAGGGGGCCGCTTTCCATGGATCTCCCCCAGATGTTCTGGTCGACGCTGTAGATGGACTTCGAAGGCTTCACCGGGAGCCCCCTCTTCTGTGCATAGGCGATCTCCTCGTCCCTGCTCATGTTCCACTCACGGACGGGGGCGATAACCTGGAGCCCCGGGCTCATGGCCCTCACGGTCACGTCGATCCTGACCTGGTCGTTCCCCTTCCCCGTGCACCCGTGGGCGACGGCGTCAGCTCCCTCCCTCTCGGCCACCTCCACCAGCTTCTTGCCGATCAGAGGACGCCCCAGGGCCGTGCTGAGGGGGTACTTCCCCTCGTAGAGGGCGTTGGCCATGACAGACGGCCACACGTAGTCTTTGAGGAACTCCGACTTCGCGTCAATGGTGTAGTGGTTCCGCGCCCCTATCTGCCTGGAGCGCCGCTCCACCTCCTTCAGGTCGTCGCGCTGGCCGAGGTCGAGGGTCACTGTGACGACGTCGGCGTCATACTTCTCACCTAGCCATTTTACCGAAACCGAGGTGTCAAGCCCGCCTGAGAAAGCAAGGACGACGGTTCTGCGCAATCTTCTTTCACCGCGGGCCGAGCCAATATTTTTATAGATTATGGACAGGAAAAACATGTTTTGGTCAAACATGACCCAAAACTGGTCAACGCCCGTTCGGTGACCAGGGCCGTCAAGGAAGAGGTCGACTCCGACCTGTCGATACAGGACGCCATGGCCAGGGACTATGCGAACCTGAGCGCCCTCGCGAGAGTCCTGGTCCCCAAGGTGGCCACCAGGACGGGGAAGAAGGCGAAGGGGGTCAGCGAGGTGGGGGTCGCGACGGCGCTCAAGCGCCTGAGGAGGTCCTATTCGGTCCCGTCTCCCGGAGTGGGGAGGGTCATCGCCGAGAGCGTAGTCAACGTCAGGACCCACGTCTCGCGCCTCTCTGTCGAGAGGACGAGGAGGACCCTCCAGACCGTCACTGCGTTGCTCTCGGGGAACCAAGAGGACTTCATCCAGGTGTCAGAGTCGCAGTCCTACATCACCCTGATCTTCGACCAGAAGCTGCACGCCAGGGTCAGGCGGTCTCTGGCGGCCGCTGAGGTGCTGGACGAGGGGGAGGGAGAGGCAGCCATAACGGTCCACAGCCCGGAGGCCATAGTGACGACCCCGGGGTGCATCAGCGCCTTCTACAACCAGCTCTTCAGGAGGCGCATCAACGTGGAGGACACGGTCAGCTGCTACACGGACACCATCATGCTGGTCGAGATGAAGGACGCGAGCAGGGCTTTCGAGGCGCTCACCGAGCTCGTGGGGGAGGAGCAGAGGAAGCTGGGGGAGCGGGACAAGTGATGGACCCGGGGAGAGGGCGGAGATGAGGGTGACCGTCTGTGAGCTCCCGGACGACAGGGGAGCCTTCGCCTCCGAGTGGCTGAGGCTGGCCAGGCACGTGAGGGAGGAGTCGTCGGACATGGTGCTCCTCCCAGAGGTCCCCTTCATGGAATGGGTCTTCGCCGGGGCGAGGTATGACGAAGAGGCGTGGAGCGAGGCGGTCGAGGCGCACCGGAGCTGGACGCGGAGGGTGCCGGAGCTGGGAGCTCGCGCCGTCCTGGGCTCCAGGCCCGTGGAGTCGGCGGGGCGGAGGTTCAACGAAGGGTTCGCCTGGACGCCGGATGGGTTTGTCTCCTCCCACCGCAAGCGGTACCTCCCCGACCAGGAAGGCTTCTACGAAGCGAGATGGTATGCGAGGGGGAGCAGGAGGTCCTCTCTGTTCGAGGCAGAAGGGTGGAAAGTCGGGTTCCTGATTTGCAGCGACCTCTGGTCGATGGCGGACGCGAGGTCCTACGGCAAGAAGGGGGCTGGGCTCATAGCCGTCCCGAGGTGCACGGGGCTGAGCACGGACAAGTGGCTCGCCGGAGGGAAGGTCGCGGCCGTGGTCTCCGGCGCCTACTGCATATCCTCGAACAGGACGGGGAAGCGGGGGGCGGCGAGGTTTGGCGGGGTTGGATGGGCGGTGGACCCTGACGGGAACGTCCTGGCGACGACCAGCAGGGAGCGCCCTTTCGCCACCGTCGAGATAGACGGGAAGGTGGCCAGGGACGCCAAGAAGACGTACCCGAGGGACGCCCTAGAGCCGGACTAGCGCTGCAGCAGCGAGCCGAGGAACTTCTGTGAGTCGAAGGGGACGAGGTCGTCATACCCCTGCCCCACACCCAGGAAGATGACCGGCTTCCCGGTGGAGTAGACTATCGATAGCGCGGCGCCTCCCCGCACGTCGGCGTCAGACTTTGTGAGGATGGCCCCGTCGAACCCGACGTGCTGGTTGAAGAGCTCGGCCTGGGACACCGCGTCGTTCCCGGTCAGGGCGTCGGCGACGAAGATGCGGAAGTCTGGCTTGACGACCCTGGCTATCTTCGACATCTCTTCCATCAGGTTCTGGTTGGTCTGCATCCTCCCGGCGGTGTCTATGAGGAGGCAGTCGACGTGGTGGGCTCTGGCGTACAGGACCCCGTCCCTTCCGACCGCCGCCGGGTCCGCGCCGTAGCGCTGCGAGACCACCTTGAGCGACAGCCTGTCAGCGTGCTCGGTGAGCTGCTCTATGGCCCCGGGCCTGTGGGTGTCCCCGGCCGCGCAGACCACAGACAGGCCGCTCTTCTTCAGGAAGCTGGCGAGCTTGGCGACCGACGTGGTCTTCCCTGTCCCGTTTATCCCGAGGAACAGGACGACGTAGGGCTCTCCTCTTTTCGACTTCTCCCTGACGTTCGCCGCCAGGTCCACCGTCCCCGCCTTCTCGAACGCGGCTTTCAGGGCGGACGTGAGCCTCTCCCCGACCACCTCGGAGAGGTCCACCGAGCGGTCGACCTTGGTCCCGGCGAGGCTTTTCTGGACCTCCGTGGTTAGCGCCTCAGCCACCCCCTGAGCTACGTCGCTCTCGATGAGCGAGAGCTGGAAGTCGAACACTGCCTTGTCGAGGCCTTCGCCGCTGAGTTCCTTCTCCTTTACCGCGCTGGTTATGGACGAGAAAGCCTGCTTCAGCCGGTCGAACAACGGGACCCCTACTGGCTTCGGCCCATCAGGCTGTTCAGCGCTTCCCTGTCTGCGTTCAGCCTCTGAGCGATCTCGTTCCTCTGGCTCACGATGGCCACGAGGGACTTCTCGATGTCGCGGCTCCTCTCCTCCAAGATGGCCACCGCTTCTTCCCTGGGCTTTTCGAGCACTATGTTGGCGCCAACCTGCACGAGCACTTTGTCGGTTGCCGGCGGCTCTGTCCTCAGCATCACCCCTCCCCCTATCTGCGTGAGGACCTCTGAGGTCTGTTCCTGGAGCCCCTTTATCGCGTCGAGGGCTGCCCGGCCCTCCAGGAGCGCCCTCTCGAGGAGGTTCTGTCTCGCTGTGAGCTCGTTGTAGGTCCCTTCGAGGACCCTGATCTCAACGAGTATTTCGTTGACCGCCTCTTCGGCCGAAGGCTGCTGGCTCATTTCAGGATTTTCAAACGCTCAGCGCCCGCGTTATAAACACAAGCTCCGGTCCGGTCGTCAGGCTCCCGGCCACCGCGTTCCTCGAGTTGGCAACCAGCCCCGAGGCTATGTAAGGGACCCCGCCGTTCACGGACGTCGGATACGCGTCGACCCCCAGCAGCTCCCCGAACCGGGCCGCCTCTGCTTCGTCGAGCCCCGGATAGACGGCAGCGCCGCTGTTGGTGGCTACCGCTAGGGACCCCACCTGGTGGTACTCCCCTATGGGGACCCTCTCCACCTCGGTCCCCAGGACGTCTTTCACCTGGGCGAGCGCCCTGGCTTCGAGGGCAGGGGAGGCGATGGCCCGCCTGTCATTGGCTACCACGAGGTTCCCCGCGGCCGTCAGCTTGGATTCTAGCCTTGAGACGTTCAGCCCGGTGGCGCTCCTGATCTCAGCGATCTCGGCGTCCTCAGCCAGCCTGGAGACAAGCACTCCGTTGCCGTTCATGGACGCGAGCGCCCCCAGGAGCCTCGACTCGCCGATCGAAGTCGGGACGGCGGTCACCTGAAGCGCTTCGCAGAGCTTGTCAGACTTCGTCTGGGCGAGCCCCTTGGGTAAGAGGAGGAACCTGTCGTTGGCCCGCATGAAGATCCCTATGTTGGGGCTGCGGTAGATGTCCAGCAGGTGGAGACCCATCGGGTCACACTTTTTCTGGCGCTGGGGGGAGGCTGACCTTGACGACGCCGTCCTCATCCCGCTCCATTTCGAGGGTGATGCGCCTCGGGGGGTGCTCGATCCCCCTCGCCCAGATCACTTCGTTGACTTCGGTGTCGATGCTGACCTGCTCGGCCTTCATGTGGCGGGTCGCGAACTCCCTTATGACCGCCACCGCCTTCTTCGCCCTCCGGTAGGGCGGGGCCTCATAGACCACGCCGAGCGGGACGACGTAGGTCCTGGTCAACTCTCCTTTCTTATCTTCAGACAACTGTTATCACCTGAGTTTCAGTTTCCGCTGGCGCCAGTGCCTCCGCTGCGGGTTGGACCGGACTTTGCGGTTGGTCTTCACTATGACCCAGGTTGGGACGGAACGCGCCTGCCTGGTGGCCTTGGTCAGCCTGTTCTTCTTCGAAGCGTCCTTCACTCGGGCCATTTCATATTCTCCTGATGCTGATCTCGCGCTTCTTGCCCTGCAGCGCCGTCAGCATCTGCTTGACCTGCTCGTCATCCACCGGCTTCGCGAGCTTTCCGGACGATGCGAGCTGGATGACATATTCCTCTATGGAGGAAGCTAGGTCTGGGCGGACCATCCTGACGTTCGCGAGCCGCTGCCTCGCGTCAGAAGTGAGCGCCATCCTGAGGGCTCCTTCCCTCATCATCTTCCTCTCGGAAGCCTCCTTGTCGGGCTGCTTCTGGGGCTGCTCGGACATGGCTACGCGTACCTCGCGAGCGCCTTGTCTTCGGCGGCGAGCGTCGTGAAGACCTCCCTGCTCGTCTTGTCCAGCATCGCCCGCCCCTTCGAAGTCAGGACCCTCCCCTTGGGGGTCTTGGACACGAGCTCAGCCTGCTCCAGCTGCTTCAGGATCTTCCGGATGGAGGAGCCGCCCGCGTCTCTATGGTGCTTCGGATAATAGTGCAGCGCCTTCGTGCCGCCGTAGGCCCTTTCGAGGTCCCCCAGGCCCACCGGGCCGTGGAGGTAGAGCTTCCGAAGCAGCGAAGCAGCGCGGGTGAACCACCAGTCGGAGTTCGTAGGGGGCCTTTCAGCGTGGGAGCCTGTCTTGACGTACTTCGCCCAGTCGGGCTCCTGGACAGCGGAGACCGATTTCATCTGCTCGGCCAAGGCGGATATCAGCTTGCCTGACGGGACGTCGTGGGCGTTCACCATTTCGTTTCACGAAGCGGATTTCCGAGCCCTTTCCAACTGTATTTAAGGCGTTCCGACGATTTTTCGGTTTACGTGGCCGCAATCGGCGCACGTCACCCTGATGACGGCCTGCTTGCCGTGACCCAGTCGGACCCTGGCGTTGACGCCGGGGACGAGGAGCTCCTTGCACCCGTGGCAGGTGAACCTCCTGAGGGAGGGGTCGAGCCGGACGTTGAACCTCAGTTTCACCTTCCTGGCGAGGGCCGCCTGCTCTCTGGCCATCGCCGGGTCGGTGTGGGAGAGGGCCACGGCCGACTCGGTCAGGAACCTGACGACTTCGGCGGCCTCCTCCTTGGCCCCCTTCCGGGACTTCACAGCCCCTGTCGTGTGGCGAAGGTCTTAACCGTGCTCCCGGACCCTCGGGGCCGGCTTGATCAGCTTCGTGCTGGCGGAGTCTGCCCTGGAGCTGGTCCCCAGGGAGATATGGGGGCGGCCGGCGGTCGCGAGCGACGCCACGCGGAGGGGGAAGGAGCCAGGGGAGATACTCCTGGACAGGAGCTTCCATCACTCGGCCATGGAGAGGCTCCCTGACTCCGAGAAGAGAGGGAGGCCTGACCTGGTCCACGTCGCGCTCCTGAGCGTCACCGGGACCCCACTATACCTGGACGGGAAGGCGAGGGCATACGTCCACACATGGCCAGGGAGGGTGGTCGAGGTGGCCGAGAAGACACGGATCCCCAAGAACTACATCAGGTTCAGGGGCCTGATGGAGGAAGCCCTGACGGGGGGCTCTGAGGGGGGGCTGCTCCGGGTCCATGACTGGGGGGTGAAGGAGCTTGTGAGGAGGGTCGGGGGCGGCAGGGTGTTCGGGCTGTCCGTGCTCGGGCGGAGGTCGACCCCCAGGGGGTTCGCGGAGGAGGCGGCCGCGTCGGACGACCCGGTCGTGGTGGTCGGAGGGTTCCCCCGCGGGCACTTTTCGAAGGAGACGGCGGCCGCGCTGGACGAGGTGGTCAGGGTGCACCCGAAGCCGCTGGAGGCCCACGTCGTCGCAGCGAGAGTGCTCTACGAGATCGAGAAGGCCGTGGAAGGGTTCAAGGATTAAAAACAGTCTGGGACGCTCGGTCGCTCGTGCGGTCGTCGTCCAGTCCTCTCCGAGGGGACAGTCTGGTCCAGGACATCAGCCCTCCAAGCTGGTAACCCGGGTTCAAATCCCGGCGACCGCACCTTTGTTTCCTCTCTCTCTTTGTAGGCTGAACGCGTCAGGGGCGTTGCTGTGTGTTTGTGTGCCTGTGGTGAGAGGTCCAGCCAACTGCTGCAGAATTTTCTGAAAAATTTCAGCACATGTGTCAGGACTGACTGCTGCAAAAAATTACCTGAAAGAAATAACAGGCAGTTGGGTCAGGCTACAAGGGGAATGTGTCTATGGAGCGAAGATTCGAGCCTGCGGAGGCAATGAAGTCCTCTTCGTTACAAAATCAGGACTTCTCTGCAATAATCTCTAGGTATTTTGTTGGTTCAAACTCGCCTGGGGTCGTTCTCTCGTCAAACTTTAGCGTAAATCCCTCTTTCAGGAAGAGACTCCGAGCCTCATCCGATTTGAACGGATAACTCCCTATTCTCGCCGCGTAGCTTCTGGCAATTTCTTTGAGCCTTTCATAGCCAATTGCCTCGAGAACCAACCCACCGCGGTCCACCGCTCTGGACCAGGCTCTGTCGACGAATTCGGACTGTTGTTCTTGTGTTGCAGTAAACGAACGGCTCTCATCTGATATCCTTATTGTAGTGATTACCTTGCCATGGTGAACGAGTAGGTTCTTCCAGCGTTTGATTACATCTTCAGTTTCGTCTTGCCGGAACCGCGTCACAAACGCGTCTGTAACAATTACATCGAATGAGGAGTTCTTGAGTGCAGGTGTATTGACTATGTGACCTTCCACTGTCTGAATGGTGAAGCCGTACTTGTTTGCGTACCATTCGGACATTCGTAGCGGGGTAGAACAGATGTCTGTGACCACTATGCTCGGGTTGGCATTCACATATCGCACCGCCTGTCTAACGTGTCCAAGCATAGCATAATCTGCAAGTCCAGAAATCAGTATACTTGCACCTGGCTTCGTTTGCATGACAGTTGTTAATGCATTGTGATAGAACTCGGCGTGCCAGTCTGGTGTCGATACCATGTCCAAGAGTCTTAGGTATTGCCAGGCACCGTGATACCATGAGCAACTCTCGCTTTTCCCGCCACTCAGGAAAGTGCTTCGGCAACCCTTCGATAGTTCTTCCGTTTTCTTCGCCGTATCTCGAAGTTCAATGGCTGCGTCCTTCGATAAGAAAGAGCCCGAACCTTTCAAGTTGGAATCAACGAATGAATCTAACGCTTGCATTGGGGCAACTCTGGCTCTGACCAAGACTTCCCACCATCTGTTAGCTTTGTCCAAGTCTTCTTGAATTGCGGAGTATGTCGCTTTGACCTCCTTGCTTCTTCGGCCCGTTGGCTGAACATGGCAGAGTACTTTTTCGTCCCAAATCCCGAAATCTTGGATTGCTTCCGCGTCCCCTACCATGTCTGAATCTATAACATAGACTTCGATGCCAGCTTGGCTGTCTTCACTAATCTGCTTTAGAAGGGCTTCTCTAGTTTTCTTTTGCGTTTGTTCCGCAAGAACAGATTTTTGAAGTATGAACATTCTTGTGATTTTCTTGCCCTCTTTTGTAGCCTTTCTACATAGCTCGAAGTAATCTCCCACTGTTGTCCAGTATTCTCCAAGATTCACAAGAGAAGTAGCTCTTCCCCCCTTTTCGCACCGCTCAATCATTAGCTTTGCCTTCGGCTCTATGTCTGCTTGGGCAAACTCGATGGACGACGAACCTATTTCAGAGTCCAACTTGCTCAGCTTGGCACCCATTACTTCGCTGAAGAGTTTGTTACCCGAGGAATCCTTCAGTAATCTGGTCACATGGTCGTTAACATTCCTGAGCGATGGTGTCGCAAAAGTAATGTTACTCCGCTCTTCATTGAAAACAGAGTTCACTTGGAGTGACAGTATGGATAACAGGAAGCCGAAAGTAACAGCGATAACAGGTTCGTTGAAGACTGCCCAGATTAAGGTCCCCATACCTATGGGTAAGCCGATCTCCGTTACTAGCAACCCAATCTGCTTCTTCTTCATCCTATGGCGGACGCGGCAATCAACTTCGCTTCTTTAAGTAATTCATTGCGTCGGCAACAATTCGCGAATACCAAGACTAGCTGGTTAGTCTAACCCGTCTTCCTTCGTCAGTCAACATCCACTGGTTCTGCCTTCCGACCCTCTTTCCTTTGACCATGCCTTCGGACTTGATAAGAAAACACATCTCTGACAAAGGTCTTAGCAGCAAGGAAGCCGTTCGAGACATCGAGGAAATGAGAGGGAAAGAGAAAGCGAACATGGAGAAAGGCAATATCAGTATCCAAATCAGAACAAAGCCGGACGACACGAGCTACCTCTCAATGGATGGCCTGGCGAATCTGGTTGACAAGACCCGGAGTCCAACGAAAGAAGCTGCGCTTTCCAGAGACGCGGCAGAATACAAACCAATACGCGACGCCTTAATGCATACCGCTCTATTGACGGGAGGAGCGAAGAAGAAGCTCTCAAGTGTGTCAGATAACATCCGAGGACGAGTCAAACAGTTGCTCTCCGGGGCATAGGTTAGTAGCCTGACCCAACTGCCTGTTATTTCTTTCAGGTAATTTTTTGCAGCAGTCAGTCCTGACACATGTGCTGAAATTTTTCAGAAAATTCTGCAGCAGTTGGCTGGACCTCTCACCACAGGCACACAAACACACAGCAACGCCCCTGACGCGTTCAGCCTACAAAGAGAGAGAGAGAGAGCGCGCACCTTTGTTTCCTCTCTCTCTTCCTCCACTTACGGGATAAGAGGGAAGGCGGACAGGCAGGCGAGCAAGCACAGACGCAAGTACTAGCGAGCGATCAGAAACATGCGAGCGGGCGCTGAAGCGCCTGTGGGGGGCCCACGCAGTCGTCCTCTCTCAGACACATGCTGATATGCACACATGCGCGCGCCCTCTCGGGCCACCTCCCTGGGAGTCAGCTCGAGCGCAGACTCGGAGAAGATGAGGTCGAGCAATGCAGATGCTGTGTCAGCCGAGCACGATTAGGCGTTTCTTAGGGGTCGGCTTTCGTGGCCCGAGCGGCGGCCTGTCTAGTCGTCCTTTCCTCTGACGGCTTCGTCGGTCTTCTTGACACCCTTCTTCCCTACGTCTACGCCCTTCTCTCCCGCTTCCTTCCCTACCTCGACGCCCTTCTTCGCGGCTTCCTCAGTCTTGTCCTTCATCTTCTTCAGGAACGACATGCCCCGTTCGAACCCGCGGGACCTAATAAAGTGAACTGCCGTTCTCTTCCGTGGAGAGCTGAACGGCCGTGGGTCCATCCGCGGGGGCCTCTTCTGTCCCGTTCTCCGAACAACCCAACTCCAGTGACTACGGTTAAGACCTGACGGGCCGGTGTTGCCCCCGCGAGGCAGAGAAGGGGCGCGAAGGATGACGCTGCAGCATCTATCAGGTTCCTGATCGAGTCGGCCGTGGCCCTCTCCCACACCGACCCGGCGATGGCCAGAGAGCAGGCGGCCCTCGCCAGGAAGGTGAAACTGAGGTTCAACGTCCGGCTCGTGTCCGTAGTCGGGTTAGTCTTCTGACCCAGCTGCTGTGATCTTTCTGGAAGACTCTGCGGCAGTTGACTTCTCAGCCCACTGGAGAGAGCGCGCGCCTTTGTTTCTCTCTTTGGAACCTGCGGTCGACCCTCAGCTCGGCGGGACGGTTTCTTCACCCGTGACCGTCGGCCTGAGGTTGTTCGAGGCGCTGATGGCGGTCATGTCTGCCGTGATATCGAGCACGATGGTAGTCGTCTTCCCGGCAGCGATTGCGAAGTGCATTGGAACCTTGATCTGGCCGCTTGGGACTGTGAGGGTCACGTTCTTCCCGCTCACCGTAGCTATCGCAGCGGTGACTCCAAACCTGGCCATCGTGTAGTTGCCCACGGGGATGCTGTTCTTCCCTAGCATCTTGGTCACATTCTGCAGCGCCAGCAAGTCGAAGGTCGTCGCGTTGACCTTGAAGGTGGTGCTGGAGTTACCCGCGCCCTGGAGGGTGATATCCGTGATTGTAAGATAGATGTGAGAGACGGCCCCAGTCGACGGCGCATCTGTCACTCCTACTATCAGACTTCCGCTGGGGGCCATCAGGAAGACTGCGGCGGCTGCCCCGACGACCACGACGGCAACTACGACTATCGCGGCAACGACTGTGGTCTTCAAGTCTCTGACGGACATCTTTGCCGGGATATATATTCCATCAGTTTTGAAAGGACACCAGGCGCTGGTGAGTCATCCCGGGGCGCGGCGGCCCGCTTCAGGGAGGAAGCGAACCCGAGGCTCATGAAAGCACCCCGACAAGATTGGGGGGATCCGCCATACACAGAACCCTCCGACCAGGTCGATCACCTCATAAATCAGACATGACGGTTTAGCTGATTTCAATCAGGAGACCCCAAACCAGGCGTGATACTTTCGCATCGCCGGGCTTTCACCCTACCTCCTCTGTCCTCTTCTTGTGCGGCGGATGGATGTACTTTCTGCCTTAAGCCATGGTTCGTACCGTCAGGGTTTGTGCGTCAGATATTGACTCGATGCCAGGAGGCCTTGTTGCAATAAGGACATTTGATGTGGTGCCTGTTCCACAGCTTACCGGATGTGGCCACGTGCTCTTGCCCGTCTGAGGTTATTATGGTCGCGTTGCCCGGAGCGTGAACCAGATATGATGTGGCGCTCATAACGTAGTCGAACTCCCTTCCGCAGTTGGGGCACTTCAAGTGGGTAGCGGGCATTAGCTAGCTTCTGGCGATGTGTTGCATTTACGGGTTCTTGAAGGGTCAACCTGGCCTGGGACTTCGGCGACCGTGCTGCCGAGCATCTTGGGCAGGTTGCCCTTGGCGACATAGTACCCGCATCTGCTGGTGCCTCTGAACCGAAAGAGAACGCAGTTTTCTTCTCCCCCTGTACTGAATCGGAAGGACGGCAAATGCCGCTGCCTGGAAGAGACCAGAGCCTGCCGCGAAAGGGTGTCTCGCCCGGACGTACTCTTGAAGCGAGGGCCTCTGCAGAGCCCCACGTCTCCATGTTCAAATACGGAACCCGTGATTGCCTTTGTGCTTGGAATCGCGGAACCGGCCCGGTCATAGGGAGGGCAAAGAGGGGCGGCCGACTGGACCAGAAGGATGACGCGCCATGGCGCTCTCCGCGGAGACATTCCTGCTGGTAATCTCAGCCATCATCTTCATCGGCTTCGTAGGGAACATCCTACTCAGTAAGAAGGGCATCCCCCAGACACTGTTCCTCATCGCGGCGGGCATTGCGACCCGGTGGTTCGCCGTCCTGCCGACGACCGCCGTCAACGCGATGCTCCCGATCCTGTCGGACCTCACACTGGCGATGGTGGTCTTCGACATCGGCATGAGCCTGAAGCTTCGCGACATAATGTTGGAGGGTAGGTCGGCGGTGACGCGCTCGTCGCTCTATATGCTGCTCTCGATAATGGGGGTAACCCTCTTTTTCGCAGGGGGCCTCCACTGGAGCCTCTACCAGTCGCTGTTCCTCGGGTCCATAGTCGGCGGGGAGATATCCATGATAATCGTCCCCTATCTCGCGAGGCGGATCTCCCAGCGCGGCCTGGTCTCCAATCTGGCTCTCGAGTCCGTGTTCGACTCCCTGGTCCTCATCATACTCTTCACAGTCCTGCTCAACGGGTACAACCAGGGTGCTCCCCTGGACCTGCAGGGGCTCTCGGTGATCTCCAAGAGCTTCTTCGAGGAGCTCTCCATCGGCCTAGTCGGGGGGGTGCTGCTGGGGCTCGCATGGGTCCGGGTCGCCAAGAGCCTCGGCCACTCGGACTTCTTTTACATGGCGACAGTGGGCTACGTCCTCCTGACCTACGTGCTGGTCGGGGAGATCGGAGGGAGCGGCGTGATCACGACGCTTGCCATAGGGCTGGTCATGAAGAACTTCGCAGACCTTCCTGGACCCCTCGCCGTGCCTAACGTCATGCCTGCTCTTTCGCTGAACTACATTTCGGCCTTCCAGACCGAGATTTCGTTCTTCCTTCGGACTTTCTTCCTTTTCTTCCTCGGGTTTTCGATGCCGCTGAGCGTCCTGTCGAGCTCCAGCGTCTACTTCGAGTCGCTCGCGGTGCTCGGCATCCTGCTGGTGGCCAGGTACATCAGCACCGAGCTGGTGGACCGTAAGATGGCCGTCGGAGACAGGAGATTCATTGTGTCCATGATGGCCCAGGGGCTCACCCCGGCCCTCCTCGCGACGACCCTGATCGCCGACGCCGTGAGCGGATCGTCACAGATACTCCCGATAGCGGCTCTTGTGATCGTATTCACTAACGTCGTCGCCGCCGCCGGGGTCCGCCTCTTCCTGGGTTCCAGCCAGAGCCTGGACCTAGGCACTCTCGCGTCGGTCGGACCGCTGGTGCGGGAGCTGAGCGGCATGGTCGAGGGGCTTGACCAGGACCAACTGGAGAAGTGGCTGAAGACCGTGGAGGACGACGCCAGGGAGGCTGCGCCCCCGGAGGTGAGGGAGAGGGTCAAGGTCCCGAGGGTCGGCATCGGCAAGAAAGGCCAGGCGGTCGAGGTCTCTCAGACCGCGATCCCTTACCTAGTCGACGCCATCAGGAAGAACGTAGAATCCATGCCTCAGGGGGTACGGTCATACTTCGAGGAGCTGGACGACCTGCTCTCGAGGCAGGTTAAGGGCTGAACCGGAGGACGCTCTTTTTCCAGGACGTCGGTTCGGCCGCAACGCGGGCCCCATCGGGAGCGCGTCCGCAGCCAAGTCGGGCTAGACGCTATGTCCACGACACGCCTCCAGGTTGAGCTCTTCGTACTCGCCGCCTAGACGGAGGCTCCAGCGGCAGACCGCGGACTCACCTGTGCCCTTTCTTGTCCTTCTTCCTGTCCAGGGCCACCACGTCGTAGAGTATCGTCCTGAAGTTCACGGTGAGCGTCCTGGCGTAGAACGGCCCCCCGATGTATAGGTTCTTGAGGTCGTGCTCCCTCTTCTCGTGTTCGTTGAACCTCTCGAAGGAGAGGCACTCTTCAAAGTAGGGCTCCAGGCCCCGTACGTCCGGGTCCACGACCACCTCCTCGGGGAGAGGCTCCTGATTTGACGACTCGAGGACGTCGTTCAGCGAGTCCCTGGCGGCATTATAGTTCTTGTGGGCTTCCTCGATGAACCTCGGAAATATGCCGTTGGACGCCAGGCGGCCGGCGAAGGCGCCCTCTTTGTCCTCAGAATACCTCTTCAGCAGGTGGGCCTTGATGTTGAGCTCGTTGGAGTTGTCGAAGGCGTAGAGGAACTGGCGGGCCTGGACCTCGAAGTCGATCTTGTAGGCGTGGTTCAGGGAGTCGCCGAACGCCCCGCAGGCGAGGAAGAACCTGGCGGCTGGATAGTCCCTCCTGACGATGGCCGAAGCGACCATGTGAGCGAAGTCCGGGTCGTACGGGATCTCGCTCATCAGAACCCCTTTCCTGGTTATGTTCTGCGTCAGAGGATGGATAGCGCCCACGTCGACGAGCCAGTTTTCGGCGAAGGCGACCTCCTTGCTGCTCACCTTCGACATCAGCTCCAGCTCCGAGAACTTCAGGCCGTACTTGGACATGAGGAGGACCAGGTCGAAGGGGGTTTCGAACTCGAGCGCCTTCTTCACCGCGGTGGGTGCGATGTCCCTCGGGACCGGGGTGTCGGAGATGATGACCGCCCTCCCGGGCTTGAAACGGCCTATCCTCCCTATCATCTGCAGGAGCGTGTTGTTGTCGATGCTCCCGTACCGCAGCGCCTTCCTCCCCAGACTGTCCTTGCTCTCTATGGCGTCGTTGAAGATCAGGACGTTGTCGAGGTATATGTTCACTGACGAAGCTATGACGTTGGTCGCGAAGACCTTGAGGCTCCTGTCGGTCTCGGCCCGCTTCTGTATCTTATTGACCTCGGACCCGTCGAGCCCCCCGTGGATGTAGACCCCGTCGCCGCTCCGGGCGTACTTCTCTACCACGCGCCTGGTGGGAAGGAAGACCAGCCAGGACTCCCCCCGGGGCCTGGTGTGGAGGAACCTGACGAGCGCGTCGAACATCCCGTCGAGGTCCCTAGCATGGACTGTTTCGATGCCGACCGGGAACCTCCGCCCTGAGACCGAGTAGAGGTTCCTGATCCCCAGGAACGAGAGGAACTCGGCCGGGTCGATGGTGGCGCTCATGACCCTTAACAGGTTCCCCGCCTCATGCTCCTGCTTCTTTGCAAGGGACATGCAGAGCTCGAGCTGAGAGGTCATCTGATGGCTCTCGTCGAAGTAGATCGAGGCCCCCTTCACCGACCCTTCCGCCAGCATCCTGAGGAGGACGCCGTCGGTGACGATCTTGACCCTCCCCCCGGTGTTGACCTTGGTGTCCTTGGTGATGACCGCCAGCTCGTCTTTGACCTTCGGGTGGAGAGCCGAGAGGGAGTAGTAGAGTGCGTTGCAAGAAGCCCTGGACGGCTCCCGGATGAGTATGGTCCTCGTCCGCCCGGCCGACTCGAACTCGTGTATCGGGACCACCGTGCTCTTCCCCGTCCCGACATCGCCGAGCAGTACGAAGTGCCCCGAGAAGTCGATGGAGCCCAGGATCGAGAAGATAGGAGGCCGGGGGACGCTCTTGGCCGCCGGGACGTCTTCGGTCAGGGGAGCCAGGGGCTCGAAGGAGTCGTCCGTTTCGCTCCCGGGAGACTCTGCCACGCCCTTCACCGCTTCCCCTGAACGGCCGCCCTGGATTCCCGCCGGCCTCCGGCGAGCTCCAGAATCCTGTTCCTGAGCTGCCTCATCCCGTCCCCTCTCACCGCAGACACCTTGACGGTGGTATAGTCGCTGAAGAGTGGGTCTGCCTGGATTCCCGCCCTCGTCTTCGAGTCCAGCAGGTCCACCTTGTTCAAGACCAGGATCACCTTTGCCGGGTCGACCTCGAGCTCGCTAAGGGTGTCCCTGCAGCTGGTGAGCTTGATCCCGATGCTCTCAGGGCTCTCGCTCGCGTCGACCATGAGCAGGACGAGGTCAGCGTGCCTGAGCTCATCCAGGGTCGACTTGAACGACTCGACGAGGTAGGCCGGGAGCCGGGAGATGAACCCGACCGTGTCGGAGAGGAGGACCTTGTTCTTCGACTTTGGAAAAGTGACCATGCGGATAGTGGTGGTGAGGGTTGTGAAGAGGTCCGGTGAAATCTCCTTCGACTCCGCTGTCAGACGGTTGAAGAGGGTGGTCTTTCCGCTGCTGGTGTACCCCGCGAGCGACACGAAGGGGACGCCGAGCTTCTTCCTCTCCGCCGCGTGGAGGTCCCTGACCGTCCTGGTCTTCTCGAGCTTTTGCTTGATGAACCCCATCTGGCGCTTGAGGGTCCTGAACCTGACGTCGACCTCGTACTCCCCCATCCCCATGAACCCCGCCTGCTCTCCCTTGGTCGAATGGCGCACCTCGTCCCTCGCCCTGGGGAGCTCGTAGCGGAGTTCGGCCAGCTGGACCTGGAGCTTCGCCTCCGTGGTCGCGGCCCGCTTCGCGAATATGTTCAGTATCAGCCTCTCCCTGTCGACGACGGCCGCATGGGTCAGCTTCGACAGGTTGTTCGCCTGGGCGGAGGTGACGCTCTCGTCGATTATGATGACGTCTGCCTTGCTCTCAGCCACCTTCCCCTCCAGCTCCTGAGCCTTCCCCGACCCGACCCCGTATTCGGACCGGATGATCGCCCTCTGGGTCACCACCTCTGCCACCTCGTACCCGCCGGCCTTCGCGAGCTCGAGTATCTCGCGTTTGGCGAACTCGTCGGGGTAGGTGACCACTATCGCCCTGGTGCCGAACTCCGCTCCCAAACCCGGTTCCAGACGCGCGTGAAATGAGCCCCGTAAAACGGTTCCCTGACGCTCAGGCGTGGGCCACGCTCGTCCCGAGAAAGTGGTCGCTGAAGCGCTGCTGGTACCCCTTCGACAGGGCGAGACCGGCTATGACGTCCAGGAGGAGCAGGAGCGGATAGAACTTGCTTAGGTTCCTGACGAAGGCTTCCCCCAGAGTGGGGTTCGAGCCGGACTTCGAGACGACCTTGAGATGGAAGAGCCTCTTGCCGAAGGTCGCCCCCGATGATGACTCCATCAGGGCGAAGTAGAGGACGAAGATGAGGCCTCCGACGATGGCGTACGGACCGAAGGCGGAACGAACCGAAACGCCGGCGAAGAAGAGCGGAAACGCTACGATGGCCCCGACTATGGCGAGAGCCACGAAGACGATGATCGCGTCCACGACGTATGCAAGGAGCCTCTCGAACCAGTACTCCTGGGCCTTCCGGTCCTTTGTGAGCGCGTCGAAGCCCCTGGATGTCGGAGAAGCGCCTGAGGAGGCGCTCGCCTGGGCCCCGCAGCCGGGACAGTAAGCGGCGCCGTCAGGCATCTCCTTCCCGCAGCTCTGACAGAACACCCCTGCCAATCCCCCTGCCCTTCGCTCTGACAAATCTCTGGGCTTTTATGGGTTCGCACTGATGAAGCGCATTACTCGAGGGGCCCGCTCACAGGAGAAGGGAGACAAGCACACCGGCGGCGATGCCCACGGCCGGAAAGACGAGCCACCCAAGGGCCACCAGATAGAACGGCCTGGCAGAGAAGAACCTGGTCTTGTACGAGAGCCCTGCCCCGAAGACCGCCGCGTTCTGGACCATGGTGTTGGACATGGGGATCCCCGCCAGGGTGGAAGCCTCCACCAGGAGAGCAGAAGTCAGCATCGACGACGTCGCGTTCGAGTACCCGAGGTCGAACATCTCGGTGCTCACCCTCCTGATCACCCCGGCGCTGAGGAAGAAGGTGCCGAGGACGACTCCGATTATCGCGAGCGCGACCGAAAGCGCGCCGAAACCTTCGACCGCGACTATCAGCCCTATCGTGTTCGCCCCCAGGGTGAAGGCGAACCCGAACGATACCAGGAGAAGGAGCGCCTTGTATGCCTCCACTTTTGTCCAGAAGCTGTTGGCCCCCAGCCTGGACGCGAGTCTTGTGATCAGGGGGGTGGCTAGGAGCGCCGCGACGGGGGCGGCGACCCACACCAGTATCATCAGGAAGAAGTATTCGCTGAATCCCAGGGAGACCCCCGCGAGGAGCGCAGGGAGGGTGAGCGTCAGCGGGAGGGGGAGCCGGACGAGCTGCGCGGCCGTGAAGAGCACCAGGCTCAGCGCCAAGACGACCAGGAGAACCTCGGCGGAGAGCCCCCTGGCCAGATGAGAGGCGGCGGTCGCCATGCTGGTCCCCTGGAACAGGAGCCCGAGAGACACCCCGGCCGCCTCCAGGGCCAGCGCCGTCTTCCTCCTGACCACCCGTGCGCCTATGAGGTTCCCCACGCACGCCTGGGCGTTGTTCCCCGAGACGATGAGAACCAGAAGGGTGGCGACCGCTAGCAGGAGGGCTCCGAGGACGTCCAATCCATCACCTTGAGATGGCGTTAGCGATCGCGATGACGAGGTCGGACATGTCCTCCACTCCGTCCTGTATGTGGTCCAGCTTCCTCATCACTTCGGTGTAGTGCTGGAACGAAAAGTAGTCGAAGAGGCCGCGGTTCGCGTACAAGGAGTCGAAGCCGGAGTCCTTGAGCTCGTCCCCCTGCTCCTCCAGAGCTTCGATGTCTTTCCTGAGCGACCTCGCCTCCTCCATGCTTCCGGCCTCCAGGAGCTTCTCGAACGTCTCCAGCTCCCTGTCGGCGAGGCCGATCATCTTCACGAAGGTCTGGACCATCTTTTCGAGCATCGGGAGCTCGATGCCGCTCATCACGATCCTGTTCACCTCGCGGGCGACGAAGTAGTAGTCGTCGAAAATGCCGTCCATCAGGTCGGACACGTGGAGGAGGTCCCTGAGGACTGACGGGTTGACGGCGCCGTTCATGATGTCCTCGCTGAGCTTGAAGGTCAGCTCGTCGCTCTCCTTCTCTAGAGCTTTGATTTTTTCGAGCACGCTGGGGTCGTCCAGGCGCTCCCGGAACAGCCTGGTGGCGAGCGGTGTCTCTTCCCGCGCCTTTTCGGCGAGCCCCTTCAGGCGCTCGAATATCCCCTTCTCTCCGGCCACGAGGAACCTGATCTTCAACTTGGGCTGTCCTGAGGCGCACGGGTCATGGGGTGTCCCCTTAAACCTCGGCTTCCCTGTCCACTGCTTCGTCTTCGGCTCGCAGAAGGCGAGCTCGTTCCTGATGGGCTTGAACCTCGTCTGACGGGCGGGAGCCGCGTCTCAAAACATGAAGGCGATGGTGATGCGAAGAGCTATCTGTTCACGGTCAGGCTCGTCTGGCTAAACTACTGCGGCAGCGCTCTGGCCTTCCTCTCGAGCAGGGCGAGCGCAAGCAAGTTCCTGATGAAACTCTTAATTCTGCTCTTGAAAGGAGCGTGCTCGGTGCCGCGGTAGCTCAGCCTGGCTAGAGTTTGACACTCTTGGGCTATGGAGAGAGGAGTTGAAACCTCCCTTCATCATCCGGCTGAAGACCGGAGTGTCGTCGGCTCAAATCCGACCCGCGGCACGCCTATGCGTGTTCAAATCGCCCGTTATGGCAGTATTCCCTACCATATGGAATGTTTTTCTACCAGTATCCCTGCCCTGCGAGATAGTGTCCCTCCACGACTACCTGACCGAGGTCCTGGGCAGCAAGGCCAGCATTAGAGTGCTCAAGACTTTGGTCCGCTACAGGGGGAAGGTGTTCACCATGAGGGACTTGGCGAGGACGGCTGGCCTGTCGCACCCCGAAGTCGCCCTTGTGGCCAGGACTCTGGAAAAAAGAGGGGTTGTGAGGCTCCAACCTGTTGGGAGGGCCCAGCAGGTCATCCTGAACGAGGAGAGCTACGTGCTGAATTCGATAGTCTGGCCCGCGATCAAAGCCGAGGAAGATACCCTCAGTGCGATCTTGTCCACGATCAGGCCGTTCTTTGAAGACAGGTCGATCAGATCGGTGGCCGTCTTCGGGAGCGCTGCGAAGGGACTCGAGGGGAAGCAGAGCGACATCGACATATTCGTCGTAGCGGGTGACAGACAGCTCGCCAGCGAGCGCGTTGCGGACGCCTCCGCCGAAACTGTTTCGAAGTTCGGATTTGGGTTGTCTCCCTTGATCATGGACGAAGCCACGTTCGCCAGAAAGAAGAACAAGGATCTGGGTAGGTCGATACTCGAGTCCTACAGGATGGTCTGGGGCAAAGACCTGAGGAAGATAGGAGATGTCCAAGACCGTCAATAAGAGCCTCTACAGGAACTACCTGCAGAAGGCAGAGGAGATGCTCGACGTCGCGGAGTACGCTGCGAAACAGTCGAAGAACAATGCCGCAGTTACGGCGTCTGTCCACTGTGCGATCAATGCCATAGACGCACTTTCTGTCTTCTATCTTGGGAAACGCCACAGCGGAGGACATGAAGGAGCAGTAGGTGCCGTCAAGGGGGCGGTTGATTCGTCCGAATTCAAGGAGTTGTCCAAGCAGTTCGGAGGTCTGATTGCCCTGAAGAACGAAGCCGAATACCAGCCCGACCTGATGAAGCCCTCTCAGGCACGAGACGCCGTTACCAGGGCGGGCAGGATTCTGTCGAAAGTCAAACAGAAACTTCCCTGATTGCAGGCAGGTTCAGGCACGGGCTCAAGTCACGGCGAAATGCCCCTGCTCACGCCGCGGTGGTTTCCTTCGTTCACGCCGTCTATGCATCCAAGTTCACTCTAGAGGTCCTGCAGACCTTCTAAAGGGCCCGACGCCGGAGGGGCGACGGGACATAGGCGGTGACACAGCGACTGTAGGTTGTGGCGCGTCAGAGTTCAATCCTCTTCCTCCTGCTCTCTTTCGGTTAGCGCGTTCTTGGTGAGCCGCTGAATAAAGAGAAGGATATACCCCGTTACGGTTCCCACAAGAAATAGCAAGGCATCACCACTAACACTTCCTCTGACAGTCAAATAGCTCATTAGGCCAATGATTACAGCAAGGAAAGCTGATAGGGTGAATGTGAGGATTGTGTTGTATCTTGTCAACGCTCTGAGGTCTTTGTGGCCTGCTTCTGCTTCGTCCTTCTTGTAGGTAAGATATTTGGCTGCAAGCGTGTCAATCAGTTTGATTAGATTCTCGACATCTTCGGGCTTCCACTGCTGTTGCTGTGGATTTGGCTGCTCACGCGTTGGGAATACGTAGACTGTCCCACACTTCGAGCACTGAGCGGAGCCAGGCAGCAGGCCGTTGACGAGGCCTACTTCAAGCTCGTTGCCACAAGACGGGCATACGTATGTAACCTTCTTCGGAATCGGTCTCTGCGGCTGCCCGCTCTCCATGTCCTCGTACCGTTCGACCGCCCTCGATTCTTAAGGGTTCATTGACGGGGAAAAGCACGAAGGAATAAGAGCCAGCCTTGGAATACTCTTGTTATGGCCCGGCGCAGACGGGTGACTTTCTACGTCAAACGCAGGGGAAAGCGGCGAAAGAAGGTAAGCTTCCTTGCATCCTGATGGGGTGGTTTGCTCTTGTTAACGTATCACAGGGTGATCCAAGATGGCATCTCCGAATACGGTAATCTACACATGCGCAAGAGCGTGCTCAGTATTTCAAGGGGAGGCGAGAGACTCGCAATCGCTCATGGGACGAAGCCGTTAATGCCAATCACATTCAAACCAGACAGGACATTCACTCTTAGCGACAGAACTAAAGTCGCATTTCAGGTACTCGAATCTCAGACTAGGAAGTTCAGAGAGATTGAAGCAGATATCTTCAGGGCGTATCTCTGTCCAGGTATCTCGAAGCTCGTCTTTATTGTTCCAACCAATCAGGACGGAGAGAACGTGATTAGGATAACAGAGATTATACAAGATGGGTTGGAACATCTTGGGGTGAGGAAGGACCTCCACCTCTTTCTTGTCTTGACAATCCCACGGACTGTAAGAAGGGCCACCGACGTACTCTTCTATCTGAACAATGTAAGAGTCAACAGACAAATATTCGGCGCGGCCTGATTCCTCCTCATACATACAAACGCGCTCTCTCGGGCTCTTTTGTTCTGCCAGTTCGCGAGTGCGACCTCCGGCGTCAGCTCAATGAATGGGATGTGGATATTTCCTCAAAAGCCATTCAAGTGCCTGCTTCCCAATCAATTTCTCAATGAAGATGTTCGCGTTCCTCCTTATGATTGCATAGCTGAAGGTAGGAATCAACGCACTCGGGAGATAGAGGAGACCCATCAGGAGGCCCAATTGGTAGATTAGATCGTTGGTTCCCGCCCCACCCCAGTAGACTGGGGAGAAGGCGACTGGGATTATGTATGACCTCGAAGTCACTGAGAATCTCTGCGTAGACGCCTACCACGTAACATTCGAATGCAGACGAGATTACGGGCTTGCTCCTGTAGAACAACACTCCGTACGACAGCGTGGAAACAAGTATGAGGAGTCGCGCGGAACTCTGCGGGAGCCCTTCAGAATTGCCCGACCGAAGAAACAAGAGGTCTGTGAGCATCGATATCCAAAGGACCAAACCTACATACTTGGCTAGACCCATTCGGCTGATGTGTCGCCTGATTCTGTATCCGAGTATGATTACAATATCTGCCGCGACAAAGAATGGGAACCAAAAACCAACCAGATCCAGGACAACCCTGGGGTACACGAGGTTGCTTTGGGTCTTGGATTGCTATAAAATGCATACCGGAGAGTCCTCTGACTTCCCAGTTAGGGCGTCGCCTCCGATCGAAACAACCGCTGTTCTGATTAGTTAGATTTCTCTTTGTCGAGTTCCTGCTTCAGATACTCTGCAAGGTCTTTCCTCCCTTCTGCGAGGGCGAATTGATAGTGCGTGCGGAGAACCATAAGATAGGCGTCGTGATAGCCAGCGACCCCGAGATGCTTCTTGTAGTATCTATCGAAGAGCCTGAGCCGCTCCCGCGCGAGGGTCAGGTTGCGCCAGTTCCCGGTTCCTCGCGAGCCTGAGGGATAGGCGAAGAGGTAAGAGGTGACTGCCGCCACAGGAAGCACGAAGGCCAGAGCGACGATGGTAATCCCCGATTGCGCGACTGCTGCGACTACGCCAGGGATTAGGGCAAGTAGCGACATCAGAAGCTGAACCCTGTTGCCTGTCTTAATCTCCCTGAGGAGCTCGTCAAACTTGTCCTGCTCCGCCCTAGAATCAGGAACGCCCACGGTCAAGGCAAGAGACACCCCCTAATCAGTCTGCGTCTAACTTTGTCAAGACTTCGGCCGTTCTTGTGAGGCTCCGGCCCCCTTGTTCCTCAATTCTACCCGGGGTTTGTCTTGGTTCGTCAGGACCACTTCTGCATAGTTGCCGGTCATGAAAGGCCCTGGATTGACAATTGTTGTCCTCCCTACCGTGTCGACTCCAGGGCTTTCGTGGACATGCCCGACGAGGGCCAGGAGAGGTTGAGTCTCCTCGATGTACTTCCTTATGGCAATCGATCCGATGTTTCTTGTGCCTGTTTCGGTCGAACCATCGTAAGAGAGGTCGGTCTTGGTGTTAATTGGCGGCTGGTGCGATATCAGGACGTCTACAGGTCCAAGGTTCTTGGTCAGGACGAGGTACTCCGTCTCGTCCAGTTCGAGGGGCCCTCCCTGGACAGGAAGGGAGCCTCCCAGCCCACCTATTGTATACCCACCGAACCTGGTTGAGGTCCCGTGCAGGACTTTCTTTGCGGCGAACATCTCTCTTACGGGGTAGTCGTGGTTGCCCAGCACAATGAACACCGGCTTGTAGATGGCGAAATCGACGATCCTGTAGAGGAGGGACAACTCTCCTATGTCACCCCCTATTGCGACCACGTCGTATCTATGCACAGACTCCTCCAGCCAGGTCATCGTTTCCGGTTTGCCGTGGATATCGACGATGAACCCGATTGTGATCGAAGTCCGGCTCATGACGAACTAGTGAATGTCCCCCTTCCTGCTGCATGATAGTCGCACATGATTCGTCCTCCAAGATGCCCATTCCAAAGGATGAGAAAAGCTTCCGTGTTTGGCGTGGTTCTTGACATCGAAAGATGCCTGCGGCACGCCTATGCGTGTCCAAGCATTGGTCGTTATATATCCGGTTCAGCTTATAGAGCATGGACCAGTTAGAAGAGTCGTCTGTCGCGACCCTCAGGGCGTCGGGGAAGCTCGCGCATCAGACCAAGGAGAACTACATCCTCAGGATAAGGGCGTATCTCAGGCGGGTGGGGATGTCCCCCGACCAATTCATCCAAACTGTCAGTACAGACCCGAAGGCGTTCGAGGAGGATTTCGTCAGGTTCATCGCCGAGGTGAGCAGGGGCTCGGCTTCTTCCACCACCGCGTTCTGGCGGGACTCCCTTCGGAGGTTCCTTGAGATCAACAGGGTGAAGGGGGTCGATTGGGACTACGTCAACCAGTTCATCCCGAAGGTGAGGAAGTCGGGCCAGGACAGGGCGCCGACGCTCGAGGAGATCCGCAAGGTGGTGGCGGTCGCAGACCTCAGGACGAAGTGCCTCATACTCTTCCTGACATCATCCGGCGCAAGGATTGGTTCGACGGAGTACCTCCGGTGGAGGGACATACAGGAGGTGGAGTTCGAGGGGTGGAAGCTCGCCAATGTCACGATCTACAGGGGCGAACCGGAGGAGTATGACAGCTTCGCTTCACCGGAGTGCTACGATTACCTACTGAAGTACCGGGAGATCCGCGAGAAAGTGGGGGAGGTCATCACCCCTTCGTCCCCGGTCTTCGTCAGAGAAGTGAACAAGAGGCGGTTCGACCAGAGCAAGGTGAAGCCGGTCGGCGTCAGGACCCTGAAGAACCAGATGGGGGAGCTCCTGAACCAGATGAAGATGAGGGAGAAGCTCACCGACACCAAGAACTACCGGAGCTACGAGTGGAAACAGTGCCATTCTTTCAGGAAGTTCTTCAAGACAAGGATGGAGATGTCCGGGGTCAAGCCTATCATTACGGAGATGCTGATGGGGCACACGATCGGTGTGTCTGGGAGCTACATGAAGCCGACTCAGGATGAGATGGTCAGCGAATATGTGAAGGCGATCCCCAACCTGACGATCCTCAGCGGGTCGGGAGAGAGAGGAGACAGGAATGCCGAGTTCAAGCGGGAGATCCTCCTCAAGGTGGGTGGGTACAGCAAGGAGGAAATCGATAAGCTCAACCTTGCAGAAATGGGGGACACGACGATTCAGAAGATGGTACGGGAAAGGCTGCTTGGGGCTACGGCGAACAACGGGAATCACCAAAGGGCCATACCAGTCAGCGAGGTCGAGGCCTATCTGACGGAGGGGTGGGAGTACGTGGCGACGTTGCCTACCGGAAAGGTCGTGCTGAAGCTTCCCAACTAGGCAAGGCGCGCATCTTGGTCCCACTTGTCGCCTTCTCGGACAGGGAAGAAGAGACCGCAGCAGGTTTCGTCCTCAACAAACTCTACACACTGAAGTGTTTCGCGAAGAGGAACGACCTCAGGCATGGGAGGCACACGGAGCTGAGCAACATGCAAAAGGGCTACCCTCCGGACAAGAGGGGACACGTGAACTCGGCGTGCCAGAAGATGAAGAACAGGCTCGTCTTGGTCTTCCGTTCCACCGGCGAGGACCACATCTGCGCTTTGAACGAGGACGACGCGGTCGCGGAAGGCCTGGAGCTATGCAACAGGTACAGAAAGGGCGTAGGCCTTCCCCCTCTGAACCGCTTCTTCACGGAGGATCGCAGTCTGTCCCAGGAGAAGCTGCCGGCTACTAGTCGGGAATCGGACAAAGAGAAGAGGTCCAGGGAGTACCGCGAGAGGACGAAGAAGATGATGGACGACTTGGGTCTGTCTAGTCAGTCCTAGCGAACTGGTACTTCGTCGCCCACTCGATCAGCTCGTGTAGGTCGTTCTCGACCCTGAACTGGTAGGCCTTGGCGTTCCCGATCTTCCCTGCGGGAGCCACGAAGCCCTTTCCAGAGAGTCTCTGGAGGACCTTCTGGACGGTCTTGAAGCTCAAGCCGGTCGACTCCTCGAGCATAGGAATCGTCTGCTTCATGTTGCCGACCAGGAAAGCCTGGTCTAGGATCCGCGCTTCGGGGCTGGTGAAGACGGAAGACAACGGACCAGCGGTTTCGTACTTGACCTTCATTCTCCAGTCACCTGCCTGCCAGGCCTAGGGCTCCTACTTAAGACTTTGGAATTTATTCCAAAGCGTCTTTGTAGAGACGCCATGATCGAATCCGCGACCAGGTGGCTCGGCGCTTGCCGAGAGCTCGCCTCTGGTGGGATCCAGTTCAGCCCGACGGATGATCATAGCCCAACACTTGGATGAGCCTGTCCCGGCGGACGCGCAGTGGTCCTTTCGCCCCCCCGCACTGGTCGGACACCGCGGTCATTGGTGGATACGGATAGTTTGAGCACGGCCCACGCTCAAATCATACGGACGCATTACCAAATACGCCCGTAGGCCGCAGGCTCCTGATGTCCGCGTCCACTCCAGGAGAATCGGCGCAGAAGGAAGGCGTGGTCGCTGGCCAGACAAGCGTCTCGGCCGATAGACGCGAAGTGGACATCAGGGCGCTGAAGCGATGGGTTGCCAGCAAGTTCGGGTCGCACTCGCTCATCGGGAAGGTGATGCTGGTGGAGCCCGACTTCGTCCCGGTTACGGAGATCGTGGGGAAGGTAGGAACTTGGCTCACGGTCCTCAGGGAGGACCTGGAGGACCGACCATGAACGACCTATTGCTGTTTCTTGTCACCATTATCCCCCTACTCGGGTACATCGCGAAGGACATCGGAGCTCGCTTGGAGGAGGGAACCGCCCACGAGACCCGAAGGAGGGTGGCCACGGTATCCGCCATGGTCGTGTTGTACTCCATGGCTTTGACCGCGATCGTCTCGGAGGTCTCCAGTTCAGTCCCGTGGGGGCTCCTCCAAGGGTCCGCCCTGTTCATCATACAGCCCGCCTCCACCATCATCCTCATCATCGTGGCGTCAGATTCCTTTGGTGCTGCCCGCGACACCTCGAAGCGAGAAGAAGCCAACAAGGTGAAGGTGGCCGACTACATCGACCAGCAGCTGGCGGGCCGCCTGAAGCCGTTGGAGGGTGCAATAGTCGGGGTCCAGAACGGCCTGTCTGAGGTCTCGGCGCTGAGACCCAAAGTGGAGGAGATGTCCAATTCGGCCGACGCCCTCACTGCCACCGTGTCATCCCAGGCGGAGGCTACGAACGAGATTGCCGAGCAGTACCAAATGAGGGAGGCCTCCTACAGGGACATCGCGGTCCAATACGAGAAATGGTACAACAAGCGCGCAGAGGCCGACCTGGCGCTGAAGGACCTAATCTTGGAAGCCGATGAAATGCTGAACAGATGCTACATCGTCATGGACGAGATGGACGACTTCATCGACCTGGTGGAGCCAGAACCGCCAGTGCCGGGGATGGCTGGTAAGACCGAGGCTGGGGCTCCACAAGGGCAGACTGCAAACCCGCCCATCAGCGGCGAGACTCCTCCGGTCATTCATGGCAAGCTGACCAAGTTGCAAGGGATGGCGAACAGGGAGAGGGGGAACAAGGCCCAGCTGAAGTTCGCCGAGGAGGTCCTGCGCGGAGCCGGGAAGCTGTACGACAACAGCATAAGGGAAGGGACCCCTGATTACATCTTCTGGGCTCCCGGGTCTCCCGAGTCACGGAAGGCGAAGGCCGTCGGCGCGTTCAAGGCGCTGACACTGAGAGAAGACGGGACGAGGCAGAGGCACATACCCAGGAGGAAGGTGCTCGCGGAGCTGAGGATGGCGACGAAGTACGCCGTCCCCATGATCCTATTCGTCATGAACTTCACCAACGGGAGGATATGGACCAAGGTCATACCAGTGGATGAGCTGAAGGATTTCACCGGACAGACCACCCCGCCGATGCTGGTGGAGGGCGACCCCCAGGCGGAGAAGACCTGCAAGGAGACCCTGCAGATGGCGCTCAACCTGCTCTGAGAAGTCGGCATGTCATTGTCATGGCATTGTCGCGACAGGCGAAAGCTGTCCTATGTTGCCCGGCCGCTACCAGTGACACACCCTTCTTTATTATTAAGCAGAGCCTCCTTTTGGCCACCTTCCGCTTCGCGACAATCCGCGCACCCACACCTCCTTATCTGCCACCCCTTCTTTCCAGAATATGGCCCATTCGTCGAACCAAGTCGCCGAGAGAAATAGAAGTACAAAGAACCTTATTCACGGTGCCCCCTTCTGAACGAATGAATTTCAGATTTTCAATGACTCCAAGTCCTTAATACATCGGTTCCACGAGATATGCAAGACAAGCCAAGTTGACAAAGATCAGTTACCAGCCACGGAGCCTCTTGGCATTCCTCACCGCCGTTAGTTTACTAGCGTGGCTCGGAGGAATCTACATCAAGTCATATGACTACTCAGTAGGGTCGCAGATGGCGGCCGTTGGAGAGCCTATCTTCATAATCTGTTTCGTCATCTGGTTGATTTTCATCGTCATGACCATTGCCCGAAACTTGAGGTTCTAGCTTGTGACTTCCGCGGATGAAGACCAAGGTATCGTCCGGAGATCAAAGACTCAAAGAGGGTCGACGACACAGTTGCTTAGCGTAATGCAGGATGAGGTATTCCCGGTGGAGGCGCAATGAACCCCATGTACGGCAACGATGACCCCCACAGATACCGTTGAAAAGCAACGCCATCCTAGGGGAATCTGTCCGAGCACTCAGGTCAATAGGCTTCGAGGTATACCCATTTGTCCTGTTCTGGGTTCTTTACTTGGCTGCGATAGAATTGGGCAATCTTCTGCCTTATGGTTCTTTGGACATGTACGAGACAGGAATCATGATGCTGGTTACAAGTCCTTTCAGCTTCATCGAAGCAGTCGGAAAAACCCCTTCGGAAACCACTCAGGGTCTAATCAACAACCTCTTCGTCCCATCAGCCATGATGCTCTTTGCGATGTTGTACAACATCAATCTATCGCGCCGCCTAAGGCGGTTTGTATCTGTACCATCAATATTCGGGGCGAGCGTGATTGGGACATACATTGTGGCTGATGTTGTATGGAAGGTTACCCCACTACCATCCACCGGAACTTCAATCATCGGTTTCTGTTTCTGTACAGCCTTGTCATGCACCGCGTTCGCCGACCTGTACGAGTCCCGAAGGCGAAAGGGAGATCGCGGGCCAGGTATGAAAGAGTTCGTCAAATTTCTTGCAACTAGTATAATGGGGACCCTGGGTCTGGTTGTAGGTTTCTACGGATACCTGTGGCAGAACCCTTCTTGGATGATTCATTTGACTGGTGGGGGCCTTGCCCTAACATCCCTTCTTCTTTGGACTGAGCTAGGTACTCCACCCGTTCGGAGATTGCCCAGGGCTTTGCTTGGCGAGTCTGCGCGTGCTATCCTCTTTGTCGTAATCACACTAACGGTGGTTCTCCTTGTCTAGGACCAGAGCCGGCCGTTATTTTCTGGGACCGTTGATTCTGATTCTGGTGGTCCTTGGATACATAGGCTTGGTAGCTGCGACCGCTTGGTTGCTCTTGAATGTCGGCTGGTTCTATTTCTTCTGGTCTTATGGATTGAGCGCTGTCGCATCATACATGCTTACTGACTTCACGGAACACCATCTCTTTGACCGGATATGCAAGACCTTCAGCATCAAATTCAAAACGTTGAGAGCTGTTGCTTTTATCGAACTCATTTTTACAACCGCGATATTGGGTTCTCTGCTGAACTTCGCTTTCCAAACCTCTTTGGAGAACGATATCAGCTTGGTACTATTGATTGGCTACCCTTTGTTGATTGTGTTGGGTTGGGTCTACTATTCACGAGTCTACGCGCGAAGGGACGACTAGGCCAAATGCGCATCAAACTGCTCCTTCATCCCAAAGTAAGGCGTTTCCCGGCGGAGCGCAATGAACCCTATACCCGGCGTTATGACTCGTCCCACCAACCAGGAAACCAACTTCTTGATTCGTGATACATGGAGACTGACAAACATGCAGTTCGAATGGAGACCTATCTGTGAACGATGTACGACACATGGTAGCTTCTTAGCGAATAGCTGGTAAGGTCCAATTGCGGTGAAGATGCAGGTGGTTGGTCCCACCCTACCCCAAACCATCCAGTCCCATGGACGACGACTTGGTACACTTGCCCTCTCGGCAAATAGATCTGGAAAGAGCCGGAGTCGATTGTGACAGTGTAGGTTATTCCTTGCGAAGAGAAGCTAATTGAAGACGCGCTATTGAACCAGCCGGTGACATTAACTGGTCCAAAGATGGCCACAGGAGTTAGACTCGATACCTGTTGGTTCAACTGGTTTACCTCGTTTTGCAGATTTGAAATCTGCTGATTCAACCGATTGATTTCTGTCGTATTGGTGACTGTGACAGTCTCGCGGATGGTCTCAGTCGAACCCGAATTCGTCACCGTGAACACGTTAGAATTGTTCGAGGTAACCAAGAAGTCATTTTGCGTGAAATATAACCCAACCGCACCGGCTCCCAATATGGCGCTAATCACTGCAACAATTATCTTGTCCCGTAGGGGATGCTTTTCCTTCCTGTTCCGGTCTTGGTAGCCGCCGATTCCTCCCCGGCTACTCAGAATCCTCAATTGTGAGGGATGCGAGTCCCTTGGATTTAAGGGCAAATCAGGTGATTACCAGGCTGCCATTTGGGTGAAATTTCCCGGAGCAGGCCTAGTGAACCCTACGGCTTTTCAATCACTATCCGCTTGCCGTCTATCCTGGCGATCAGCTCTTCCAAGGGCTTGAACGGGAAGGCGCTGTCCCTGACGAACTCGCCGGGGAGGTTGATGCTGTGCCTCCCCCCGGACACGTAGATTTTGACCTTGGCTTGCGCTGTCACGGGAAGGCTTTGCGTAGGCTCATGATATAACACCTCGGTACACGGAATGGGGGTCGTTATAGGTATACGTACGCTTATACTCTCGTGTATATCATAGGATGATCGAGAGGGACTTCTACGGCATCCTTGGCGTCCCGAAGACGGCTTCGGGTGTAGAGATCAAAGCAGCTTACAGGAAGCTGGCACCCCAGTACCACCCGGACCGGAACAGTTCTCCGGAAGCGGAGGCAAGATTCAAGGAGATCTCGGAGGCCTACTTCGTCCTCTCCAATCCCGAGAAGCGCAGGCTGTACGATGTGCTTGGTCCCGAGAAGTATGACGACCCGCGGGAGGTCCTGTTCTACCGGCTGAACCAGGAAACGGCCAGGCGCGAAGAAGAAAGAGAGTGGGAAGCCAAGAAATCAGCCCTCGACAGCAGCACGGCCGGATCGGTAGCGTTCATCGTCTTCTTCCTGTTGATCCTTGATTTCGCGATACCTTCATGGGTCCTTGGCCCGTGGTTCTACGTCATCAACGTCTTCCTCATCCTCGGGGTACTAGTAGGAGTTTACGACTTGGCGAAGTCGTAACGTAGGGCTTTGGACCGTTGCAACCTCCTCACGCTTCATTGACTTCGAAGAAGAGATTAGCCAGTATGAAGAAGAACATCTCTATCTGATACGCCGGTAGACGCCAGGCGAAATGAATTCTATAATGCCAAGCTCACGAAGAACTTGCAACTGTTGACGAATCTTTGCTTTGACAAAGTGATTCCTTGGGTGTTTTGCAGCAAGCTCGCCTTCGCACGAGTATACGTTCTCCAGGGTAAATGTCGAATATAGCCGTTCGACGCATACTAGCACGTCAGCCACCCAACCCCTCGCGTTAGGTTCGGTCTCCAAGAGCCGGTTGCTGCGATTCCACTGTTCAAGAACTGCCGATTTCGGACGAACCACCCCATTCCGGACAACCCCAATCCGCCCAAGGGATGGGATACTGGCCAAGGAGATCGTGCACCCTTCCCACCCTGCACGCCTGGCTCCGGAGCCAAGCGGCTTTCGACGGACCAAGCAACTCGTGGTGATACACGCCCTGTGGACAAGCTCCAAATCAGAAACGGCCCATCTTGCAGGGTCGTAACGCATAAGAATCAAAGAAGGATAAGCATCTCTGAGGACTCCGTTGAGAGCGGTGTGGTACTCCGAGTCTAACACGGATCTACCAAATTGCCTACTAGATGCCTTCAGTTGAAATCTTTCCTTGCATGTCGGAGAATGGAAGTCGTAAAGAGGGGTGCCTACAGGATAGGAAGATAGTCCCGCCCCACAAGACGCGCAATAGAAGTTCCTTAGGGTCCAACCTTCTGTCGAAATACGCGCAATTTGTGGCCGACTGGTTAGAGTGGAGGGATAGCCTGGCAGACTTAGGTCCAATTCTGTAGCTTCATTTCTCCACTTTGGGGGGTCTGGGTACTAGCCAGCTGATTTAGCAGAGCAGACAGCCCATAGTCGAACGAAGACACATCGTCTTGAACGATTTGCTTCAGCCTAGAAATCACTATCTTGACGGGTTTGTCGAAGTGGTCGCTTGGATGAGAGATTAGATAAAGTCGTAGATGATCATTACCGTTCCCTCTTAGGAGGTCAGCAAGATCGAACCACATTAGATAATCGGACTTGACGTCTTTCTCTCCAAAGTATTCGAAACCCTTTGTTGTCCCCTTAACTTCAATTCTAAATCGGGCTCGCGTATTCATGCCAATGATGTCGGCCTCGTTTCCTCCAAACTGAAACTGGCACTGGCCCAATCCCTTGATCACTCCTGTCTGGAGCAGGTAAATCGCCAATGATTCCGTCAAACTAGGGGGCACCTTTGGGTACTGGATGTGGGCTGCAAGGGGATTCTTGGCCTTCAAATCCGCGATGTGAGCAAAGACTCCTTTGAGCAGTTGCACTAGTTGTTCTATCTCAGAGGGTGAAAGGAGTTTCTTGGTTATTGCCTTCGGCCCCCTGAACCTGAGATTTCTTCCACCTTCTGCGAAACAGCTTTGCCCTGGTCTGTGACAACGTATAATTTCCCAGCATGTGCGTCAGGGGTGAGAGATTCAATCAGATGTCTAGACCGTAGTTCGCGCAGCGTCCGGCTAATGTTTGGGATACTTGTATGAAGCTCCGAAGCAAGAATCGTCGGAGTCTTTGGGGTGGCGAGGCTGACTAAGACCGCCTTCCGGTTCTTGCCCCGAAGGACGAAGCTTATGGCGTCCCACGACATTCACAACAGGTCACTTAACGAATGATATTGATCTAGTTATCAAAGAGCTAACGAATGATTAACGCCACGATATCTCAGGTTCGGGCGACGGTAATTGGGAGGAACCGGTAAGCGGACTCTCGCGAGAGGGCATCGACAGAAAAGGGGAGACTGAGGCCGACAGGCAAACGCACTGGTTGCTAGTGCGGGGGCCTCTTGAATATGTTAAGAATCGATATCACTTTCGCTGCATGTCATCCTATTCCCCTCACAGGGAATCGCTTCCATTGAAACAAGCAGGCCTTTTCAGCTTTCTCGAAGCGTTCTTTCCGCTTTCGAGAATCACCCAGAGTGGAGAGTCCATAACTTCATTGTTCGTTAAATGAATTGTCCTTATTACTACTGTAATGAAGAACTTCCTATTCTCCTTCTCCATATTGGATGGCGATCACGAGTATCTGCAACTCGGGATAGTCTCAGCTCAGCATGAACTGGATGCGAACAAGAAAGCACTCAAGGTCACAGGGGCTTTTCTCAGGGCGAAGATGAAATGGAGCGAGCAGGATCAGTGCTTTGAGCCCAGTGATAGTTCGGAATATCGAATCGTCAAGTATCAGGGAATAATGGGGGAAGCAACACCTGAGCTGCTCCTATCTCGACTTTCCTGGTAATGCCCATGGGATCCATAGGTTCGCTGGAGTGCCATCCTATGGGGGCATCATGACAATCATATCTTCGAAGAAGTCTCCACTGGAACGCCGTCCTGTTCTCCTGTCCACTTTTCGTTTCAATCTCTCAACTATGCGCACACCTGCATCTTGAGATATTGTTTCATACAATCCATACTTGTCATTAACGACGAAAACGATTGGCCCTTCGGTAGACCTACCTAATCTCGAAATTACTTTTGTTATTGAATCCCTATACGCCTCGGTTGCCTTCTTTCCATTCTTGGCCTTCTTGGCACCTATCTCCTTCTCAGATTTGTCCTGTAGTCCCAGGAGTTCGTAAGCATACCTATGTTGTTCGTGGTAATCAATTAGCCCAACGTATGGTGGTGATGTGATGACACCAGAGCTCTTCGGAAGGTCCACATTTCGAGAATCTCCATGTATCAGCGATACGCTATTGTTGGTCCTTAGTTTCTGAAATGCCGCAATTCTGTTGTAAGTATCGATTGAATATCGAACAAGGAAGCCCATTGCATTGGTTGTCGGGTGGCACGTCCTCGCGTGTTTGTGACAGTAGTAATCTTCGGTAAACGGATGGTCTGGGAAGTCAAGTTGGTAATGTGGAGCAAGCCGCGAAGACCTAGCTGTTCTTGAGAGCAGGACCTTCAATGCGTCTTGATAGTGATACTCCTGAATCATGTTTCTCATAGCCAATAGAGGATAGAGGGCGATGGGGTGATACCAAGTTCGAAGATACTCGCTTGCTTCTTCCATCCTTACTGAAGGTTGCTTTTCGCCAATTGGATTGCCTGACAAGAAATCATCTATCTTCGTCTCAATATTGTTTGTCTTGATGTCCTCCTTAACCCTGCGAACTATGTCCGCAAACTCTTTCTTGAGAAGGGGGAGATCATACGAATCAGTCTTGACTTTAGAGAGCAGGATATTGAATTCGCTGATATCAATTCCAACACCATTCATCGAATGCGTGTTCGCTTCTATCAAAGTAGTTCCTGACCCTACGAATGGATCCAGAATTGTGTCACCTATCTTGAAGTGTCTGTCTAGGAAGTAATCCACGAGCTGAGGAACGTACTTGCCCATGTACGGATGAATCCCATGGACGTGTTTTGTTCGCTCTTTTTGGGGTAGATCCCTCTCTTTCCAACTGAGCTCTTCTACGAACCTCGTAACTACTTGGGTCAATGCTGATGCTTCCCCTCAACAGCCTTGATCGCACGAACAATCGCTTCGTCGATCGTCACCCTTCGATCAAGTTCGACGGCAAGCTTGCGCGCATACCTGGAGAGTTCGTCGCGGGTTTCCCGCTTTATCTTGATGTTAGCCCTCGTGTCCTTTGGCACTTAAGTATCACCGTGGGATACAGTTATCCCTAGTTAAGCCTTCCTTCCCCGGTATTGTTGCCAAGTAGCTCCTTTCGTTTCTCTTCGCCTGCTTCATCTACTGCTTTGATTAGTTCGTCGTAACTGCCTGTTCCGCCAATCTTGTCCCACATTTCGACGCCCATCAGGACCTCTTCATCCATGTCCATAATTGCCTTCGTGAACGAATGAGCATACTTCTCCCTGGTTATGAATGGATTGTAGGCAAAAGCGAGATACCCACGGCCATTCTCTTTGCCCTTCATCAATTCAAAGATGAGAATCTTCTTCTTGCTCTCCGCTGCTACATCGATGTTAGGAAGGGGGCTCTTGATCTCCATGAAAACTGGCCCTTCCTCATGGTCGCCGATGTAAAGGTCTGCTATAACTCGGGCCTCTGTTGTCTTTCCAGTCCTGTTGGCAATTATTGACTCGGTCTCCTTCTGATGATTTGGCCTCCTCTTGCCTCCGCCTTCCCTCAATTCGTTCATGATGGTATCAATTTGCGATAAGGAACCTGCGTCAATAGTTCCTCTAATACTGTAATTACTCTGAACATCCTTGTGCGAGTCAAGTGCTATGACCTTAGCTAGTGTTGGGAAAAGCGTCATGCCCATTCGTGTGACAATGCTTCGCTCTTGCTTAGAATAAAGGATGGCCTCTTCGCTGAAGATGGCGGCATGGAATGGGTACGCTCTTCGAATGAACTCGATTTGGCTCCTATCGATTTGGGGAATGCCATCTATGAATGACGAGACGATTCGGACAACTTCCCTGTGCGTGGAACTCTGCAAGAGTGATGTCGCGGCCGAGTGGCTTTGCCCGCGATATTTAATGGAGGACCGTCTTCCTATGGAAGCCCAGGCGTAGTCGTTGCTTTTGACTGGGCCGAAGCCGAAGAGTTGGTTATAAGATGAGCCAGCTTAGCGTTGGAGATGCGTCGGCTCTTAGATAGGATGTCCGAATCTGTGCACCATCTGGCGGAAGTGGACCGCTTTTTCATGCTCAATGACTCCAACTACAGGGTGGAAGAGGAGTCCATACGAGTCATTCCCGGTTTCAATGATCTTATGGCTGATCTCTATTTTGGACAAGATGGCCGACAGATGATTTTGGGCGACGTTGTAGAGTATATGATTACCGGGAGGCTACTCTACACGGGGTACTCCAAACCCGAATCGTACGTGAAGATCCTCTTCCACATGGCGAATCAAGTCTTGATTCAAGAGAATGTGATTCGAAACCCCTCACTCCGAAAGAAGTTCATGGACTCCATGGAAGCGAAAGGGAAAAGGAACTTCTTCAAAGGTCCAGATTCAGATTGGAAGAGCAAGTACTCCCTGGCAAAAACTGCACCAAACTCTGATGTAGATGGGGCACGCAAGCCTCTATACAGAGTAGTCGACTCTCTGCTGCCGAAATCACTTGGCACCGCTAGTGAGCTCCTTGTCTTCGCTTACTTGGTGAACTCCCAGTGGGGGTATGTATTACCTCTGTTAACTTACCAGAGAGTACGTGGTCCTCAAGGTGATGTAATCGCTCCGCCAGATTTCGTTCTCATTCGCAGGGGCAGGCTGTTTGGTTTCGAGGTTGGCGCCGGACCTGGCGGAATAGGGAAAGTGGGGCAGGGTAACACGTTCATGGCTAGTACAGGAGCACCAGTCATAACTCTGCTCGTGAATTCTCCAATTAATAACGCGTCCTACCGCTGCCCTGCTTGCGGCAAATGGATTCTCTATTGTAAGACCACAATCGAAGAGTATTCCAAGCAGAAAATAGATCTTGTCAACTCGAATTTGCAGGAGCTAGACTCGAAATGTGCTTCATTTCCTGACTGCCCTTCTGCAGTGTACTATGGAGACCTTGGTGACGGTGGGCTTCATTACCACTACACATGCGTGAAATCACAGCCAAAGGTAGTGCGTGCGTTGGCTAGTGGTCGGATACATCACATGATCCTTACTGTCGAGGGTGCTGATCAGTTCCACAAGGCCTCTGCGGAGGTCTAGCCGGTGAATGATTGTCGCAAACCCAGACTGCGAATCGGTAGAAGAAACGGGGACGTGGACGTAACCACGCGCTTCTAGTAGTTTCTCCCCCGAAGAAATTCTCTTTCGTCGTCCTTATAGGAGAAACCCCGGCGCTTGGCGTACTTCCTTCTGCTGTCCATTCTGAACGGACCTTCTTCGATTGACAGGTTCACGAGAGAGAATAGCTCGGAGACCATATCGCGATCTTTCGATAGAAACAGGTACAAGTCATTCTTGTGTTCTTTGGTCGGCCTCATGCGTACGGCGAGAGAGAAAACGTCGTCAGGGAGGACGCCGACTTCGTCGCGCCGAACGGCTAGGTAGTCCCCTGATACAGAATACCCAATTGTTCTCCTCTTGAATGTTCTTGATGCAAAGACGATAGCGGCTCTCTTGCTGACAGGGATAAGGTCGACCCCCTTTTGGACCCGATAATACGAATCATCGCCCCCATAGCGATGTTTCAGTGCGGTTCCGCTCGGGACAAAGCAGAAGGAGCCCTCCTCGGGGTTTTTCTCTATCCTGATTGGGCCCCATGACCTGCTTCCGGGATCGAGATAGAACCAGTCGATGCCCGGGACATCGGGAAGCTTCGTGAAGACATCCTCGCCAGGGTCTCGCCGAAGAGACGAATTGTACATCATACTCTTCAGCCATGCGATGGCCTTTGCTATGGTATCAACAGCGTACCCTCCTCGCTCTAACTCGACGATCATGGGTTCCACATTTTCGTACGGGAACCGCCATGTTCTCATCTCCTGTGCCCCTCCGAACTTCTCGAAGGTCTGGCGGACGAACCCGTATTGTCCTGCAATCAAGTACTTCGGGGTCGTGAAGCAAAGGCGGAACCTTTCACAAACATCGGCCTCGTAAGGAACGTTAGGACCGTAGACGAAGGAGCAGTCATAGATCTTCTCCTCACTCAAGGTTTGATCCACCCGAGGGTCTTCGCCTTCTTGACCAAGTCCAGGATACTGTCTACTCTTAGCCTCTCTTCTCCTTCCTCCGAGGTGAGGAACATCTCTCGGACAGGCTCGTTTGAGTGCTTTAGGACGGTCTCTTTTTGAAGGACTCGCGCTACGATGCGACCGAAGCGGGTCAGGGAGTAAAAGGCGAAGTTATCCTTCAAAGTCAGCGACAATATCCCTTGTTTCCTTAGCTCCTCGGCTTGTACAGTCAGCCGTTGATATGTTCCCTGGAACCCTCTGTGTTTTCCTCTTTGCGGATGAAGAGCGGGCTGGACAATCGTGCTGACTTTGGAGATAGTAAGCGGGTAATCGGTCACGTTCCAGTCGTGCGATGCGAGCCTACCGAGGAGGTCGAAGAAGATGACGAGACTCACGGTGTCGGTGTCGGTCATGAGCTCCTCGAAGGCTGGAGCAGGCAGGAGGGAAAGAAGACCCTCTGAAGTTATGCCAGTTTCTGTTTGAATGCTAAAAGCAAGCGAACCCACCGTGTTAATCCCAAAGACGTTTAGCAACCTAGACATGATATCAACCAAATAGAAATTGTCAGGGCGTGGCGGGACAAGGTAGACCAGCTCGCAGTCTCGTTGGCTGGTAGCCAGTACTTGCGAAACAAGCTGAGCTACAGGCGAGCTGAAGTTAAGGTCACCGCGGATATCGCCCGCTTCTTGGACATCCTTTTCTCCCACCGCTAGAATGCGTGACAGACCAAACGAATGTCTGACTTGATCGACGGTCAGAGTTGGAGCGAGTTGAGTACCTGTTTCGTCTAACGGTGCCTTCCTCTCCACGTACAATCCTAGGTCTGCCTTGATTCGATAACTCTCTAGGATACGGAGCGCCGGGTCCATCGGGAAGGACCCATCATAGACGAGGAATGTCACCATCGCGATTCCCATCAACTTATTTAGTTTAAGCGAAATAAGTTTATCGATTTCGCGCACTTTAACCGTGCGAGGTGATATGCACGGGGTATGATGGGTTTGGTTGAAGGCCAGATGTCGGGCCTGAAGTCGCCGGTCCGGCCATTCGTGGATTCGGCGACGGAAGAGGTGGTTCGAGAACTGACGTTCGACATCAGAAAGCCGCTCAAAGAGTTGGGAATAGTTGGCTGCATGTTCACCGACTCCTACAGTGAGAACCGCCAGCATATCCCCAACATCATCACCCCATCCTTCCACAGCATCACGTTCAGGGTGAAGAAGGCGAAACCAGGGGCAAAGGTATCTTTCCTCGTTGAGTTCTCCATCCCGAAGATCGGAATGACGTCCAAGAAGACGGTAAGCAAGCGAGGAGTGGACCAGTGGCAGAAGTACCCGTCTACCGCCAGGGCCGTTGGGGAATTCCACTACATGGGATGGATCAAGTCCAACAAGCCCCTCGAAGTGGAGTTGGGAGAGTCCGCTTCCGGATGGATCACGAGGTCGAAGGAGGAGATAGTCGAGACAGAGACATCCTCGAGTAGGGAGACAATCACCACCCCCGAAGTCAAGGTTCGATACGAAATAACGTCGACCAGGTTCGAAGGTTCGGTATTCACTGTATCGTTGGTCCTTCGTAACCAATCGAGCAGCAATATCAGAACCGTAGGGGGCACAATCTATGGCTTGGGCATTGTGGTCAATACTGAAGGAGCGACTTTCATGCCGATCAAGGTAGGGGGAGTGGAGGTCCCCGCGCGGGCCCGGAACACTCATGCGAAGATGAAGGGAGAAACTCTCGTCGCCTCCCCGGTAGCCATTCTAGATGTCCCCAGGCTTGATCCGGTCCCCGGTCCGGAATTCAAGAAACTGTCGACTCCCCATGGATTGCTCTCTGAACTCGCAGCGCTCAGCGCCGGAGACAAGAGGAACCTGCAAGGATCGGGTCAAGTGGAGAGCATATCACAAATCCTTGCCTCGATGTCCGAAGCTCTGCCCCACGTGAAGCAACTCTATGCATGGCAGTTCGATGCCATACAACGGATTATTGTAAGACAACTGAAAGGAGAGTCGACCCCATTCATCTTGAGGGCGCCAACCGGCAAGGGGAAGACTCTGGTCTTCGCTTTTGCGTCCATCATGACGGCTCTTTTCTCAGGCAGCGAAGGGACCAAGGTGATCCTGACCTTCCCTACAAGAGCCCTCACGGCACAGCAACTCAACGAGTTCATCGCAATGCTCTACAGGCTCAACATGAAGGTCGGAAAGAAGGTCCGGGTTGCCCTCTACATGGGCCGGGGAGGAACACTGGGGTCAGTTATCCCCAAGTTTGTGACCGAAGGGGATCCGTTACCCCACATAACCCGCTGCCCGGAGTGTCATGCAAAGGACATAGTCGCGCACAAGCCAGAAGACGACTTGGTTGTCCCCAAGTGCTCCAACTGTGGGACGCAACTGGATTTCGTCGCCCTGTCAGACTCGGCGGCCGAGCAGAGACCACCCGATATCCTGATTGCTACCATTGACAAGTTAGCGTACGAAGTCTCGCAAAGCTTCTTCTCATACACGCTCTTCGGTGCCGAGTCCCGCGTATGCGGAAACTGCGGCACCTGGCACCTGAAATCTTTCGCCAAATACGCGGGCGACGACGCGGTCTGCAGGAAGTGCAGCGCTACACTTCCAAGCAAAACTGCGAGATCATCGATAGCCCTCCTAGTTTTCGATGAGGTCCATTCCCTGTATGCTACGACGGGCAACCTGACCGCTCACTTCATCAGCCTCCTCAAGAAACTGAATGCTGAGTTCGGGAACGGCGACATCGCGGTCATCGGGGCGACAGCCACTGTAGCCAACGAATCAGCCCTCCTACTGAACCTGGTGGACACCAAGCCAGAGGTCTTCCCCTCAGAGGAGGATTTCGGGAACTATTTTGTCGAGTCCGACGAGCTGCAGTACAGGTTCGTGGTTACCGAGCCTCTGGACAGAGCGACGAGAAGTTTGGTTTCCAGGGGGATCGGAGCCTACGACGAATACCTGAGGAGCGTGAAATCAGCTGCATCCGAGGAGATCAAGACACTAGTCTCGAGGTTGAAGGAATCCAATCCCAGCTTCGAGGCGAAATATGAGCAACAATTCGTCTATGTCAATCGGAAGAAGGACGGGTCCACCCTCCAAAAGACGATTACAGAGACGTTCTCCGCTCCGCCCCAGACCACCTTCGTATCCGGAGACGACTCGAGCAGGCAACTCGCCTTAAAGAGCAAAGCAGTGATCGAGCACAGAACAACGGTAGTCATAGCGACCAAAATCTACTCACTCGGAATGGACTTCGGAGACCTGAATGTGCTCCAATTCTTCGGAGTGCCTGACACGATTGTTGACTTGATTCAGATAATTGGCAGGATTGGGAGGACAGGCCTCCCTGCGCTGGTCTTCCTACACCTCTATCCACCCAACCCCCGGGACAACTTCGTCTACGAGTTTTTCGATCAGATAATGGCGAAACCAGGGGTCCACTTTGAACCGACGCCGATCAACGCGCTGAACAGATACGCGATTTACCAGTCCTCTCTGAACATCGTTCTAGGCCTAATCCTGGCGCGGAGCGACAAGGTTCCTTCTGTCAGGTACTGCGACAAGACGTACCAGTACTACGTCAAGGAGAGGAATGCCGAAGCTCTAATGGGCGATGTAGTTGATGTCTACAAGCGATCCTTCGCGACGGCACAGGAAATGGCAGACATAAGAGGCATAATCCGAGAGAGACTGAAATTTCTCTTCTCGTCATGCCAGTCGAAGAACGAGGACCTCGTAAGAATGCTCAGGGACAAGGGCCTCTTGCTGACAAGTCTGAGGGGCGAATCTCGGTTCGTCGAGTACAGCCCAACAATCCAGTATCAGGTGATGGATTCGATCGAAGTTGACAACGAGACGGAAGATACTGCTCTAATCGACGAATCACGCTCCGAAGAGACGCCTCCTGAATCAGATGAGGACACATCTGGCGAGGTGAAGGCGTGATGTCGGCCCTCGGTGAAGATGAAGAGAAGATAAACAAAACGAGTTTCGAGGCAATCTATGGAGGGTTTGACAATATCACCTTCCACTACAGGAACCGGAGCGTCAGAGTATCAAAGTTGGAGGGCCCGCCTATTTCGGATGAAGACGCACTTCTGCTGAGACCGGTCGTCTCAAACGTGATCAAGCAGACGGAAGCCGAAGTGACGGCAGAGGTCGAACGGAGCCTGAACACGACCACACTCCCGAAAGAGGTGGACGAGCTGAGCGAGGCCCTCGGACTCGACGGAGAGGAGGCTACCCCGATTGTCCTGCCCCAGTTGGAGAACGCGGGTGCCGGAGAGGTCCTAGTCGAGGTGCCTCTGGAGGGGAAGGTCGACATATACCCGAGGACATGGTTCTGCAAGAACTGCGGATACTACCGGCTGGCTTCCCCTGGCGTCCTAAAGAGCCTCGAATGTCCCTGGTGCAGAGGAAAGTACTCCGCCTGTCGCAACCCGAAGTGCGCCAGGAAGAACCGACCCGTCCCCCGGCAAGACCCCTGTGCGGCATGTGGGTTCCCGACGGGCAACCTGAGGCTGTATCAGCTGAGCATACTCTTCGTGTGTCCACGCTGCGCAAGGCAAGAAGAGATCTGCCCTCCTTTCGTGAGGCCCGAAAACGCCAAAGCAATGTTCGAATGCGAAGAGTGTGGGAAGCCCCTTAGACTCAACGTCGACGGCCCGATGACGAAGTGGAGCTGGGAGTGTTCAAGTGACCCGTCACACCAATGCCTTCGAAGTGAGAGCAGGAGGGTGAACCAGTTCTGTCCGGAATGCTCGACCTGGGGGAAGAACGGGGAGCCAAGAAGGCCAGTCATGATGAGGCTCAGAGCGGCGTCGTCCAATTACCTGCGCCCGAGAATACTCTCGCTGATGAGGGTGGGGTCCACCTTGGATATCTCGGAGGAGTTGCTCGCTGGGGCGGCGTCGTGGAAACTAGGCGGCCAGGAGGGAGATGAGTGGAACGAGAAGCGTGAACTACTGGTGCGATATGCCATAGACGACATCTGGGTGGTCGATAGCGTCCGGAGCTACACAATCAACTATGGGTACACTTTCGCAAGCTATGACCCGGACTTGAAAGTAAGACTCTATTCAAGCATCGACCCCAGGACAAAGAGGCCGTCCTACAAGGCGTATGCCGTGGGGGCAGAAGGAAAGGGGCTGTACGTCAAGCTCAACAAGGAGGCCGTCTCCAAGGTGATAGGCATCAAGCCGGCAGAATACAACAGCGTGGCATCAAACAGCGTCCTCAGCGTCAAGAACCTATCTTCGCGTGAGCTCAAAGAGAGAGGGGACACACTGATCCCCATACTCCATGGGGTGGAACACGCGTTGATTTCGCAAGCATCCCTAGTGACGGGGCTGGCTGACAGCGCATTTGCTGGAAAGATCCTGCTACGCGACTGCGGTGTCCTAATCGCAGAAAGGGAGGACGTGGAAACAAGCGGAGTAGATTACATAGTACAGCGTAAGCTGACTGAGTGGCTCTCAACAGCTCAGATCAAGGTGAGTGACTGTCGTTATGATTGCCAAACCGCCTGCGTGAAGTGCCTTTTTGTTCGAGACGCATTGTGTCACCCGCTGATTCCTGCTGAGGGAGGCGACCGGTTCTACACACCGAACAACCTCCTGAGCAGGAAGGACGTGCTCAAACTATGGAGGGTCGGTACTAATGCTTGACACGTCCAATACCGATTCGGTAGCGGACGAGCTCATACGAAGAGTCGAGCAAGAGGGCGTCGTACCTGTCTTTTCCATGCCCGAAGCACAACTATCGGGATTTCAGCTGAAGTTCCCAGGCGTTGTCCCAACGGCCGTTGCGTTCAGGGTCATACAGTACTCAGCAAAGGAGGAACTACTCATTTCAGCGCCTTTCCTTGAGGAGCACGCCGTTCTCCTCTACGCTGACTTGCTTAGGCGGTTGGCTCGCAATCGCGTGTTTGTGCGTTGCCTAACCAGAGAATACGACACGAATCTTCAGGTCCAGAAAGCGGCTAGGAGACTTTCTGACATCTATCTATCCTGGGGTGACCCATCGCGGATTCAGTTTAGGGAATATCATGTTCAGTTGGGAGACGTCACTGCTTCCCTCCCCTCCGTGGATGATCGGTTCCATTATGAGTCGGTCCATGCCAAGATAATGATCTCTGACAGCAGCTTGTGTTACGTGGGTTCCGCCGAGCTGAGAATGAATTCACTTTACGCCAATTTCGAAGCGGGCTTCATCTTGGCTGGCGCTTTAGTAAGGACATTCAGAGAAGCGTTCTACCACATTTGGAAGTCCGCCAAGCCAATTACCATCCAAGGAGCAAAGGCGGCACCAGCTGTGAGAGGCCTATGAATTCGCGCCAACCCACATCTCGAACGCCATAGTCGAGATTTATCAAGCGGTGGGTCAGAAATGGGGTCAGACTTCGAGGATTACAACCTTCAACTTGGGCGTTCGAAAGCTAGTTGCTCCTTGACTCGAACTCATCGATACGTCAGTAGCCACATAATCATTCGGCTTTTGCCTTATGCGACTCGGATTTGAGCCCACCTAGGTAGTGATAAATCCGACGAACCACACCCTGGTCTTGCCTTTCTGCTAGTCCGTCTTCTCGGAGTACTAGACTTCGATTCTAAGGCGCCCTTTCTTTAGGTGGAAGCCCCCATTCTCACTGACGAATACGACGATGTCGTTTGGACCAAGGCCCAACCCCTGAATTACTGCGGTCGGCAGGGCGATGCGATTACCCCCTTCGACCCTGCTGAACGGAACCTCGTCGAATGGCGGCACTCTGGGAGGTCTGCGCTTCACCTCAACAATTCTCCACCTCTCCTTCACCTCAATCCTGTCTGATCCAGGGTCGTAAGCCCTGTAGCGTCCGTTTCCGAGATACCACAGAAATCTATTCGGGTCGTCAAATTTGCCCGCCGAGGTATGGTTGACTGAGCATGCGATCAACTGTGTCTGAATCGTATTGCTGTTTACGTTGTCGTCCGGGAAGTGGTCATGGACATATTGAACGGTGGTGGGGCCAGTGATGTCGCCCAGCTCCTCCACAGCCTCCTTTATCATCTGCCATACGGGCCTACTATAGCGCGGCATATTCTAAGCTTTCTAAGTCTAATGATTTAAACCCTTTGGAAAGCTTCCAAGACCTTATACACTACTATTTTGGTAGTGTATGGCAGTAGTGTCACAGGTGGTAGAAATGGCAAATGCGGAAGCTGTGGGCAGGAGGCAGAACGTTTGACTCTAGAGTACGAAAGAGAGTATCCGCGAAGGATTGTGCAGAGTGGAGGATCTGCCGCAGCGTACATACCAAAAGAGTTCAGGGTGTATGTCGACATAGGAGATAACGTCAAAGTGATAACGAGGATTCTCGACAACAACGCCGAAATCGTAATCAGGAAGAACCTTCGCAACTTCGACTTGGGTGATGTCCGTGGTCTGGTGTTGGATCGCAATTTCAAGATCGTCTACGACAAGGCCACGGATGATTTTCTGGTTTTCGAAGCAAAGAGAGATTCACTTTCGATAAGTTACACGAGAGATACTGCAACGCGAAATGCAATCGGGCATGTAACACTCACTAGGATGTGGGATAGAGTCAATCATCAATCGTACAGGCGTGTGAAAGAACTAGAAGAAAAACTGGCCAAAGAATTCAATGCAATTGTAAGAGTCGAAGGCGATTTGGACGTCGTTAAGATTCTGAAAGAATCCGAAGTCTACAAAATCGATGAAACAAGCGCGTTCAGAAAGTTCAACGAATTGAAGAAGAATGTAGGTCTTTCCATCACCATCAGACTAAACGATAGAAGAAACGAGCTTCGCCAGGTAGATGCGGCAATACGCAAATTGGAAGAATTAGACGCCTAACCTGCGTCTGACGAGCGAAGCGAGCCTTCGAATAACTGGAGTGACCCTAGGTTGCCTGTTAAGACCGATTAGAAGTGCGGTGATAGGTGGGCCGGGTTCGAGCCTCTCTTCATCCTGACTTCCTTCAAGGCGTGTTAGAACCACTGCCACAGGTTCCAGTTCCAGACTTGAAAGGAATTTCGCCCAGTCTTTCCCTTCTGATTCGGCAGCTTCCTGACAGACGATAATCGAATGTGTAGCACTTCTGTACAGAACTGCGCCCTGTTCCGATATCTTTCCTGGCCCATCCATAAGGACAACTTGGTGAACCAGAGAAGCTCTTTCCAGTCTCGACTTCGCATCATCGATGTCCTTCTCAGTAACTTCCCTCTTCTTGTGGGATGCTCGCTGTTCTGAACTTTCCTTCCCTTGTATTAAATCGAGAGTTGGAGACCAGACATCGAAATCTACTGAATCGACATCGACTTCTTCATCCTCCAAAGCACGCTTGAGATCCTCGACGAAAGTGCTTTTCCCTGAGTTCGGGGGACCCCCAACAATGATTCGAAAACGCCTGTCCTCACTTTCTTGCTCCTCGCTAGACAATTTCTGTTCACGAGACCTTTGCGAACCGTGACAGTCTTCTGAGGAGATTATCCACTTGGTTTGCGTACTTCGCGAACGTGGCAAAGAACGCTACGAGTTGCTCGGCTGATGGAAGGTTTTTCTGTCCAAGCTGACTGAATTCCTGTCTTGCCTGGTTGATATTCTGAGAATCCACACTCATCTCTCCTATTGCGTCAATCAGGGCTTGGATCGTCCGCCCGCGGCTTGAGTAACCTGCGAATTCCTTGATTCTGTCCAGTGTGTTTAGAGTATCCTGTGGCACGTCTATCGTGACTCGGACGAAGCTAGGCGGCTCAGAATCTGACATGGCTTTCAGATATCTGATGGATATTGGAGACATATAAACTATACTACTATAGGATATGGGATAGATATCGCGGTTGAGATTTGAGCCCACCTAGGTAGTGATAAATCCGACCCGCGGCACTATACCCGATGCCTATGCTCCAGGTCCCTGAACCCGCCCTAGACCCGGGTCTCGCCGAGGACGCGACGCATGATAGCTAACCGAACCGCGCCTCGCCTTTGGCCTGCTACCGCCTGTTCCTGTAAAGTATGTTCGGCTTCTTCTCCGGACCCTTGTACTTCTCGTTTCTAGGGCAGTGGGGGCCGCATTTCTCGCCGGCAGGGTGGTTGTGCCCTTTCGTGTCCCTCAGCCGCTCTTTCTCTTCCATCCGCTTGCGATAGGACGCCATCGCGCGACGTGGGGACAGCCCCCCAATGAGGCTTTGGACCCGTGGGGAGAACACCAACCTCGCTGCCGACGCTCTAGACCTTGCACCCCTGACGGGCCCCCCGAAGGTTGCCTCGGGGTAGGGCTGGCGAGCTCACCCGGTCCTGTCTTCGAACTTCGTACCGAGGTCGGAGCGAGAGAGCACCTCCCTGATCTCGCTAATCTGCTGGCTCTGCAGCTTCCTGTTGCTCGAGAGGCTGAACTCGCGTCTCATCACGTACTGGTCTCCGTTGGAAGTCTGCCTCGACTGTCCCTCGAGCGCTGTCGCCAGGATGAGGACGGGCGCCCTTCCCCACGGCTTGGCCAGCGTGACCCTGACGACGCTACTGAATGGGATGAGGAGGCTCCCCGTGTCCGCCGATAGCCTCTCCTCTATCGTGAGCTCTTGCAAAAGTTCGTACTGCCCCTTCAGCGCGCGCCTCCCTCCCCCGAGGAAGGAGCCTAGGTAGCCGTGGCCGCGGGCAAGGCTCCCAGCGCTGAGGACCAGCACTCGGCTCTTCTCGAAGTCAAAGCAGAGGTCGTAGGGGAAGTCGGGGCCGTTCCTTACCCAGAGAGGCGCCGTTTCTCCTGCCAAGCCGCGTTCGCCTCGAGGGCTCCAGGCTCTTAGCGTTTGTTAACAGCCCTGCGAGTTGATGGTTTCTCGGCCCGCGTGTGAAGATGTCAGCCGCTGAATCCGCAGGGCGGCAGACGCCCATTGTTCAGGCATTGGCCGCGCCCGGAGCCAGGCTACTCAATCCTTGAGATAGCCTCTGCCATCGACCCCATCATCTCCGCCCTCTCTGCGACCAGTTGGGTCCTCTCGAGCTTCTCCGCCTCAAGGCCCTTCAGCCTGGTCTGCATCGAATCGAGTTGGGTCCAGTCCTCGACGAAAGGCGACCCAGGCGTATGGAGGTCGACCAGCTTCAGCTGCTTCTTCTGTTCGGCGATCTCTTCGGAAAGGGCGGCCAGCTTTGCGCCAAGCTCCCTTATCCTGTTTTCAGAGACCTTTGCGGGGGTCTTGGACCTCCCCAGGAGGCGGCTGAAGAGCGAGCCTTTGGGTAGGGGCGGAGCCTCGCCAGCGACCCGTCTCCTCTCCTCCTCCAGTTCCCCCGAGCATCGCGCCTCCTCCGTCTTCAGTTCTGCGACCCTTCTGACCCTCGTGGTCCTCTCGGTTTCTATCTTCCCTTCGACGGCAGCGATGCTCGACCTGAGCTCGGAGATGCGGTCATCTATCGATGCGACTACGACCGGCTTTGACAACGTGGCGTTCAGGTCGCGGCGCTTCGACAGGTACTCGGGCGAAAGTCTCGCGGCTCCGGCCTTTTCCTCGAACTCGTCGAGAAGGACGTTCACCCCCCTGGACCAGTTCTCGAGCGAGTATCCGCCGGGCTCGGCGGAGAACCTCTGCCCTCCGAGCTTGTCCAGGGCGTTGACGGTCCTGGCCCTCAACTCGTCGAAGTTCAACGACGGGGTTTCCTGGACCCTGACCTTGCGCCGGTGGAAGGACTGGCCCTTCATCCCTTCCTCCACGGGATCCCCTTCAATTTACGGCCCGCACCGCATCGGAATCCGATTTAAGCGGTTTCACCCGGTCAGCCTAGACCCTCAGTCTGGCACGGACCCGCCTGTTCAGGTCGTCCCGAGACGTCCGTTGGAGGCGTGATGCTGGGGACCGCTCGGTCCCGTACCGGGACGGAAGGCCGCCTCTTTGCGCCGTCCTGAGAACGACTTTTAGGCCGGGCCCCCGCCGACGCCGGACATGGCCGGAGACAGCTACACTACTGCCTTCCTAGTAGAGCAGTCCCCCGAGGAAGCCTATGTGGCGATCAACAACGTCCGTGGGTGGTGGTCTGGGGACATAGAGGGCCGCACAGACAAGGTGGGGAGCGTATGGACGTAGCGCTACGAGGACGTGCATCGCAGCACCCAGAAGATCACTGAGATGGTCCCGGGGAAGAAGGTGGTCTGGGACGTCATGGACGGATACCTCAACTTCGTAAAGGACAAGAGTGAATGGACAGGGACCAAGATCGTCTTCGACATCCCAAGGAAGGGGAAGAAGACCGAGGTAAGGTTCACCCACCAGGGGCTCGTCCCCCGGATCGAGTGCTACGGCGTCTGCACGGACGCCTGGGGCTCGTACATCAGGGGGAGCCTCAAGAGCCTGATAACGACGGGCAAGGGCGACCCCAACAGGTAGGACGACGACAGGCCGAGGGATAACATATGTTATATAAGGAGGCACCCGGAAAGCCCTTTCATATGCAGATGGCAGACTCCGACATGGAGCTTCTCAGGCGGTTCGACTCGGAGGTACTGGCACGGGTGCCTCACCTCGCGGGCGGGAAGGCCGCCAACCCGACCCCGCTGCTTGAAGTGACCGACGCAGTGCTCGAGTGCGCGAAGGCTGAGTACGGGCTGGACCTCGCCTCCGATGGGGTCAGGGTGTTCGCCAAGATGGACTCCAGACTCGCCGGAGGTTCGGTCAAGGTCAGGCCGGCGGTCGCGATCCTGCGTGAAGCCATAGCCAGCGGGAGGCTGACGAAGGGCCAGACGGTCTTCGAGGCTACGTCGGGGAACTTCGGCCTCGCCCTCGGGGAGATCGGGAAGCTCGGCCTGGACGTGGTGGCCATAGTATCCAGGAGGCTGCAGCAGGGGGTCACGGAGCGGCTGCGCTCGGGAGGGGTCAGGCTCCTGAACCTGGACATCGACATATGCCCGGCGCCCGGGATGGTCGGTGACGAGGACATGGCCATGGCTAAGGGCGTCGCCCAAGGAGTCAGACAGCAGCTCGGGGAGTTGGGGTTCGACCCCAAGCGCTTCGACGCCGTCAGGGGCGAAGCGGAGGCGCTCCTGGCCCGGCAGGACGCGATAGGGCTCGCCAAGGTGCTAGCCCGGGCATACGGCGGGTTCTGCACCGAGCAGTACGACAACGAGCTGAACGTGGAAGTCCACAGGACGGTGACCGGCCCTGAGGTCGATGCCCAGCTGGGGGAGCGAGGGCACACCCTCGGAGAGGTCGACTTCGTCTGCGCGTTCGGCACCGGAGGGACGGCCACCGGGATAAGCAGGTATGTCGCCTCGCGGCATGGAAGGAAGGGGACGAGGGTAGTCTTCCCGCTTTCGGGCCAGGACGTCGCCGGCATCCGGACGAAGCAGAAGGCGGCCGGGCTGAAGTTCTACGAGCCGGAGGCCTACGCCGGAGAGCACGAAGCTGACTTCGAAGAAGCGAGCAAGGTCTTCGGGTTCTTCAACCGGAAGGGGTACGACGTCGGCGAGAGCGGGGCGCTCGCCCTGTACGCCACGATGCAGCTCCTGAACTACGGAGTGGGGAAGAAGTTCGTGGTCATGGTGGCCGACGGTTCCTCGAAGTACATCTCTGAGGTGCAGGCCGTGGCCAGGAAGGGGAAGAGGGACCAGGTGAGGCTCAACGAGGCGGTATCGTGCATCGGAGACTACGGCGCGGTGCTCTGGGTGCACAACAGCTTCACGCCCAGGGACGCGGGCGTCGAGATCATCGCATCGTCGCTGGGGGTCAAGAGGGAGTCGGTGAAGGTCGCCGACGCGAGGGACGTCCAGGCGGTCCTCAACGGGTCGGAGCCTTCAGGAGAGTTCGAGGAACTCCTTCCGAAGGACGGGAAACCGCTGCTGCTGGTGTGCATGGCCGGCGGCACTTCGCTGATGATGGCGAAGGCGCTGGAGAGGAAGGGGGTGGCCGCGGAGAGCCTCGTCGGAGGGATCACAGGGCTGCCGGCATCGAGTGGGAGGCAGCCGCTCGAACTGGTCCAGAGAGCGAGGAGCTAGCGGAGCGACGAGGGGCCCCGATTCGGCATGACCGTCGAGTCCCTGGTGGGGCCGTTTCCTGCGCGAAGGCCGTCAACCCTCCGCCGTCGCTCGTGTCTGCTTCGGTAACAGTTTAGGACGTGTGGCTCCCTGGTAGTGAGATGGAGCGTCAAGAAGACCCCCGCGAGACCCTCTCGAGACTGGCAGAGAGCTACTGGGAGGAGAGGATAGCCAACGAGCCGCTTTCGGCGACCGCCCTCGGCGACCGCAGGTTCGACGACAGGCTCCCAGACATCACCCCAGAAGGGAGGGACAGGGTCCGCAGGCAGTATGAGGAAGTGGTACGAAGATGCGAGGCCATCCCCGAAGACGGTCTGCCAGCCGCGGAGAGCCTCACCAGGACCGCGCTCGCAGTAGATGCCCGAGCCGCGGCAGACTATCTTTCGTGCGGCCTCGACGACTGGGTCGTCGACCCCCTGGGCGGACCCCAGGTGGAGCTCCTGAACGTCGAGTCGTATCAGCCCGTCCGGACCTTCGAGGAGGGGACCTCGATGATAAGGCGGTGGCAGGCCATCGGAGCGTACCTCGCTCAGCACGTCGCCAACCTCAGGGCGGGGGCGTCGACAGGGAAGACGGCGGTCAGGGAGGAAGTGGAGAAGGTGGTGGATGAGCTGGCAGACCTGCTGACGAAGCCTGACAGGGACTGGGCTCTCCTCAGACCCCTCTCGGTCTCCCATGACGACTGGACCGAGGGGCAGAGGCACGAGTTCAGGGCGGGGCTGGAAAGCGCCGTCGGGAGGCAGGCCAGGCCCGCTTTCGCGGGATATCTCGAGTTCTTGAAGGCGGAGATACTCCCCAGGGCCAGGCCGCAGGAGAGCGCCGGCATCATGCACGTCCCCGGAGGGAGGGAGGCATACCTCAAGCTCATTCGGGTCCACACTTCGCTGGACCTGGCCGCGGAGGAGGTCCACCTGACCGGGCTCAAGGAGGTGGAGAGGATTGACAGGGAGATGGAACGGCTCGGCAAGATGGTCTTCGGGGCATCCGGGCTCAAGGAGACACTCGACAGGCTGCGGACAGACCCGTCGCTGTACTTTGACAGCAGAGACGAGGTCGAGGAAGCGGCCGTGGACGCGCTTTCAAGGGCGAACGCTGCGATTTCAAAGTGGTTCGGGCGACTTCCGAAGACCCCCTGCGAGGTCGCCAGGATGGAGGAGCATGAAGAGAAGCACTCGACTATAGCGTACTACCGGCAGCCAGCCGCCGACGGCTCCAGGCCCGGGAGGTATTACATCAACACCTCCGAGCCTCGGACCAGGCCGAGGTATGAGGCTGAGGCGCTCGCCTTTCACGAGTCGGTCCCCGGCCACCACCTCCAGATCGCCATAGCCCAGGAGCTGGAAGGGGTCCCGGAGTTCAGGAAGAACAGCGGGGTGACCGCGTTCATAGAGGGGTGGGGGCTGTATGCGGAGAGACTCGCGGACGAGATGGGGCTGTATTCTTCAGACCTCAGCCGCATAGGCATCCTCTCCTACGACGCCTGGAGGGCCTGCAGGCTAGTCGTGGACACCGGGATGCACGCGATGGGTTGGAGCAGGGATCGAGCCATCCAGTTCATGATGGAAAACACAGCGCTGGCCAAGAACAACATCGTCAACGAGGTGGACAGGTACATCACCTGGCCCGGCCAGGCGCTCGCCTACAAGACCGGACAGCTGGAGATCCTCAAGCTCCGTGACGAGTCCCGGAAGCGGCTCGGGCCGAAGTTCGACGCGCGGAGGTTCCACGACTCCGTACTGGGGAGAGGGGCGATCCCTCTGAAAGCCTTGAGAGAGGCCGTAGAGCGCGACGCGGGACTCTAGGCGGTCGCGCACCGAAGGGACCAACGACGCCTGCCTGAACTGCGCCAGCGCCGGAAAGCACTGGAAGGTCGAAGCCGGTATCGTCTCCTTCGGCCGCTTGACCTGGACGAAGTGCGACTGCCATTGCATTACGGCGCGACGAGAGTCATCGGGACCAGAAGGCCCGAAGTCGCTATAGCACCGGGCAACTAGTCTTTTATCGCTCTGGTCCCCCGTCCCTGACCTATGAGCCTCAAACTTGGTAGTTTCCGGGTTACGAGCCCCGCCTTCGGGCCTTCCGGACGGATGGACAAGAAGTACGGAGGTGACGCAGGCAACAAGTCTCCGCCTCTCGAGTGGAGCGGGGCCCCCAAGGGAACGAAGGAGTTCGCGTTGGTCTGTCACGACCCCGACGCGCCGCTCCCCCATGGGTTCACCCACTGGGTGTTGTACGGGATTCCGGCTAGCGTCACCCGCCTCTCTGAGGGTCAGGGGCCCGACGCCTTCGTGGGAGGCGTCAACGGGACCCACAAGGCTGGGTACATGGGGCCCTATCCGCCGAACGGGCACGGCGTACACCACTACTACTTCTGGATCTATGCGCTGGGGAAGGAGATGGAGCTGGGACCGGGCCTGGCCCGCTCCCAGCTGCTCGACGCCATCTCCGACTCCATCCTGGAGCAGGCCCGCCTCGTAGGCACCTACGAAAGGTAGCAGTGTCAGAATCATGGAATACGTCAGGCTAGGGCAGACGGGCATCAAAGTCTCCCGCATCTGTCTCGGGTGCATGACATTCGGGAATGAAGAGGCGTGGATGGTGGACGGGGAAGGGGCGAAGAAGGTCCTGAAACGCGCCTGGGACATGGGGATCAACTTCTACGACACCGCGAACGTCTACTCGAACGGGAGGTCTGAGGAGATAGTCGGGGAGTTCCTCCAGGGGATAAGGGACGATGCGGTGCTGGCGACGAAGGTCCGCGGCGGGATGGGCGAGGGGCCCAACAGGCGCGGGCTGTCCAGAGGCCACATTATGTGGCAGGTGGAGGAGTCGCTCGGGAGGCTGAAGACCGATCATGTGGACCTCTACCAGATACACCGATGGGACTACGAGACCCCCATAGAGGAGACGCTTTCAGCGCTGACTGACCTAGTAAGGAACGGGAAGGTGCGCTACATCGGCGCCTCCAGCATGTGGTCCTGGCAGTTCGCGAAGGCGATCTACACCAGCGACATGAAAGGGTACGAGCGCTTCGCCAGCATGCAGAATCTGTACAATCTCCTCTATCGCGAAGAGGAGAGGGAGATGATACCCCTCTGCAAGTCCGAGGGGGTCGCCCTCATCCCCTGGGGGCCGACCGCCGGCGGGTTCCTGTCGGGGAAGTATCTCGAGAACGGAAAGCTGGCGCCGAAGGAAGGAGACAGCAGGAGAGTCGCCCCCGGCACCATGGGCCACAGCAGGTATGTGGGCAAGCCACAGAACGACACGATAGTGGGAAGACTTGTGGAGACGGCCAAGCAGAAGGGTGCGACCCCCAACCAGGTCGCCCTGGCCTGGCTGTTACAGAAAGGGGTGACGTCCCCCATTGTCGGGACCTCAAAGGTGGAGCACCTGGAAGAGATGGCAGGAGCCCTGGACGTGAAGCTTTCGGAAGGCGAGACGAAGTACCTCGAGGAGCCGTATCTCCCTCAGCCTGTGACCGGGCACAGCTGACTCACCCCTCTGTTTATAGGAAGGCCGGACCCGAGAGAGGGAGAGACGTTGACCGAGATAGTGAAGGGGATCCAGTACGTCGACGGCACCAACGCCAACTCCTACCTGGTGGAAGAGGAAGGGGGCACCCTGACGCTTGTGGATGCGACAATGGAGGGAGACGGGAAGAAGATCCTGGAGTTCCTCGCGGCGGCAAATCGGAAGCCTTCGGACGTGAAAACGATAGTCATCACCCACTGCCACATCGACCACGTCAGGGGGCTGGCTGCCCTGAAGGCTGCGACTGGGGCGAGCGTAGCTGTCCATGAGGCAGACGCAGATTTCGTTTCAGGGAAGGCGAAATATCCCTCGCCCGGCGGGGCTGTCGGGCTAGCGTTCAAGGTGGCGTCATCGATGATGGGCGTCAAGCCCGTAGAGCCCGAAAGGAGGCTGAAGGACGGAGACGCCGTGGGCCGGCTTTCGGTCATCCATACCCCCGGTCACACCCCAGGGAGCATCTCGCTCCTCGACAGGGAGTCGAAGGTACTCTTCGTCGGAGACACAGCCAGATACATGAAGGGTAAGCTAGAGGGGCCCCCTCCGCAGTTCACAAAGGACATGCAACAGGCGAAGGTTTCCATAGAACAGCTCGCTGCCCTTGACTTCGAGGTCATGCTGAGCGGCCACGGCGAGCCGCTGAAGTCGGCCGAGGGTCCCAAAATGCTGGGAGAGCTTTCGAAGAGGCTCTGACCCCAGCATAGCTCTCGCGAGATTCGAACGATTGAAAAGCTGCCCTTGCGGGTTCTGCCATGTGCCAGCAAGAGCGCGCCACGCTGGGAAAGGCAACTGATGTCCTAAGAGACCCGCCTCCGTCGAAACCGTTCTGATTCTACAGGGCCGTGGACGCGTTGACGGCACAGCCAGGGGCCCGAGAGGGTCCGCGGGCAGGCATGACTCAGGGGGGCTCCGCTCTGGGGCGATGGCTGTCAGTCGCACTTCGCGTTCTGTCGCCGAATCTCTCAGAGAAGGCGGATGAGGGCCCGCCGCTCATTCCGGACGAGTCTCCCTTAAATCCGCTGGCCCGGCCTGTGAGACCATGAAACGGGCGTGGTTTGTGCTCCTCCGCATCCTCGTCATCTCGACTCAGTTCGCAATCCTCTCCGCATTCCATGACGTAGAGTGTAGCGGGTACAGCACTGGGCACTCGGTCGCCATCGGAAGCTCAGGTTCCCGAGGTTCTGAGAGGAGCGGCTGGTGAGCATTGTTTTCAGGGAAGGAGGTCCTGGTCAGCTATGACCGGACCCTGGACCCAGAGAAGAACGTCGCCAGGGAGCAGGAGGTCTTCGCGAAGGTCGAGGCCGGGGAGCTCCCTGAATCGGTCAGGTTCTGGGTGGACTCCGAGTGCCTTGTGAGGGGGAAGGCGAAGAACGCCAGGTACGGCTGGTATCATGAGGGCCTGACCCAGAGGCTCGGAGTGAAGGTCGTCCAGAGGGAGACCGGGGGCGGTGTGGTCTACCACGACCGCGGGAACCTGAACTGGAGCATCTTCGTCAGGTCGGCTGGCCCCTTCCACTCTCCCGCCAAGATCTTCGGCCAGGCCTCGAGCTACGTCGTCCGGGCGCTCGAGAGGCGCGGCGTCCCCGCCGGGTTCGCGCCCCCAAACAGAATCGACGTGGACGGCTGCAAGGTGTCCGGGATGGCGGCGAGGGCCACCCCCAGGGCTCTGCTGGTCCACGGTACCCTGCTCCTGAACACCGACCTTGAAAGGCTCAACCGGCTCTGCATCCCGCCGCCGGGGTGCCCGCCGGTAGCCAACATCAGCAGGTGGGCGGGAGGCATAAGGCCGAGGAGCATCATAGACGCGACCGTCCAGGTCCTGAAGGACTCGGGGATGGAGGTCCACCTGCGAACGCCTTCGATCACACGATAGGCACTGACCGCAGCGTCACGCCCCACCTTTTAGCCAGCCAGCCGGTACCGGGCTGACATGACGACGCCTGAAGACCGCGCCGCGGGCATGGCGAGCTTCTTCGCGCCCAGGAGCATAGCGGTAGCGGGAGTCTCGTCCGACCCCGGGAAGATGGGGTCGATAATATTCGCCAACCTACTCGAGAACCGTCGAAGGGGGGCCCTCAAAGCAAGCGTCTACGCCATCAATCCGACGCACGATTCTGTGATGGGTCAGCGGGCATACATGTCGGTCGGGGCCCTCCCCGAGGTCCCCGAACTGCTCGTGATCGCCGTTCCCGGGCCCCAGGCTCTGGGGGTGATTCAGTCGGCTGCCAGGGCCGGCGTGAAGGCGGCCATCGTCGTGACGAGCGGCTACGCCGAAGCCGGCAGGGCGGACGCCGAAGCTCGGATGACGGAGATGTCCGCCGAAACCGGGATGAGGATCCTCGGCCCCAACACCATCGGGGTGGTCGACATGGTGTCAGGGGTGGACACGCTCTTCCTGCGCCCAACAAAGACTCTCCCCGACGGCACCCAGGTCGCGTCGCTCCTGAAGCCCCTGCGCGGCGGGATAGCGATCATTAGCCAGAGCGGGCACCTGGGCCAGGCACTCATAGAAGAGCTGACGGCCGAAGGGGCGGGGATAAGGGCCCTGGTGGGGACCGGGAACCAGGCAGACGTCTCGGTAGAGGACGTGATGGAATACTTCTCAGACGACGCGGAGACGAAGGTGATCGTCCTATACCTGGAAGGGGCGCGCGACGGGAGGAAGCTCCTGAGCGCGGCCCGCAGAGCGTCCAGGTCCAAGCCTGTGGTGGTGTTCAAGGCAGGGAAGACGCCGGGCGGTGCCAGGGCGGCGCTGACCCACACGGCGTCTCTCGTCGGGAACTACGACGTATACAGTGCCGCGTTCCGACAGGCAGGAGTCGTCGAGGCGGCGAGCCTCCAGGAGCTTGCCGATTTCGCCGTGGCGCTACTGATGCTCCCGAAGCCAGCAGGCAGGAGGCTTGCGGTGGTCACCAACGCGGGAGGGGCCGGGACCATAGCGATCGACGAGGCTCAGAAGGCCGGCCTGAGGACAGACCCGCTGGAAAAGGGGGTGGCTGACCGCCTCCGCTCCGAGTTCGAGGGGTCCGGGTTCGTATACAACGCTGCCCTCGAGAACCCGGTCGACCTCACGGCGTCCGCGAGCACCGACGAGTTCGTCAGGGTTGTGGAGGAGGTCGCTTCGTCAAAAGGATACGACATGTGCCTTGTCATCCCTACCCACCAGACCCCTGGCATCGACCCCGACGTGGCGAGCAGGCTGATCCCGGCCGTCCGGAGGACCGGGAAGCCTGTGTGCATGTGCGTCGTAGGGAGGTCGGAGCTTGCCTCCCGCATCCACACGGAGTTCATGGAGGCCGGCATCCCCAGCTTCCCGACCCCTGAGAGGGCGGTCCGAGCCCTCTCGGCGGCTTTGAGATACGCGCAGATGCGGAAGGAGCAGACTTCCCTGGCGCAGGAGGCGCCGACGAGGCGGAGGGCAGGGGAGACGGACGGGCCCTTCACTCGGGAGGAGCTGGCGAGCCTTCTGGCCAGTCACGGCATAAGGGAACCCCGCTCCCTGGTGATCAAGACGAGGGCCGGCCTCAAGGGACTGGAGAGGTGGCGGTTCCCCGTCGCCTGCAAACTGCTGTCACCCGACCTCCCTCACAAGGCAGACGTCGGAGGGGTAGTCCTGGGGGTGCAATCCCCTGAAGAGGCAGGAGCCGCCCTCGCCCGGTTTCAGAGCCTGGTCAGGAAAAGGAAGGTCCGGTTCGGGGGCATGCTGGTCCAGGAGATGGTGGAGGACGCCTTGGAGCTGATCTTGGGGTGCACGCGGGACCCTACTTTCGGGCCGGTGGTGGCGGTGGGGTTCGGAGGGACTTACACGGAGCTCTTGCGGGGCGTTTCGCTGGCCGTGGCGCCCGTGACCCCGGCCTGGGCGAAGTCGATGATCAGCGGAGGCAGCCTGGGGACCCTGATGAGGGGATACCGGGGAGGGCCGAAGGCGTCTGTAGCGCAGCTGGCCAAGACCGTTTCCAGGTTCTCGCGGATACTCCTGGATCACCCCGAGATCCAGGAGATCGAAGTGAACCCGCTCATGGCGAAGGGGGAAGAGATGGTTTCAGTCGACGCCAGGGCCGCCCGAAGCGCCTAGTGACCCTGCAGGTCCGAGAGCCTCGCAGCAGCGAGGGGGATGGTCATCTCCTCCTTGGAGAGCCCGCCGTGCTGTCCTTTGAGGTCCGGGATGGCGCCCTTCTTGTACCTGTAGAAGACGGTCCTGTTCCCGTGAGGCAAGACCATCAGGTTCCCCACCCGTCTCAGAAACCTCCCGCTCGGCCTGTTAATGCCGAAAAGCCCCTCCTTTATCCCGTCGGCGGTCTTCATGACCGTGGCCACGCCGTCTAGCTTTTCCTGCATGTATCTCTCCGTCTCCTCGAGTCGGCTTTCGTCCACCAGATAGAAAGTGTCCCTCAAGTTTCCCCATGGAGGGATCATGTCTCCATGTGGATTTTTTTGCAGGTTCCTCGTCAGCTTGGTGAACCGGTTCACATACACCGTCTTCTCCGGCTCGACGGTGAGCTGGCCGTGGTCCGCGGTCAGTAGAATCAGGGTCCTCTTGGCCGCCTCCCTGTCCACCCTGTCAAGGAACCCTTCCTGCATGGCATGTGATATGAGGGATGTCTCGACGAGAGACTCGTCCGTCCCCTGGCCGTAGGCGTGTTCGATGTGATCCACGTCGCTCCAGTAAACGTAGACGAAGTTTTTCCCCTTCGCCTTTTCAACGAAGCGCCTCAGGGACACGCTGAGGTCGGATGCGCTCGAGTATGGTGTGACGCCGGTCCCTGCCCTGGTGAGGGTGGAGTAGACCGTGTTGGCAAGGTAGCCGCCCGTGAACGTCATGCATCCGATCCCTTCTGTCTTCAGCCGGCGGAAGACGGGGGCTCCGTCGAAGAGGGCGCGTTCGGGGAACCTTCCCTTGAGGGTGTCTCGGCCGCGCTCCCCCGGCCTGGAGAACGGAAGCGTGAGTATGATCTCCCCAAGCTCCTGCATGTAGACGAACCACTCGGGGAGCCCATGCTCCTGTGGGGTCAGGCCGGTGCTGACGCTGGTCAGCGCCGCGGCCGTGGTCGAGGGGAAGATGCTGGTGATCGGCCTGACGCTCCCCTTCGTGTTGAAGGCGCCGAAGAACCCGGTCCCGGGTGTTCTGCGCCACTCGTTGTATCCCAGCCCGTCGCATAGCATGAGTATCACGTTGTCGATCCCCGACGTCTCCACGTCTCCCAGTGCGTCCTTCGGAAGTCGCGGTCTCCCAGGGTCCAGGCCGAAGAGAGACTGGACCGTCGAGGGGACGTTGGAAAGGCAGTAGCCTTCGTAGTCGGGCCTCACGGCGCCAGGAGGAAGCAACGACAACGCCCCGGCCACCGGGCTGATATGCCTTGTAAGGGGCCCGAAGTTCCGGCAACCGATATATCCCAGCCAGCGCGTTTGCGGAAGGCGTGGCACCGGTTCCCACCCGCAGGCTCACGGCGGTCCTGGTTGCTTCCCTGCTTGCGGCACAGGTCATGGCTGGCGCAATCCCCGCGGCCGGGGCGTCGGGCACGGCCACCCCGATAAAGCACGTCGTGATCGTGATGATGGAGAACCACAGCTTCGACAACATCTTCGGCCTCTATCCGACCATGAACTCGAGCAGCCCTTCGCCTCTACTGTCGTCGCTGCAGGCCCCAGACGACGTCCTCGGCGCCCCGACGGGCGCCGCCCGGGCCCTCACCCAGGTGCCAAACGGAGTCTATTCTACGGCGGACCCCAACGAGGGCGTATACTCTGCGGACTGGGACAGCGGGAAGATGGACGGGTTCGCAGCAAACAGCGGGAGCGCGTCCATGACGTATTTCGGTCCGTCGCAGGTGGCGGTGGAGTGGGACTGGGCAGAGCAGTACGCCATAGCCGACAGGTACTTCTCGAGCTGCCTTTGCATGACCAACCCGAACCGACTTTATTCCCTCGCCGGTTATGGGGCTGGGATAACCACCGACAGCGGGCCGCCCCCCTACATACCGGTGAACCAGTCGATCTTCTCAGAGCTGAACCGCTATGGGGTGAGCTGGGGGTACTACGTACAGAACCCGGCGTCGGACAACTTCCCTCTCAACTATTTCGACGGTATAGGGGCGTACTCGTCCCGGATCCAGAGCTGGGACTCCTTCTACGGCGCCCTGCAGCACGGGAGCCTCCCGTCGGTGTCCTGGGTGATGCCGGTCGGGGGAGGGGCTACGGGGGTAGACCAGCATCCCTCGGCCAACATGACCGAAGGAGAGGACTGGCTCCTTGGTGTGGTTGACGGGGTGATGCAGAGCGGGTACTGGAACTCGACGGCGGTATTCGTCACGTACGACGAGGGAGGAGGGTACTATGACCATGTCCCTCCGCCGACCGTCGACGGAGTGCAGCTGGGGTTCAGGGTGCCGTTCTTCGTCATCTCGCCCTACGCCAAGGAGAACTACGTCTCCCACACGGTCATGAACCACGCGTCCACGCTGGCCTTCGTGGACTACAACTGGAACATCCCGGCGCTCAACACCTTCGTCGCAGACTCTGGGCTCCCCCTGGACATGTTCGACTTCAACCAGACCTACCCTGGAGGCTCGCTCGTGAGGGAGCCGGTGGTGCTCGGCAATGGGAGCGCCTTCCCTATGGAGCTGCAGACACCATTCACGAGCCTCCCATATCAAAGACAGGGGTCCTACGCCGGTGACCTCGCCTCGCTGGGGGTGCCGACGTTGGTCGCTTCCAACTCGACATACACCCCGATATACGAAACCGCTCCAATCACCGCCTCCGTGGGGGTAGCTCTGCTGGCGCTTTTGGTGCTGGTGGCCAGATACACGTGGTCAAGGAGGCCCGCCGCCAAGCGGGGCACTCCTGCGGTAGGCAAGGGGCCGGCCTCAGTCTAGACGGGAGGTAAGAGACCGCGTGGGACTTTTCAGTCCGGTGCAGCTTTAGGTACGGCTACGCCGCATGTAAGCTTACTTTTGCTCTCTCGGCAGGTAGATTTCGCCCAGGGCGGCGAACTCGGCGACGACGGGCGGAAGCGGTAAGGTGTGGCTTGCGGCGCCGGACAGTCGCCTAGTCGCGATGGCCACGAACCTCGAGCTTCGGTAAAATTAAAACGCCCCCGCTCGGGCAGCGTCTGATATGCTCAAAGCTGGAGACAAGGCACCGGAGTTCGCCCTCTACGACACGGATCTGAAGCTGAGGAAGATGAACGATTTCCTGGCCGCTGGGAGGAAGACGGTCTTCGCGTTCTACCCGGGGGCGTTCACCGGGGTATGCACGAAGGAGATGTGCGAGTTCAGGGACATGCACGAGGGGCTCAAGAAGTTGAATGCCGACGTTGTCGGGATCTCGGTCGACCCGCCCTTCGCCAACAAGGCCTTCGCCGAGAAGCACAACCTCAACTTCCCTCTGCTCAGCGATTTCAAGCGGGAAGCCATCAGGGAGTACGGCGTAGTCTGGGAGAAATTGGGAGGGATGGAAGGGTACAACGCCGCCAACAGAGCCATCTTCGTGGTAGACGGGTCGGGGAAGATCGTCTATGAGTGGGTAGGAGAGAACCCGGGCAAATACCCTGATTTCGGCGCCATCGAGAAGGCGCTCTAGCGGACCCTCGCGAGTCCCTGGCCGCGCCTGACGGCGGCCCCTTCTTCCGTGAGGACCTCCACGATTTCGCAGTCGCGGTCAGCCCTGACTGCCACTTCCATCTTCATCGACTCCAGTATCACCAGAGGGTCTCCAGCCTTCACTTTCGCCCCTTCCTGGACGAGGGCTGAGATCACCTTGCCTGGCATGGGAGCCGCGATGACGTCCTTCGGACTCGCAGTGGTCGAAGCGGCTGCGGCGGTTGAAGTGCGGGTCGCAGATGCCACGCGCCGGTAGGCGAAGCGCTCCCCGCCTATGGTCAGCTCTAGACCGGAGGGGGTCGCCCTGACCGAGGTTACGATGAGGGGCCTCCCTGACAGCTCGGCGACGAGCGTCCCCGCCGACGACCCTGGCCTGATCTTCAGCCTATACGCCCGCCCTGACACGGTCACGCCGTATGCGTCGCCCGCAGAGACCGCGTCGACGATGAAGTCGCCGTCGTCGCTGCTCAGCTCATATCGCGTCGTAGTGCCTCGCCTTCTGGACAGGCTGCTGCCGCATAGAAGCAGGCCGCGCGCGCACCGCAGGCCCCGTGCCGGCTCCAGACTCCATTATCGCCGCCGCGATGGCCGCCCCCTGACTGGCGAGCTCGGCCCGGTCGGCGGCCGCTCTCTCGACGTATGATTCGACGATCCTGTTCCTCTTGAGGAGCTCGACGTCGAGATTCCAGCCCATGAACTCCTCGTGTTCCAGGATTAACCTTTGGAGCCGGATGGTCGTCTTCACCCCCTCGATTTCGAACTCCGACAAGGCGAGGAGCATCCTCTTCCGGGAATCCTCCATGTCGTTTCCTCTGACTACCAGCTTGGCGAGCAGGGAGTCGTAGTACTCGGGGACTTCATACCCGGGGTAGACGGCGGTGTCTATCCTCACCCCGGCGCCGCCTGGAAAGAAGAGCCGGTCTATCTTCCCGCTCGACGGCGCGAATCCTGCCGCGGGGTCTTCAGCGTTGATCCTGCACTGCATGGCCGCCCCCTTCAGTTCGACGTCGTCCTGGCCGTAGTCCACCCCCTCTCCGGCCGCGATCTCAAGCTGCTCCTTAACGAGGTCCAGACCCGCCCTCATCTCTGTGACGGGATGTTCGACCTGGAGCCTGGAGTTGACCTCGATGAAGTAGAAGTTCTGGTCCTTGTCCATAAGGAACTCGATGGTCCCGACGTTCTCGTATGAGAGCGCCTTCGCGAGGTCGACGGCGTATCCTGCGACCTTCATCCTGGCGAGCTCGTCCATGCCGGGGGCGGGGGTCATCTCGAGTAGCTTCTGGTGCCTGCGCTGGATGCTGCACTCCCTCTCGCCAAGCTGGATTACCTTCCCCCGGCCGTCCGAGACTATCTGGACCTCGATGTGTCGGGCGGGCTTGACAAGCTTCTCGACGAAGAGCCCCGACTTGCCGAGGGAACGCCTCGTCTCGATGGAGGCTAGTTTGAACCCCTGGGCGAGCTGCCTGTCGTCGTAGGCTTCCCGTATCCCACGGCCTCCGCCCCCGAAGGCAGCTTTGAGGAGGACGGGATAGCCGAGCTCGCGGGCCGCGTCCAAGGCGTTCTCCGGAGTGTAGCAGACCGTTCCGCCCCCTTCGATAACGGGGACCCCGGCCCGCCTCGCGACCCGCTTGCAGTCGACCTTGTTCCCGGCGATCACCAGGGTCCTGGGGCTGGGGCCGACGAACTTTATCCCGGCCTGGCGACACTTCTCTGCCAGGTTCCAGTTCTCGGAGACGAACCCATATCCCGGGTGGAGGGCGTCGACACCGGCGTCCGCGGCGGCCTGCACGAGCTTGTCGATGTTCAGGTAGCTGTCTCCGGGGTCGGCAGGGCCTATCCTTACCGCCCGGTCGGCAAGCTTGACGTGGAGCGCCTCGGCGTCCACGTCGGAGTATATCGCCACCGTCTTGACTCCAAGGATCCTGCAGGTCCGGATTATCCGGACGGCTATCTCTCCCCGGTTTGCTATGAGGACGCTGTCGAACAACTGAAAGTCACAGTTGGATGTTCCCGTGCTTCTTCGCGGGCCTGAACTCGGACTTCGACTTCAGGGACTCGAAGGCTGCGACGAGCTTGGGTCTGGTCGAAGATGGAGGGATCACTTCGTCGATTACTCCCCTCCCCGCCGCGACGTAGGGGTTGGCGAACTTCTTCCTGTACTCGGCTGCGAGCTGCTTCCTGGTGGCGTCCGGGTCGGCAGAGCCCTCTATCTCTTTCCTGTAGATTATGCTGATCGCTCCCTCCGGGCCCATGACAGCGATCTCCGCCCCGGGCCAGGCGTAGCAGACGTCCGCCTTGCTGTACTTCGACCCCATGGCGCAATATGCGCCCCCGTAAGCCCTCTTCACTATCACCGTGACTTTGGGGACCGTCGCTTCCGAGTAGGCGTACAAGAGCTTGGCGCCGTGGCGGATGAGGCCCCGGTGCTCCTGGTCGGTGCCCGGGATGTATCCTGGGACGTCCACCAGGGTGAGGATGGGGATGTTGAACGCGTCGCAGAAGCGGACGAACCTCGCGGCCTTGTCAGAGCTGTCGACGTCGAGCGCCCCTGAGAGGTAGGCGGGCTGGTTGGCGACCACTCCGATTGTGCTGCCTGCGAGCCGTGCGAACCCCACGATGACGCTCTGGGCCCAGGCCGCGTGCACCTGGAGGAAGTCCTGGTCGTCCACAAGCCTCAGTATGATTGTCCTCATGTCGTAGGTCCTGTATGGTTCGCCGGGGGCGAGCGCGTTCAGCTCCGGATCCTCCTTAGCCGCCCCGTCCGGGGTCGCGACGGCGGGCGGGAGCTCTGTGTTGTTCTGTGGAAGAAAGGACAGGAGCCGCCTGATGGACGAGAAGCACTCCTTCTCGTTCTCAGAAACGAAGTGGGCCACTCCGCTCTGGGCAGAGTGGACAGCGGCTCCGCCCAGCTCCTCGAAGGTGACCGTCTCTCCCAGCGCGGCCTTGACCACCTCAGGGCCGGTCACGAACATCTGTCCCGTCCCCTTCACCATGAACACAAAGTCGGTCAGGGCGGGGGAATAGGCAGCCGCGCCTGCGCTCGGTCCGAGGATTGCGCTGATCTGTGGGATCACCCCTGACGCCAAGGTGTTCCTGAAGAACAGCTCGCTCACCCCTGCGAGGCTTAGGACCCCCTCCTGTATCCTCGCGCCACCGGAGTCGTTGAGCCCGACGATGGGTGCGCCGTTCTTGAGTGCGAGATCCATCACTTTCGTGACCTTCTTCATGAGCGCCTCGCCGAGGGAGCCGCCGAAGACCGTGAAGTCGTGGGAGTAGACATAGGCGAGCCTGCCGTCAATTTTCCCGTACCCGGTGACCACGCCGTCCCCGAGCGGCTTCGAGCGGTCCATCCCCAAGTCGGTCGACCTGTGGGTCACGAACTTGTCCAGCTCGTTGAACGTCCCCGGGTCGAGGAGGAGGTCTATCCTTTCGCGGGCTGTGAGCTTCCCTTTCCTGTGCTGTTCGTCGATCCGCTCTTTCCCTCCGCCCAGCTCTGCGGCCCTGTTCATCTCCCCGAGCTCTCTCTCCGCGTCGCCTGCGCTCAATTGGGGGTCGGGCCCAGTCTGTCGATAAAAAGGGTGGGCAGCAGAGGCGGTGCCGTCAGCCGTCAGTAGTCGATTGACGAAGGGCTAGCCCTGCTCCCTGAGCCACTCGAGGTCCTCGGCCCGTACGACCCTGTCTTTCCCGGCGAGGGAGACCGACAGGCTTCCGTCGTCTTCAAGCGTCTTCGCCGTGCATGAAAAGGGGTTTTCTTCGGTTTTCAGCTTGACCAGGACATGCTTCCCGAGGGTGCCCACCCTCCTCGCCCATTCCTTCCGAACGTCGTCCCCGGCGGCCCACCGGCCGTAGAGCACAGAGAAGGAGCCGAGGATGGAGCGCATGACCTCAGGTATTGCGATGGGCCTGCCCAGTTCCTGCTCGACCGTGGTCGACTCTCCTCTCAGGGACTGCAGGTCTGCCGAACGCCTGCAGTCTACCCCTATCCCGACCACGATGGAGGACACCCCGCCGCTCGACGCCTGTGCCTCGGCAATCACCCCTGCTAGCTTCTTCCCACGAAGCATGACGTCGTTGGGCCATCGGATCGTTGGGGCAAGACCTGTGCTCTTCTCGATGCCCTCGGCAACCGCCGCTGTGGAGACGATGGTAGCCAGTTCGGGTCGCTTGATGCGGTCCGGCTTGAGCACGAACGACATGTAGAGCCCGCCTTCCGGGGACAGCCATCTCCTCCCCAGCCGCCCCATGCCTGAGGTCTGGGACTTTGCGACCACCGTCGTGCCTTCGGGTGCGCCTTCTGCTGCGAGGCCCTTAGCCACTTCCTGGGTGGACCCGACTTCGTCCAGCTCTATGAAGGACCACTTGACCAACAGCGCGTCGCGGTCGGGGTCCGCCGATATGCTTTGCGTCCGCTCGTGGGGAGCCGGTTAAGACATAAAGACGGTCTGCGACCCGCCGCAACGAGCGGCCCTGGTGGTGCAGCTTGGTTAGCATAGGAGGCTGTGGAGCGGGCCCCGTGACACGAGGCCTGCGCCGTCACCTCTCGATCGTGGGTTCAAATCCCACCCAGGGCCTTTAAACTCACGGCTCATAATCCCCGGCGGGTTCAAAGCCCACTTCCACCCAGAGTTCGAATCCCTACCACAGGCGAATGCTTGCTAGTCTGCGCTATCTGCCCGTAAAGCTCCCGCACCGCTATGAGCAGGGAGACCTTGCTTTCCCCATCGGTAAGCAGCCTGATTCCGTCTTCCGCGTAGTGGAAGACGATGCGGTCGGGCGGACCCTTGTAGATTTCACGGGCCCGCTCTTCCACCTTTGCTGCCCACTGGCAGCGGGGGTCTCCGGGGCCGTCGCCCATCGTCTTCCTGAACCCGACGCGGTCACCCACTACGGCTTCTAGGTCCAATATGCGAGGCGTAGGACCCCCTGCACGTTTACGCTCGTGAATCGACAGCCCTGTGGGGAAGAGGGACATCTAGCGGAAGTGAGCCAGAGAGGGGCGGCGAAGGCAATGACGGCGTCACCTGTCTCCCTCGACACCATCTCCATGAGCGGTGGCTTGTCTTTCTCGTAGGTCCGTCTCCCTCTCGTGATGCCGATTCTGGTGCCGCCATGCAAGGGGGCGCGTCTACAGCTGAAAGGCAGGGGAGCCGTTTTCCAGGATGCGAGGGCTTCACCGCGCTAAGGGCTGAGGTCCATTCCGCCCACCTGAGACAGATCACCGCTCGGAACGAGTGACTGATTGACCTTGGCCTTCCCTACGCACCTCGTCCCCGGTTCTGCGGAAAGGGCCCTAGATGGCCGCCATTATGCTGTCTTCGAGCTGCCACTGCGCCTTGAAGTGGTTGTTGAAGTCCACGATGAGGGTGTAGTACCAGTAGTACTCGAAGAGCCCGAAGGTGATGATGGACAGCACGAAATACAGGAAGAAGCTCCTCGAGGGGAGGGCCTTCCAGGACGGGTTGACCACCGTCTTTCCCAGCTTCACCAGAGCAGACTGAGCCTGCTGCATGAACCCCTGCTGTCTGCTGTCGTGCTTGTAGGGGTCCTTGGTCAGAAAGTAGAGCACGTAGAGCCCGAGCAGGCCGAAGGTGACGATGCTCAGGATGATCCAGAGCACGGCTGATTTCTCCGTCTCGTCGGCGCTCGCCTCGCCGTTGATGGAGTTCATGGTGGCGATCTCGGTGCTCAACTGACTGGACCTTCCAGTCGCCTCCCCTTCCTGGCGGATGTATTCGACCAGGGCGCTTCTGAGGACCTTGTCCCTTCTGAAGTGGTCGTTCCGACGCGAGATCAGGAAGTACCAGAACGCCGCAATGAGGACGATTTCCACCACCATCAGACCGAGCATGACGAAAATCCCCCCCAGCCCAAAGACGTAGAAGCTGGCAAAGCCTCCGATGCCGAATGCCACCCCGACCAATGGGAGGAAGATCCATGCGACAGACATCACCCTGTCTGACTTCTCCCTCATCTTCACGGCCTGACTGACTCCAGCCTTCCCAGCATTCGTTGAGGCCCCCGGGTGGGCTCCGGAAGATGGGGGTGGAGCCCCAGGGGAAGCTATGGGAGCCTGATGGGCTTTCAGGTTGTACCCGCAGGAAGGACAGAAAGCGACTTCATTCGAGACCTCCTTTCCGCACTTCGGACAGGAGGTCAACGGCCGGCTGGAAGATACAGCACTATTTATTGTGTCTGAGGTACCCTAGGTTCGATCGGACCCGCAGGAGGCGCTCACAGCGACGCAACCTTTCCCCGACGCCTCCCCGACTGTTACTTTGTTTAGGAACCAGTCGCACAAACTGCCCCAGAAATGTGATGCGGCGTGTTCGGGAGATGATGCAGTAATGACGTGCATTACCCTAACCAAGTATTTCCGTTCTTCCAGGATTACTCGTCCGCCTCTTCTGGCTCGTAGTCTTCTGGGTAGATTATGTCGCCACCTGGGACATAGCTATCAGGTCAGGAACGCAGTTATGGCGAGTATCAAGAAGATGACCAGCTGCCCCAGCAGTGCCCAGCGGAGGATCCGTATCCCTTCGTCAGCCAGCTCTCCCCTCGCGTGGCTCTTGGCCGCTATCCTGTAGAGGTACCCGAAGACCAGGAGGAGGGCTCCAGCGAAGACGACTATGGCGAGGAGGGCGCTTGTGTTCATCTAATACACCGCGAGGTGGGCCATCACCAATATTATCAGAATCTGGAAGACCGCCTGGCTGGCCGCGAGGCGGACGTTCCTCATGGTCAGCTTCGATATCAGGGCGGTGTCAGGCTTCGCCTTCGCCAGTTCGAGGAATATCCTCACCCCATTGGGAAGGAAGATCCCGAAGCCCTGGGCAACGAGGATGATCACTATAGCTCCGGCGGCGAGTATCCAGGGGTCGTTCAGGTTGAACTCCCCGAGTTCCTGGGCGAGGTAGATGCCCGCGGTTATGGCGACCGCAGATAGGGACGGGAGGATGAAGAAGGTCGTTGGGGTGAGCCTCTTGGCGACCTCGACCCTGGCGGGGACCTCAAGGGACTTCAGGATGCGGGACAGGATCAGGCCGGTATAGAGATCGAACCCGGTCCAGGCGCCCCCGGTCAGCACGTGCACGTAGTCAAGCATGTAGGTGCTCTTCAGCGCTAGGGCGGCCACCAGGGCGACCGGAGGGATGACGCCGATGGCGAAGCTCCATTTCAGGAGGCTCTTCGTGTAAGGAGGGAGACCAGGGGAGGCGGCCTGGATGGGTGGGGCGTCCTGGGCCACAGCCAGAGGGAGGAGAGATGGTCGTAAAAACGATGCTACCCAGGCGACAGGGGCACCCCGGAGTCCTCCACGGCGGGACGGCGCAGTTTCCTATGAGCGCCAGAAGTTGCAGCGGTTCCATTCCTGTTCTCCTGATGGTCGTGACAACGGACTTCACGTCACCGGGTCTCATCTGTGGCGTGCACGCCTTGGGTTCGAGGGCTAAGACCACATGTAACCACGAGCCAGTCGGGGGGGCTTCGGGTTCTACGAGCCCACAGGATTTGGACGGGTTACGTCCCCCTGTAGCAGAAGTATGGGTACCCGCCGTTCACCATGCCTACGGCCATGTCGACGACCTTCTCGGAGACCTCCTTCCATCTTGTGTCCCAGTCGATGCCGTCCACCACGAACTCCTTTTCGTCATCGCTGGGCTTCGATCTGACCTGTTTCCATACGGCTCGCCCATAGAAGGGCTTGACGATGCGAACGTGCCACTTGCTACACGACATCTTCCTCCCCTCTGCCCTGAAGTAGTGGCACGACCTGCAGAAGTTCGACAGCCAGATGATTTCCTTCGTCGGTTTCACCAGCTTCCCGATCTCTTCGAGGAGGCGCTCCGACTCCTTGCGGATCATGTCGGCCAGCTCCTTCTGTCCCTGCTCTGTGTTAGTGTAATAGTCGGGGTCCCTTGAGAGGGCCAGCCACCAGCTGACGTACTCCTCCGCTTCTTCGCTCAACAGGACGGACGAGGCGCAGCCTGCTAATAAAACCGAGCGGACGTGCAGGCCGGGAACGGATAAATAGAAAGAAGGTGCACAAAAACCGGTCTGGCACGCGGCGCGCTACGACGGGCGATCTGGACTGGCCCGACTCCAAGGGCCGGGATGATGACCTAATGCTGCGTGCTGGCCAATTCCCTGGCCACGGCCTCGGCGCTCAGCAGGCGGACGCCGGCTCTCCCGATTTCAGCCAGCGCCCTCTCGCCGTCCCCAGGCTTTGCGTTCACGGCCCTGGTGCAGTCTACAACGACCTCGACCTTGAAGCCTGCGCGGATCGCGTCAAGGGAGCTCTGCCTGACGCAGTAGTCCGTCGTCAAGCCGCCTATGATGACTTTGTCAACGCCGGCCCTTTTCAGGCGCGACTCGAGGTCTGTCTCCTGGAAGCCTGAGTACGCCTCCTTCGTCGGGTCGTCACCCTTGCTTATGATTGGGGCTCCTGCAGGTACCTTCAGTGCCGGATGGAACTCGGCGCCCTCCGTCTCCTGAACACAGTGTGGGGGCCAGATCCCTCCCCGGCTCCTGAACGACATGTGGTTGGGAGGGTGCCAATCCCTTGTGAAGAAGATGGGGAGTCCGCGCTCCTGGAACTCCATGATCAGCCTGTTCAGCCCGGGGACCACCTCGTCGCCTGACTCGACAGCCAAGGATCCACCGGGACAGAAGTCGACCTGTACGTCGACCACCAGAAGCGCCGGTCGCACCGAGCGCGTCACCTCCACTTGAGCGCCGGGGTCGACCTGCCAAGCTCTGCCAGGTCTTCCAGGACCCTGGTTCTCACTTCGTCGATGGGTCTGAAGCTCCCCACCACCTTCCCTTTGGAGAGCAATGGCTTGAGCATGGGGACCGCGCGCCCGGGCCTGGCCGCCTCCTCGAGGACGACCTGGTCCCTGAACCCCTGGGACCTGAACACCGCTTTCTTGCCGCCGAGCCCGCCGCGCTTTGCCCTGAACTCCCTCCTGTCGCCGTCCGCGACCTCGACGATCTTTGCGCTCAGGTCTACGACGGGCGGATATGCGACGGCGGTCCCCACGCCGTAGCCGTCGACCAGAGGGTTCAGCTTCGCGATTGTCTCCTCATCCAGCCTACCGGACGCGATGATCTTCACCTTCTTGCCTCCGCGGATGTCGAGCTCCCATCTCACCTCCTCCACTATCTTGGCGAAGTCTCCGCGCCTGGATGCGGGCGTGTCAAGCCTGACCCCCCAGAGCTTCGGCCCCAGGACCTCGAAGGCTTTCACGGACTCGGTCTTCTCGTCCCAGAAGGTATCCACCAGGGCGACGCGGGGGATCCCCGCCGGGACTGCTTCGTCGAAAAGACGCCAGGCCTTCTCCTGACTCCCCAATATCTGGACTAGCGCGTGAGGCATGGTCCCCGACGGCTCGATCCCGAGGAGCTTGGCCCCCAGCACGTTGGAGACGCCGTCGAACCCCGCTATGTAGCACGCCCTCTCGACCAGCGGAGCCAGTGCGGGGTGCACCCGCCTCGTCCCGAAGCTGAGAAGGAGTCTTGGGCCAGCCGCCACCCTGAGCTTCGCAGCCCGGGTCGAAACGCTGGTGGAAGCCGACAACAGCCCCAGCAGGGGGTTCTCGTATTCGACGAAGTCTGAGTATCTGCCTTCTATCGTCATCAGCGGCTCGTACATCGCCGTGCTTTTGTCAGCGAGGAAGACAGACCCCTCGTCGAAGGCCCAGACATCCACGGGGAGCCCTTCCAGGAGCTTGGCCGCCTCGTAGACGCCGGTCAGGACCCCCCAGTTGTCGGCGTAGGGGACGTCCCGGGCGAACACCTCCATGACGACCCTGGACTCGATGTTGTTCTTCCTGAGGACCTTCTTCGTGTGGAGGAAGTAGGCGTCCGTGGCAGCGGCCGTCCTGATCTCCTTCTCTGTGGCAAGCCAGAAGAGCCTATCGTCCAGGTCTCCGCGGGGCATGGGTGGGGGTGCACCGCGACCCCTTCGCAAAAGGGTTTCTCCGAAGAGCGCCCCTTGTCAGCCCACTCTGATGATTTCGCGCTGGCTCTTGGAGAGCTCTTTGTACCCCTTCGCGGTCACCAAGACGTCCTGCTCCAGGTTGCAGGTCCCTGCCTTCCCCTCGACCGAGGGCTCGATGGTGAAGACCATGTCCTCCTCGACCTCTTTCTCGCCCTGTTTCCCATACCTGTTGGGCCACCTCGGCCCGAGTAGGGGGCCTATCTCGTGGGTGCTCCTTCCGAGGACGTGGCCGAGGGCGTGTTTGTACTCTGGAAACCCGTCCTTCACTATCAACCGCCTTGCTATGTCGTCCACCCTCCAGCCAGGGACGCCTGGCTTCAGTATGGAAAGGGCGGCGTCGTTGGCGCTGCGGGCCGAGGCGAAGGTCTTCTTCACCTCGTCTGGGATGGAGCCGCCTCCGACGTAGTAGACTCTCTGTATGTCGCTGCAGTAGCCTTCGTACCTGACCCCGAAGTCGAGCCTGACCATGTCTCCCTTCCTTATCTCGGCTCCCCGGTATCCGAGGTGCCCAGCAGGGGCCGAGCCTACCTGGACAGAAGGACAGTGGTCAGGGGCCCAGGCGGGAGGGAGCCCCTTCTCTTCCAGCAGAAGGTGGGCGGCGTCGTGGACATGCTTGTCTGTCCTCCCGGGGCGTATCTCACCCTCCAACTCGTCGTAGACCTTCTCGCACTCTCTGATCGACTTCGTGAGGAGCTCTACCTCTTCCGGGATGAGCCTGGCCCGGAGAGCGATGGCAAGGTCCTCCGCGGGGACGAGCTTCTTCGCGTATCCTTTGAGCGCAGCCTTCAGGTACTGCTCCATCCCGGAGCTGAGGCCGTCAGCCTCCCCGAGGTCGCGGCTGGAGTTGATTGCGATCTTTTTCGGTCTCCGCCTGGTGACGAACTCGTTCAACCCGGGGGCGGCCCCCTCGCTCCCATAGCCGATCACCTTCTGGTACATCCCTCGCCCCTCCACGAGCTCCGCCTCCAGACCTCCTACTATGGCCGTCCTGGTCCCGTCTCGCTCTATGATGGCTGCGGAACGCCAGGTCAGGTTGTTGAAGCGCAGGTCCTCGGCGAGCGGGTCTTCGTTCCCCTCGCGGGAGAAGGTGATCCACATGTCGATCCCCCGCTCGTCCATTGCCTCGCAGACGAGCTTCATCTTCCTCTCGAGGAACTCGTGCTTCAGCACCCCGCTGCCGTCGCCCATGGCGTCTTGTGGAAAAAGGGCCGACTTATCCGTTCGCAGGTTGCTCTGTTAAATACGACGGGCATCCGGCTGGGCTTGTGGGCCGGTAGTTCAGCGGTATGAATGCCCGCCTCGCACGCGGGAGAATCCAAGGGGTCCCAAGGTCGGGGGTTCAATTCCCCCCCGGTCCACTCCAATCAGTATTGTGCGCTTCCCAGCTCCTTGAACACCGGATAGAGCGCCAGCGTCGCTCCCGCAGCTGCGACCCCTGAGCCGACGAACACGGCGCTAACCGTGGCGAGCCCTGCCAGGACTCCGGCCAGTACCGCGGCCACAGGCTGAGCGGCGGCCAGAGTGGCGCCGAGGACGGTGTTCACCCTCCCCAGCATCTCTCCCGGGATACGTGCTTGTATCACGGCGCTGATGGGGACGTTGACTGCGGCGAGCAGGATTCCGACGGCCACAAAATCCGCAAATGCGATGGGTATGCTGGTGACCAGGCCTGCTGTTGCTATAAGGAGCCCGACCCCCGTTATGCCGAAGAAGACGAGCTTTCCGACATACCTCCTGAAGTTCACTTTGCCTATCAGGATGGAGCCGACGACCACCCCCAGCGCGAAGGCGGACGAAAGGAAGCCATAGGTGGACGCGTTGCCATGAACTGCGAACTTCGCATATGGGGCCATGAGGGTGGACGCTGCGGTGAAGAAGAAGTTGACCAGAAGCCCGAGAACCATGATCTCGAGGAACAGCTTGTTCCCGCGGACGTATCTGAGTCCTTCCTTGAAGTCGACTGAGAAGCTGGCCCGGGGAACGCTCGGGTCTGATGCGGCCCTTGGAGTCCCATGCGATTTCGCTATGAGAATCAGTACGAAGGAAGCGGCAAAGAACGTCACACTATCATAGGTGATGGGGACCGCGGGACCCAGAGCATAGATCACAATCCCTCCTGCGCTGTATCCCACTAACTGGTTGAAGGACTGGCTGAGCGTGAGCAGGCCGTTAGCCGCCCCCAGGTCTCCCTTCCCCACCATCCGGGGTATGATTGCTCCGCTAGCAGCCCTGTAGAACTGGGCCCCGCTGTATAGCGCCAGGACCAGGACGATGAGGAGCGCGTAGTGAAGCGAGCTTAGCAGGTAGAGGACGGAGACAGCCGCCGTGATGGCGCCCTGGAACAGGTTGCTCACGACCATGATGTTCCGCCTGTTTACTCTGTCTGCATAGACACCGGCCAGAGGAGAGACCAGGACGGCTGGGATGAGCACGGCGGCCTGGGTGAGCCCCACGAGGACGGTAGAGCCCGTGGTGGCCAAGACGAGCCAGAGGAGGGCCACATCGAAGACAGCGTCCCCCGATTGAGAGATGAGCTGGCCTACGAAGAGGCGCGAGAAGGATCTGTTCTTCAGGAGGGCGGAGTAGCTGGGTTTCGAGTCGGGAGGGGCTTCCACCCGTGGCGCCCCGGTCGGGACCGATATATTGCCGACCTGCAGGAAGCGACTCGCCCGTGGCGCGTCAGAAGGCCGTCTCGGCGAGTAAGCGCCCCTAGACTACCGGTGCGGGAGGGGTTGAATGGAGTCTGTAGTATCGGTGTAGAACGGCAGGACGGACGCGCCGGTTGGGACCAGTTTCTTCGCGTCAGCCCGTGGGCCGCCATTCCTGCGAGGTCACGTCGTGAACTTCTCGACGAGCGGACAGAGGGTCTCCACACAGTCGTGGGGGTTATTGCTCTCGCGGAGGCATGCTCCTTCCGTCTGGTATCTGCAGATTTGCATCAGGTGCGCATATCTCATAGTCACCAGCCCTGGCTCAGTCCCTCTTCCTCTGCGGGCAGGCTCGGCCATTCCGCTCTGGGCCGCGGTGAGAGGCGCTGGTCCCTGCCTCGAGGACTTCTCTCGGAGCATGAACCGCCTTATCTTCCCCGTGCTCGTCTTAGGGAGCTCGACGACGAACTCGACCATCTGCGGGACCTTGTAGGAGTCGATCCTCGATTTCAGGAACTCCTTCAGGCTGGCGACGAGCTCTGGGCTCCCCGCATGCCCTTCCTTCAGGACGACGAACGCCTTCACTTTCTCCAGCCCTGCGTCGTCCTTCACACCCACTACGGCGCACTCGAAGACGGCGTCATGCGCAAGGATGGCCGCTTCGACCTCCACCGGCGAGACCCACAACCCTCTCGGTTTGAGCATGTCTGTGGCCCTCCCCTGGTGCCAGTAGAAGCCGTCGGCGTCCTTACTGAAGATGTCCCCGGTGTAGATCCAGTCCCCTATAATCGTCCTCTTCGTCCTTTCCTGGTTGAGCCAGTAGTAAGGGGTGGTGCTCCCTCCCTTCACCATCAGGAAGCCGTTCGCTCCGGGCTCTGTCACGTCGTTCCCCTCTTCATCCACAAGCTTCACTTCGTATCCTGGAACCGGGAGCCCACTGCTCCCGGGCTTCACCATCCCTTCCCTGTTCGAGATGAAGCAGTGGAGGATTTCTGTCGTCCCGATGCCGTCGAGGATTTCGACGCCGAACTTGCTCTTCCATCCGGTCCAGACGCTAGCTGGCAGCGCTTCTCCTGCGGATGCGCAGAGCCTGAGGGAGCCGTGGTCGTACCTTCTGATGGCGTCGTCCTCCAGCTTGCTCATTGCGTTGTATATCGTCGGTACGGCGAAGAAGACGGTAGCCCTGTGCCTGTCGATGAGCTCGAGGAGCTTCTCCGGAGTGGGCTTTGCAGGATAGAGGACGGTGGACGCCCCGAATCTGAGGGGGAATGAGAAGCTGTTCCCCAGGCCGTATGCGAAGAAGAGCTTACTCGCCGAGAGGCAGACGTCCGTGTCCCTGATTTTCAGGATGTTCTTCCCGAACGCCTCTGTCGTGAAGAGTATGTCGTGGTGGAGGTGCACCACAGCCTGCGGAGAGCCTGTGGTGCCAGACGTCCAGAGCCAGAACGCCGGGTCGTCGCGGCAGGTCTCAGCAGCCCCGGCCTTGGCGCTCCCCGACCTGATCATGTCTTCGAATCTTGTCGCGTCGGGCGTGCCGTCTCCTCCGACCACCACCACCCTCCTGAGGTGCTTCAGCTCCGGGAGTATCCGCCTGAGGGACTCGAGTATCGGAGCCGATACGACCGCGGTGCCTGCGCGGCTCAGGTTGAACATGTACCTGTAGTCGTTGTCGTTGAGCAGGGCGTTGCTCAGGACGGGGACAGCACCAGCTTTCATCGAACCCAGAAGACTGATGAAGAACTCCGGGCTGTCGGGAAGGACCAACATGACCGTGTCCCCGATGCGAATGTTCGCCAGCTCTCGGAGGGAGTTCGCGAACTGGTTGGTCTTCTCGTAGAGCCCGGCATAGGTGAGCGTTTCGTCCCCGTAGTAGACCGCGGGTTTGTCAGGCCGCTTGGCCAGGTTTTCGTTGAGGAGGACGTCTGCTATGTTGAACCTATCGGGCGTCTCCATCTCGACCAGGCTCTTTAGCCACGAGGACCCGCAGCACGGCTGCGGTTCGTCGGCTGCAAGTTATTTATATTTTTGGAGTTTTTTTATATTTTTGATAAAGAGGCGCTCGGAACCCTGGGGTGTCGTGACTGGCGGAGGCAGGAGCCGAAACGGGAGTTAATTACCGGGAAGGGGCGCTGGAACTGATGCCTATTGACTGACGGAACGGGAGCCCGGCCGGTAGGACGAGCCGCATGGAAGGTGCTGAAACTCGTCCCGCCGGACAAGGCGATGGAGAAGGCGAAGCTGGCCCTCGAAGGGACCAGTTGGCCGACGGAGAAGGTCAGGGTGGACAGGGCGCTCATGAGGGTCTCGTCGGGGGACGTCAGATCGCTCCGGGACCTCCCTCCCCGATCGGTCGCCGCCATGGACGGCTATGCCGTAAGGCAAAGAGACCTGAAGGGCGCCGCCGTCGACAGGCCAGTCACCCTCACGGTCGTTGGTTCCGTCCGTCCCTACGGAATCGGTTCGGCCAAAGGTGCCGTCGGACCGGGGGAGGCGCTTCAGGTGGCGACAGGAGCCCCGATGCCGGCCGGGGCAGACCTCGTGGTGAAGGAAGAAGACGTCAGGGCCTTGGAGGGCTCCGGCGTCGAGGTGTCCAGGGAGTTCCCCAGGTGGAAGAACGTATCCCTTTCAGGAGAGGACGTGCGCAAGGGTTCGGTGATACTGAGACGGTCCCAGACGGTGACTGCGGCTTCCCTTGCACTCTGCCTGGCCTGCAGCACGACGACCCTTCGGGTGAAGAGGAGGCCGAGGGCAGGCGTGCTCTCCGTCGGGAGCGAACTCGTGGAGTTCCCCCGGCCCGCGAAGTCGAAGCACAGGGTGGGTCCATTCAACAACTATTCGAACATGGTAAGGGGGTATCTCGAGGCCCGGGGGGTGGAGACCGTATCGTTGGGGATATGCGAGGACGGGAAGGAAGACGTCCGCTTGGCGATAGAGAAGGGCCTCGAAATCGTCGATGTGATCACGACCATAGCCGGAAGCTCCGTAGGCGAGTACGACCTTGTCTCCGAGGCGCTGGAGTCGATTCCGGGGTCCGAACTCCTGTTCCATGGGATACGCGCGGTGCCCATCAAGCCGACAGGACTGGCGATCGTCAGAAGGAAGGGCGTCACGAAGCCTGTGGTCATCCTCCCGGGGCACGCTGTTTCGGCCGCCCTCGCCACATTCGCCGTGGCCCTCCCGGTGGTCAACATGCTCTCAGGTCAGGACCCCGACTTCGGCAGGGTCTCTGTCGTCGCCCGGACTGAGGAGGAACTCGCGAACAGGCGACCCCTAGACGCCTACTTCCTGATGAAGCTGCGGCGGGAGGACGGCTCTTTGGTCGCCACGCCTCTGAAATGGGGTTCGAACCTTCTGGGGAGTCTATCCGAAGCCAGTGGCTTCGTCCGTCTCGGGGCGAACAAGAAAGTTGAGGCGTCAAGCAGCGTTGAAGTCGAACTCCTAGGGCCCGCCGAACTCGCGAGGGTTGGGGCGTCGGGGCGGGAAACATGAAGCTGGTGGTGTTCTTCGGATACAAGGGAGGAGGGAAGACGACGGCGATCGAAGCGACAGTCAGGGCGATGAAGAAGGCAGGGCTCAAGGTCGGGACCATCAAGCACGTCCACGAACCAAGCTTCTCCATCGACACTCCCGGGAAGGATACATGGAGGCATGCAAAGGCCGGGGCGTCGGCGGTAGCCGTTGTCGCGCGTCACGAGGTCGCGGTCATTCAGAAGAGGGACACGAGAAGGCTGACGGCAAGGGAGGTCGCAGAGGCGCTTGGCGGAGGGTTGGACTTCGTCTTGGTGGAGGGGATGCACGGGAAGACAGGCCCTCCCCGAGGCGCCGTGCATGGAATCTGCGCGGAGGATGTCGGACAGGCTGAGAAGCTCCTGCGTTTGCACCCCGGTGCGAGATTTGTGACGGGGAGGGTGGCCGTAGGGAAGAGAGGATGCTCGGCGCTTGGAGTACCCTATGTCGTCCTTCCGGAAGACGGAGCGATGCTCCTGAGGATCCTCACGAAGGGCGGAGGCAGAGGGAAGCAATATACATGACGTCTATGCTATAATTTTACTTCTCGGGTTACATACTCTGCGAGGAATATATACAAAAAGCCTAATAGAATCAATGTTCTCACGCGATGAACGATGGGCAAGACGGTCCCCTCGCAACCGGGACGCAGGAGCCTTCAGGCCATCAAGGGAGGCAGCTATACGATAACCCTCCCCCGCTGGTGGGTGACCAAGCACAGCATGGAGAAGGGGGCCGAGCTGTTCGTGGTGGAGGACGGAGTATCCCTCAAGCTAGCTCCCACGAAGCTGATGGGGGAGAAGAAGAAGGCCGAGATCCACATGGAGTCCGTCGACGACGTGAAGTCGATCAGGTATCTCCTATGGACGTACTATATGCAGGGCGCGGACGTGATGACCGTGAGCTCGCGCAAGGTCATGCCCGTCGGGACGAAGAAGGAGTTGCGAGAGGTCAGGCTCGACCTCCCCGGAATCGAAGTTGCGAAGGAGGACGGCTACTCGGTGACTTTCGAAGTGACACTGGGACAGGAAAAGAAGCCTCTCGACACCATGATAGGAGAGATACAGGAGATCGCGCTTTCGATTCACAGAGACGCCTTCGCCGCCGTCATGAAGGGAGACGTCGACCTTGCGGCAGAGGTGATAGGGCGGGAGCCGGAGATTCTGAGGAGCTACAGGGCGATGATCAGGAAGCTCGCCGTCTGCAGCGTCAACTCGCAGGAGGCATACGACAGCGGAATCAAAGACAGCAGGGAGCTGATAACCTACGGCCTCCTGGTGAGGGACCTCAACCGCACCGTCTACCATGGTATCTACATCGCGAGGCACATGAAGGACCTCGCACAGCCCATTGAGGAGGGAATACTAAGGTCCCTAAGGCGGATGTCCGAGGCAGCCTACGAGATGCAGAGGCTGTCCGTGGAGGCGTTCCTGAACAAGGACTACTCCAGGGTGCTGAAGACGCTGAAGCTTATGGAGCTGGTGAAGACGATAGACGGGAGCATCGGGGCACAGATATCGAAGGGTACCAAGAACGTCAAGAAGGCGGTGGCAGGGATGCTCATCGCGAGGGAGATCAGGAGGATTGCCGGTTACAGCATAGGAATGGCGGACGCGGCGAGCAACAGGATATTCTTCCCCTCGGGGGAGTCATCCTAGCCTCGCCTGGGATGTGTAAGGTTGTCCCGTTCGACGGACGAACTCAGGGATGACCACAGGATAATAGCGAGGGTCCTGGAGGAACTTGGCCGCGAGACGGAGCTAATGCGCCAGAGCGGGAAGGTCGACGCAGTTTTCCTCAAAGACATCGTCGATTTCAGCGGTACCTTCATCGACAGGTGCCATCACGGGAAGGAAGAGAGCTGCTTCTTCCCCTGCCTAGAGAGGCGCGGCATAGGCAAGGAAAGCCCGATATTACAGGTGATGTTGGAGGAGCACCAAGCGGGCCGGGACCTTGTGAGGAGGCTGGGAGCGCAGCTCGTCCTCAACGAAGGCGGAAGTGACAACGTCGGCGCCATTACGCAGCTCTGCGAGGAATACCGGGGCCTTCTTGAGGTCCACATCCAGAAGGAGAACGGGATGCTCTTCCCCATGGGAGAAGAGACGATGGAAGGAGGAGACGACGAAGAGAACGTCAACTGCTTCGGCTCGAAGAAGGACGATGTGGGGCGGGGGGAGCTGGACAGGCTGGTGAAGAAGGCGTGGGGGAGGAGCCCCGCCTGAGGACTTCGGTGCTCTGTACGAAGGGGCTTCGCGTGGCCGGTGATTTGCAGGTTGATGCCTAAGACGGAGCGCCCCGGGAGCGTGGTCCCCGTATCGGTAAAGGCGGTGGAAGGTGGCTCCGCCATGGACAAGGATGACCTGCTCGCCACCGAGGAGCCTCTGGAGATAAGGGTCGTCACTCCGGACGGGAGAGGCTCTGGCACCAAGCACAGCGTGGCCGTGACCATGCGGACGCCAGGGAACGACTTCGAGCTTGCGGCAGGCTTCCTGTTCAGCGAGGGAGCGGTAAAGCGTGGCGACGACATCGAATCGATCGCCTACTGCACCGACCCGCTCGAGCCACAGAATTACAATATCGTGAACGTCACCCTCTCTCCAGGGCTCACCTTCGACGCCGATCGACTCAGCAGGAAGGTGTACACCACTTCGAGCTGCGGCATATGCGGAAAGGCGTCAATCGAGCTGGTGAGGTCGGAGTGTGCGGTCAGGCCTGTGGGGACCTTCCAGATCGACGGCGGGGTGCTCGGGAAGCTCCCGGAGAAGATGAAGGAGGCTCAGAGCCTCTTCGCAAAGACAGGGGGGATCCATGCCTCCGCCCTCTTCGATCCCGAGGGAAGGCTGCTCCTCCTCAGAGAGGACGTGGGGCGGCACAACGCCCTGGACAAAGTGGTCGGGGCGCTGCTCCTGCAGAGGAAGCTCCCTGCGTCGGACACCCTGCTGCTCGTGAGCGGACGCGCGAGCTTCGAGCTCGTTCAGAAGGCCGTCATGGCGGGCATCCCGGTTGTAGCAGCCATTGGGGCGCCCAGCAGTCTCTCCAGGCAGCTGGCTGAAGAATATGGTGTAACGCTCGCAGGCTTTGTGCGCGGAGACAGGTTCAACATCTACTGCAACGGCCAGAGGCTCAGTATCTGACGAGTGTGGAGGGCCCTAAGGAGGCGCGGGGCGAAACCCCCTCGACCCATGAGCGAACCCCCTTAGGGCGCGCCCGACGTACTCCCTGACCATCGTTTTCCTGTACAGCAGGGTCAGGTCGGCGTTGTCCATGGGCCTCGCGGCTTCATAGGCGGCTGATGCCACCTCGTCTATCAGTACGGGGGAAAGCTCTCTGCCGCGAAGGATGGCGTCCACTCCTGGAACAGCGAGGGGCCAAGACGCAATGCCGCCGACGACCACCCGAGATTCCAGACAGGTTCCCCGGCCGTCGACCCTGACCACGGCCGCCACCCCCATGAGGGGGAAGTCGACGGCGCCGCGCCTTCTTAGCTTCAGGTAGGTCGATAGGAGCCCTTCTGCCGATGGGAAGGATATCCCTATCAGGATTTCGTCCGATGATTTTTTGACCGGGTTGATGCCGTCGTCGGAGTAGAACTCCCCCGCCGGGACGACCCTGGTCCCCTTCGGACCGGCGAACGACAGCACGGCTCCCATCGCCACCGCCACAGGGGCGAGGTCGGAAGAAGACACGGCCCAGCACCGCGCGCTCTTGGCCGCCACGTGACAGACGCTCCCCCCCGACTTCAGGCAGGGACCGGAGCTCTGCCGCCACCAGTATGATTCGTCATTGAACGTGCAGCGCGTCTCCTGGAGGAGGTTGCCCCCGACCGTCCCGGCACTCCGAATCTGGGGACTGGCCACGCAAGCCGCCGCCTCTGAGAGGGCAGGGTAGTGCTTCCTTATGGCATGCTCGGCGCTCAACTGCGCCAGGGTCGTGTTCGGACCGACTGTGAGGCCGTCCTTCGCGTCTCCTCTAATCCCCCTTAGAGAGGTGATCTCGGCCGCGCTCACGATCAGACGTGGCTCCCGCTGGCGCCTCATCATCCTCGGGAAGAGGTCAGTCCCTCCTGCGACGAGCGCTGCGTCCGGGCCGGCCTCCGCAAGGATCCTGACCGCCTCTTCGACGGTGGCCGGAGAGAGGTATTCGAACTTCGGGAGACGGAGCATGGTCACCCTCCGCTCCGTCCCGCCGGCGGGTTCGTCACGGGTCTGTCGAAGCCATCGGGTGGAGCCACATTCGTTGGCTCGGGGAATTGGACGGTAGGGAAGGTCCTTGGCTTCCTCTGGGGTTCTTTCTTGGCCTTGGACTCCATCGCCTTCAGCACCTTGTCAGGGGTGATGGGGACCTCGTCGACCCGGACTCCGAGGGCATCGTAGACCGCATTGGCTATGGCAGGCGCGACGGGGAGGAGTGGCCCCTGCCCAGCCTCCTTGGCTCCGAAGGGCCCTTCAGGGTCGATCGTCTCCACGATGATCGAGTGGATCTCTGGAACGTCCAGGGCGGTGGGGACCTTGTACCCGAGGAAGGACGACGACGTCACAAGGCCCTCGCGGACCACCTGTTCCTCCATCAGCGCCTCGCTCAGCCCCATGAGGACGCCCCCCTCGATCTGCCCCTCCACGAGTTTGGGGTTGATCGCCCTCCCGACATCGTGCGCCAGCCATATCTCCTCCACCTGGACAAGGCCGGTGGTAGGATCGCAGGCGACCTGTGCCACGCATGCAGAGTAGCTGAACGCAGGCGACGGGCCCACCCCCGACCCCTTGTAAGGCCCGGCAAGCTTCGGGGGTTTGTAGCTCCCCCCGGCAGCGAGCGTCCCGAACTTCGACTCCGCGAGGCGGACCGCTTCCGGCCAGCCCACGGACTTGGTACCGTCCTTCACCGAATAGACGCGCCTCCCCTTCGCCTCGAGGTCCTCCTCGGGCACGCCGAGGCGCTCGGAGGCCGCCTTGAAGACCAGGCTGCGTATCTTCTTGCTTGCTTCGAGGACGGCATTCCCAGCCATGAAAGTGACCCTGCTCGAGTAGCTCCCGAGGTCCACCGGCGTGAGGTCCGTGTCTGCCGTGACCGCCTGGACGTCCGACTGGTCTATGCCGAGGACCTCTGCGGCTATCGAGGTGATGACCGACGTTGAACCCTGCCCGATGTCTGTGGCCATGCAGTAGACCGTGACCTCGCCTCCTCTGTCCACCTTGACCTCGGCCCCGGAATGAGGCATGTCGTTCCAGTATATCGGGAGCCCCGCTCCGCTGAGATAGCTCCCGACCGCGAATCCGACCCCTCTCCCCTTCCCGAGCTTGCCGCGCTTCCCTTCGAAGCCTGACGCCTCGGCGACCTTGCGGATGCAGTCTTCGAGACCGCAGCTCGTGATTCTCAGATGGTTGACCGTCTTCGAGAAGGGCTTGACTGCGTTCCGGAGCCGGATTGATGTGGGGTCGAGGCCGAGGGCTTCGGCCGCCTTGTCCATCTGGCACTCCATCGCGAACCTGGGCTGTGGCGTCCCGTGCCCGCGCTTGGGGCCGCAGGGCGGCTTGTTCGTGAACGCGCGGAGCCCTTCGAACTTGTAACTCGGGATGCGATATGTCGCCGGGAGGAGGGCGCCTGTGTAGTAGGTGGTAGCCGAGCCGTAGCTACCGTAGGCTCCGCCGTCCAGAGCGGTCCTGATGTGAACCGCCGTCAGGCGGCCATCCCGGGTGAAGCCCGACTTCAGCCAGATGACGGTGGGGTGCCTTCCTCTGTGGAGGTAGAACACCTCTTCCCTCGTGCAGGTAATCTTCACAGGGAGCCGGGTGACCATCGAGAGCTTCGAAGCTGCTATCTCGTGGGAGAAGATGTCCGTCTTCGCCCCGAATCCGCCTCCGACCTCGGGGACTGACACCCGGACGCGTTGCGGAGGGAGGCCCAGGACGTTGGCGAGGGTCTTGTGAAGGTAGTGGGGCACCTGGGTCGAGGACCACAGGGTCAGCCTGCCGTCCGGACCGTAGGAGGCGAGGGCGGAGTGCTCCTCTATAGAGAGATGGTTGCTCCCCGCGTAGAAGAAGGTGTCCTCGCGGACGTATTCGGCCTTGGAGAACCCGCCCTGGACGTTCCCGAACTCGAGGCTCGCCATCCTCTGTATGTTGGGGGCGTGGCCGTAGTCGTGTATCCTCGGCTCGCTTGTGGAGAGGGCCTTTTCGACGGAGAAGATGGATGGGAGGGGCTCGTACTCCACCTGTATGGCCTTCAGCGCTTCATCGGCCACCTCCGGGTCGGTGGCGGCGACGGCTGCGACGGGCTCGCCCACGTACCGCACCTTGTCCACGGCCAGGGCTGTCTCGTCTTCGCTGGTCGGCATTATGCCGTACTTGGTGGGGAGGTCCTTCCCCGTTATCACGGCCTTGACTCCTTCGATCGATTCAGCCCGCGAGACATCGACGGATTTCACCAAGGCATGCGGGTAGATGCTCCGCAGGAGCTTGGCGTGGAGCGTCCCCGGCAGGGTGAGGTCGTCGGTGTACTTCGCCTGGCCCGTAGCCTTCGAAGCTGCCCCCACCCGGGGGAGCGGCTTTCCCACCACGGACAGGCGTGCGTCTTCCAGCGTCATGGCGATCCCGTCGACCCTTCGAGTCGTACCGCGCGTCTGATGGCGTCATGGCCTTCCATCTTCTCGGACGCGAGCTTCACCGCTTCGATTATCTTCGTGTACCCGGAGCACCTGCAGAAGTTCCCCGACAGGGCAAGCCTGATTTCCCCGTCGCTCGGGGCCGGGTTCTCTCTGAGGAGCGCGGTAGCCGACATCAGCATGCCGGGGGTGCAGTAACCGCACTGGATTGCGCCTGTCGCTACAAAGGCATCCTGGAGCGGGCTGAGGCCTCCCCCTGTGGCAAGTCCTTCGACGGTGGTTACCTCGCGGCTTTCTTTGGACACTCCTGTCGCAAGTGTGATGCAGGAAAGCGTCGGCGCCCCGTCGACCAAGACGGTGCAAGCGCCGCATTCCCCGAGCTCGCAGCCGTGCTTCGTCCCTGTCAGGCCGAGATCCTCTCGGAGGACTTCGAGGAGGGTCGAGTGGGGGCTGATCAGGACTTCACGGCGTTCGCCGTTCACTTTCAGGGTGGCCTTCGACCTCCCTTTTTCGTGAGCCCCGCCGCGCCTCCGGACTCCCTTGGTCGTGCTCAGGCCTTCGACACCGCCACTCTGACGAGGTCGGCTCCGCTCCCTGTCCCATCGGTGGTGTCGATGGTGATGGGGACCAGCCTGTTCATCCCTGGCATCCCTATGTCCTTCGCCCTGGGAGTCACCCAGTGCCCGAACTGTCCCAGGGCTACGAGCACGTCCGGCCTGACGCCCTCTCTCAGAAGGACCCTGCCCTTCACCTTCCCTATGGGAGACTGTATCCAGACCCAGTCGTTGTCCTTGAGTTTCAGCTCTCTCCCTACACCTGCGTTCATCATCACCGCCCTGTGCCCCATGATGTTACCAGAGACGTCGATCAGCATTGGAATCATCGCGTTGAGCCCGTGGACGAACTGCATGCTCTTCGTGGTGAGCAGCCAGAAGGCGTAGTCCTGGGGTTTCTTGCCAAAGGAGGCCGGGACCCGCTCCCAGATCGCGGGGAAGTCTTCCCATCCCGGGAGCGCCTGGTACTCTTCGAGTTGCCTGTCCCACCAGCTCACCCCCTTCTCGTGGAGCCGCCTGTGCAACTCCTCGCCGACCCTGAAGAGCCGCTCCTGGTATGGGAGCTCGTATCTGAGCTTCTTGGCGACCATCAGAGGATGGAGATACCAGTTGATCCGCTTGAATGGGACGACGTAGAAGCCGTGCTCGCGGAACCAGTCGAGGTCGTGCTCCTCCTTCCCGTTGCTCAGGGCGAGCGTAGCAGCCCTGCAAGCCCTGTCCCACATTTCGGCCGACGTGTACTTCCTGCCGGGATGGAGGGAAAAGTCGTAATGGGGGGTGCGTAGTCTGAAACCGAGGGCTCCGCGGTTAATCGACTTGTAGTATTCTTCGACGAGCCCCAAGCGGAAGGCTAGTTCAGTCGCAATGTCGGTCATGTCCCGGGTGTCGTGGCTGGGAGTGACGGCGGGCTGTCTTATCGCCACCCCCGTGTAGTCCCAATACTGCTCCTGATAGCTCGTCCCACCGATGCGCGCGAGCTGAAGGCTCTCGAGATCCGTGCTTTCCGGGAGAAGGACGTCGGCGAACCAGTTGGTCTCGTCTGGCACGTAAGCGAAGGCGACTATGAATGGGAACTTCGACAGGCTCTCGGCGACAGGCTTCACGTCCCAGAGGGATATCAGGGGATTGGCCCTGAAGACGATCCAGACGTCAGGCGGGCTGACCCTGGTGAATCCTTCGAGCTCGTCGGTCACGAAGAGATAGGGGAGGGACGAAGGCCCGAGGGCCTGGCTCCAAGACGAGTCGAGGACGAGGGGGACGAGCGTCTTGTAGGCGTTCCTGGTGCGCGGGGATGATTCCCACCCCTCCTTGGAGGTGGGATTGAGCGACTGCCGCATGAAACCGTCCTCGCCGAGCGAGACCGTTTCCAGCCTGTCGCTCATGGGCCTGTTCAGCCGCGTGTTCACGCCCATGACGGACCCGGGGACTTCGAGCGCCCCTACGAGTGCGAGGAGGACCGTCCTGGCCCAGACGGCCTGAAAGGCGCCCCAGCCGTTGGAGACGGTCTTCCCCAGCAGGATGGACACCGGGCGGAAGGGGAGCGTAATGCCGTCAACCTCGACGGTGGAGCCGACACTCGCCGTTTTCACGAAGTCAGACGCTAGCCTTCGTATGACGTCAGCGTCGACGTCGCATATCTTTGCCGCCCATTCAGGGCTGTATGGCTTCACGAAGTCGCGCATCAGATCGAACGAGGGCCTCGACAGGCAGCCGTGGCAGGGGAGCTCTTCCCCGTCGGGCCCGACCTCCACGCCGTCGACTTTGAACGTCCCGACCAAGGCGGGGTCTTTCACATCCGGGTCGTCGTACGCCTTCGGGGTGCCGCTGGAGTTGTCCCAGATCAGGGGCTTCTTTGACTTCGCGTCCCTCAGGTAGTGGCCCTTCGGGCCGATCAGGTAGGGGCTGTTAGTCATATTCTGGAGGAACCCCACGTCGCACGTCGACTTCCAGTCAGACTCTGAGATTATCACGTTGAGCATGGCAAGAAGGAAAGCGGCATCCGTCTTCGGTCTGATGGGGACCCACGCGTCCGCCTTGGCCCCTGTGACCGACAGGTGGGGCTCGATTTGGACGCGGCGCATCCCTCGCGTTCTCCCCTCGGCATGCCTGAATATCCCCTGGACGCCGCTCGTCACGTTGTCGTTGTGCCCGAACGAGAGGAGGAGCTGCGTGCTCGGGGTGTCGGGGGCGACTATGAACGCCCTGTGCCAGAACTCTCCGAGCAGGTGCTCGGTGTGGTAGCACTTGATTCCCTCGCCTGTCCCGAATCCGAAGTCGATGGGCCCACCCCAAGCCTGAAGAAGGGCGTTGAGGCTCCCATAGTACGCGTCCGGGGCGCCTCCCTCCCCGAAGACAGCCGCCAACCTCGGATGCCCGTTCTCGTCCGTGAGCCCCTTCGCCCGGGCAGCGAGCATCTTCTCGGCGACCAAGTCCAAGGCCTCGTCCCAGGATATCTCCTGCCACTTCGGGTCCTGGTCGAGCCCCTTCTTGGGGTTCGTCCGCCTCATCGGGGCCTTGATACGGTCGGGGTTGTACGTCTTCTGGACGAGGCCGTAGGCGTTGGGGCAGACGCGCCCTCGGGCAGGATGGACCGTCGAAGCTTCGAAGTTAGGCTCTATCGCGACGGCCCGGCCGTCGTCCACGATCACCTTGAAGAGGTCAGGCCCGTTGACGCACTGATTGCAGAACGTCGGAACAGACCTTCGCAAGTCGGACTCGGGTCGTTTCGACTCGTTCATAATATTTATATTTTTAGTTCTAATTTATATTTATAAGAGGTTGGCGGGGCTATAAAACCTCAGATTGCCTTGCCGGCCCCACGAACGGAGATGAGCTGCCCTGAAGCCGGGACCTGACGGCGGAGACCGGCCACTGTCGGCCGTCGTCCTCGCGGGCGGCCTGAGCACCAGGATGGGGAGAGACAAATCCCTGCTTACGTACCGTGGAGTCCCCTTCCTCACGCTGATCTCCGAAGAGATGTCCAAGATCTCGGATGACGTAGTGGTAGTCATAGGCGCCAAGGACAGACGCGGCTATCAGGGGCTCGTCAGGTCCGGGGTCAGGGTCGAGAGCGACGCCTTTGACGTCCGCACCCCCCTTGCCGGGATAGCGACGGGGCTCGAACTTGCGAAGCACCCTTACGCGGCCGTCGTGGGGTGCGACACGCCGCTGGTCAGACGCTCCCTGCTCCGACGCCTCTTTGAGCGCGCCAGGGACCATTCCGCCGCGGTCCCGGTCTGGCGGGACATCGGAAGGTTCGAGCCGCTGGTCTCGGTCTACAGGAGGAGCGAGGTGGCGGCTGCAGCCCGAGAGGCAATCGGGCGGGGAAGGCTCGGCTGTATGCAGGTGATCTCCTCCCTCCAGGACGTGGTCTATGTCGATGTGGAGGAGCTGAGGGGACTAGACGTGGAACTTCAATCGTTCCTGAACATCAACTCGGAGGCCGAGTACGACTCCCTGCTACGGAGGGGCGGGGGCGCGACCGGGTGACCCGCCTCAACAACTCCAGATGGCTTTACTTCTGCGAAGTCTGTGCGGTCCAGCCGGAGACGATACATGCGACCGAGACAGGCTTCTTCTGCGCGGAGCATTGCCCATACATGCACGACAGCAAGGGGGAGTGCGGCCTGTCCTTCAAAGACTTGGACCTGAAGAAGAAGTACGAAGGGACGTCCAGGTGAGCCTGGGCCCTCAGTCCGGGTTCAGGGCTCCGGTCCGCCGCCCCTGAAGTGCGGCATGACCTTCTCGGCGAACAGCTCCGCGGTGTCTCTGAGCGCCCTCGCCGGGACTTGGAAGTTGAGCACGAAGTGGCGGCACCCGGCTGCGACGTACCCTTCGAGCTTCTCGACCACGTCGTCCGGGCCGCCGATCACATAGGGGGACTTGGTCACAGCCTCGTCCGGGATCTCCAACGCCTTCGCGACCCAGCCCTTCGCCCCTCCGGGGAAGACGAGTTTGTAGGTCATCTCGTAGTCGTACGAAGGGGGCTTGAAGCCGAGCTCCTCCAAGATCTTCGGCCTTGACAGCAGGAGCATCTTTGCCTGCGTCATCACCCCCTTCAGCGCCTCGTCCCTGTTCTTGGCCAGGGCGACGTAGGTGAAGTGGGCCGGCTCGATGGCTCCGGGATCCCGTCCCGCTCGCCCTGCCATCTCCCTGATTTTCTGGAGGTTCACCCCGTAGTCTTGGATGGCCATGTTGGCCGGAAGCCACCCGTCTCCGAACCTGGCGGTCATCTGCATGGTCCTTGGAGAGCTGGCGGCCACGAAGATTGGGACGGTCGGCCTGTACCTGTCGGGGGACACCGGGACAGACGGCTTAGGCTGCAGGAAGGCGCCGCTCAGGTTATAGTATGCTCCCTTGAAGTCGACGTTGTCCTCGGTCCAGAGCCTTCTGATTATCTCGAGGGCCTCCTCTGTCCTGGCCACCGGCCTGTCGTAGGGGATGCCGAAGGGGACGAGGTTCATCGCCTCTCCCACCCCTATCCCGAGCATCGCCCTCCCGTCAGAGATGGCGTCCAAGGTCGCGGCCCTCTGGGCAAGAGTGGCAGGATGGCTCCTGTAGGTGTCGCTCACCCCCGTGGCGAGCCTTAGCCTCCGAGTGCGGGATGAAATCGACGCGAGCGTCGTCCACGCCTCCAGTGCGTCCCACCTCTTCGTGCCTGTGGCGACGCTGTGGTCCGGCATCCAGAACGAGTCATAGCCCTCCCTCTCCCCCGCCAGCGCCAGGTCGAGGATCGTGCTCCAGGGGAAGTTGGGGGCTTCGATGCCGAACCTGACCCTCTCCGCGTCCACCGCGTTGGTGCGGTCTCTGGCGCTCAACTGTCGACCCCTGAGGGGGAGAATTCGTAGGCGAGCTTGCCGCCGTCGAGCCGTGCCACCCTGAGTTCGAGCTTCATCCCTGGGCCGAGCCTCTCGTCGTCGACGGAGGTTGCGACCCTCGCGAGGAGCCTGTGCCCTCCAACCGACTCGGCGACCCCGATCACGTAGGGAGTGTCGCCTTCGAAGCCCGTCGGAGCGAAGTGTGCCTTGGTGTAGGTCAGGAGCGTCCAAGGCCCCGGCATCTCGACCCATGTCATCGAATCGCTGGTCAGGCAGTTGGTGCAGTCCATCTTCGGAGGGAAGTAGACCTTCTTGCACCTGGTGCACCGCGTCCCCATGACTTTCCCCGCGTCGAGGAAGTCGACAAACCTCTTCGCCTTGCTCTCCGCCGTGTAGCTTATCTTCCCGAACCTTTCGAACGTCGTGCAGCTCATCGCCCCATGATCACTACGTTGCCGTAGAGCCCGATCCCTCCTATGTTGTGGACCAGACCAAGCTCCGCCCCCTTCACCTGTGCCCTTCCCGCGTCCCCCCTCAACTCCCTCACTATGGTACGGATCTGAGAACCACCGGTGGCGCCGATGGGGTGCCCCTTACCCAGAAGGCCGCCGTCGACGTTCACGGGTATCCTGCCGCCTATGTAGGTCTCTCCGTCCTGAACCAGCTTGCCCCCCTCTCCCCGCTTGCAGAAGCCGAGATCCTCGTAGGCCAAGATTTCAGAGATAGTGAAGCAGTCGTGAACCTCCGCTACGTCTATGTCGCCGGGCCCTACGCCCGCCATCCTGTACGCCTGACTGGCTGCCTCCGAGGCGCAGCCGAGCCCCGTCAGGCTCGCCTTGCTCGCAACTGTAAGCGCGTCGCTCGCGGAGCCGATCCCTTTCACCCATATGGGAGTGTCTGTGATTTTCTTCGCATCCTCCGCGTTCGCGAGTATGACGCAGGTAGCTCCGTCGGCGTTAGAAGTGCAGTCGAGGCTCCTCAACGGGTCCGCTATCATCCTCGAGCCCAGGACGTCGTCCATGGAGACCTCTCGCTGGAAGGCGGCCTTCGGGTTGAGGGCCGCGTACTTCCCGCTCTTCACCTTCACGGCGGCCAACTGCTCTCTCGTCGTCCCATACTCTTGCATGTGAGCCCTGGCGAATAGGGCATAGCCGTCAGGCATCGTGAGCCCGAAGGGGGTCTCCCACACTATGTCCGCCCCCCGCCCCATCCTTTCCTGGACGTCGGCCGCGGATAGCTCCGACATCTTCTGGAACCCGACCACGGCGACAACGCCGTTGAGGCCCGATTTGATCAGGCCGTAGGCCACCCTGACCGCGGTGGTGCCTGAAGAGCACAGAGACTCCGCGTACATGCTCGGCCTGGGGTTCAACCCTAGATACTCGGAGATGGCGCCTGCCGGGGACCGCTGCTTGTCGTATTCGGGAGCCGATGAGACGACCGAGGCGTCGATGTCCTTCGCCTCAAGGTTGCCGGAGTCGTCCACTGCTTCTTGGAAGGCGCTGAACGCCATCTCTCTGATTGAAACACCGGACGCCTGGACGAACCCCGTCTGCCCTACTCCCACGACGGCCACGTCGTTCAATCAGACCTACGCGTCCTTGTCCCGGACTTAATCCGCCCTTTCCCTAATCGAAGAGTATCCCTTCTGCGAACGTCTCGATCATGGTACGGGCGTACTCGAAGCTCGAACTTGATTCCTCGTACTCAAGATGAAGGTAGGGCAGCTTCGTCTTGTCCAGAGCTCCCTTGAAGATCATGTAGTCGTAGAGCGCCGGCTCGCAGAACTTCGGAGTGAGGAAGACGACTCCCTCGGCTTTGATGCCTTCTAGGAAGGAAGCGATGTATTCTTGTTTGTTTATGCCGGGATGAAAGCGTACGGTCAACGGCTCCATGTTGGACACGTACCCCCGGGCCAGCGCGGCGACCGGATCCTCGGTGCCGGCTGCGGCCTGCCCGAGCCACCTGGAGCCTATCAGGGCCTCGTCGTTGATTACATAGCAACCTGCGTCCTCTATCACCTTCATCAGCATCACAGGCGGTTGCTCGCAGAAGTTGCCCACGACGGCCACACGTATTCTGTCTTGGGTCCTTCCCTGGGCGCCGACCAGCCCGCTAAGATACCCTTTCATTCCGTCGACGTATTGTTCGACGGGCATGATAGACCCCGCCCTGAGCACGGAATACCAGTCAGAATAGGGGACCAGCCATGGGCTCTCTCTCCTCAGCTCGAGGAGCTGCCTCTGCAACCTCCTCTTCTCGTTGTAGATGGCAATGCTCTCGTTGAGCCTCTCCCTGCCGAGTTGCCTCCCTGACAGCTTCTCCATCCCCTGGGTCAGCCTCTCGTATTCGCTCCTGAGGTACTCCACCGCGTAACCGGAGCCATTGTTGATAGGATAGTGCAGATATTCGACGTACCTCGCCGGAAGGTTCCTCTTGGTTATCCCCGAAAGGTTCCTCGCGACGTCGCATATGTTTGAGAAGACGAGACCTTCGAAGAGGTCGAGGTTCCCCTGCAGGGCCATCTGGAAGACGCTGCGCGAAATCGAGCAGACGAAGGATTGGGTGTGGGCGGTGGCTATGTCGAGGCTCACGCCCCCCGACGCGCCGTTGAGTCCCACGGGGAGCATGTCCAGGGCGTGCGCGAGCTCCTCGGGGAAGTAGACGGGGAAGAAGCCCACCGCGGGAGACTTCGTGGCTTCCTTCCACCGGGCGACGGACTCGAACTTCGTGTAAGAATCGTCCGCGGCGGCCCGGAAGTCTGCGGGAAGCTGTTGGACTTGCACCCCATCACCCTGCCTGAGTCTTCTTCTCCAGCCGCTTGTACCCTAAGTATGCCGCTCCGAGCGCCCCGGCGTAGAGCAGACGCGAGGAAGCGTTGACCTTCATGTGTATCTTCTCTTCGAGGGCTTTGATGAAGGCGGGGTTGAGGACGAGGCCGCCAGTGAGCGTTATCTCGGACTCGAGGCCTACCTGTTTGAGGGTGAGGCTGACCCTCCCCGCCACGGAGTTGTGGGCCCCCATCAGGATGTCTTCCATGGGGACCTCCTGCGTCACGAGGTTGATTACCTCTGACTCGGCGAGGACAGAGCAGACGGTCGACATGTTGACAGGGTTGAGGGCCTTCAGGGATACCTCTCCCAGCTCAGAGAGCTTCACCCCCGTGTAGAAAGAGATCTTTTCGAGGAAGCCGCCGCCGCCGGCGGCGCACTTCTCGGTCGACCTGAACTTGATCACCTTTCCGTTCTCGTTCACCTTGGAGGCCCTCGCGTTCCCCGCTCCGACGTCCAGCACGCACGTAGTGTTAGGGTACAAGAACTTCGCACCCTTCCCGTTCGCGGTGATGTCGGTGACGTTGATGTCCCTGAAATCCACCCTGTACCTCCCGAAGCCTGTCGCCGCCACATAGGACACGTCCTTCCTGCCCAGGCCCAGGGAGTCGAGGGAGCCGTGGAGGGCCTGTTCGGCGGCCTTGCCGAAGTCATAACCGGTAGGGTAGTCCTTCATGGTCAGGATGCGCTTGCCGTCCTCGAGGAGGGCGACCTTGGTGTTCCTGGTCCCCACGTCGATGCCTGCGGTTATGGCTGTCTCCATCATGCTCTATCCACCCGCCCTGACCGTCACCATGCTCTTTTCGAGCGCGAAGTGGGCGGCGCCTATGGCCCCGCAGAACATCGTCAGCTTGTCCGTGTTTATCTTCATCCCGAGCTGCTCCTGCAGGCAGCGAACCATCCCCTGGTTGAGGGAGACTCCTCCGGTGAAGGTGAGCTCCGGCTCGATTCCCACCCTCCTGAGGAGCCCGATGGATTTGCTCGCCATGGAGGCATGGATGCCATAGAGTATGTCTTGGAGGCTGTTCCCCCACGCAAGCTGTTCTTGGGTCTCCGACTCTGCGAAGACCGCGCAGGTGGCCGATATCTTCACGGGGTTCGTGGATTTCAGGGAGATATCCCCCACGTCCTTGAGGCTGAGGTTGAGCGCCCGAGCAGAGCCCTCTATGAAACGCCCAGTCCCCGCGGCGCATTTGTCGTTCATGGTGAAGTCGACGACCTCCCCCCTGGCGTTGATGCGTATCGCCTTGGTGTCCTGCCCTCCCATGTCGAGGACCGTCCTTGTCTCCGGGAAGAGGACGTGAGCTCCCTTCGCATGGCAGCTGATCTCCGTCACCTGGGTGTTCCCGAATGTGATTTTGTAGCGCCCGTAGCCGGTCCCGACGACGAAACCTACCTGGTCTTCTGACAGGCCCGCCTTGGAGAGGACGTCATGGTAAAGCCTGGTGGTAGCCGATATTATGTTGACCCCGGTCATGTCAGACGTCGTCGCAATCAGGTTCCCCTTCGAGTCGATGACGGCGGCCTTGGTGTAGGTCGAGCCCGCGTCGACCCCCCCGAAGTATTCCTTTCCCATCTCAGGTGGCCCCCTTCCTCAGGGCGAGCGTCTCAAAGAAGGCGTCAACCCTGTTCTTCATCTGCGCCTCGCTGAAGTACCTCGGGTCGACGTGGTCCGACTCCACCAGGAGGGTCGGGACGTCGAGGTCCTTCGCGAAGTGCTCTCTGATGTCCCCCTGGCCCATGGAAAACGAGCGGCAGCTCTTGATGGAATGGATGACGACCGCGTCTGCCTGGTAGTCTCTGACGTACTTCTCGATCAGCTTGGTCCTTATCGGCATGTTCCAGTTGCAATAGGCGTGTATCATGTACTCTGCCAGCGTCTCGATCGGCCTTCTAGGGTCGAGGTGGAACGAGTCCGTGTCTACCATGCCCGCGACCTTGGGATAGGTCGAAGCCACGGCCCTCGCGTTATAGGAGCCGAATAGCCCCCAGAACTTCTTGAAGAAGGGATAGTTGGGGACCCCTTCGAAGACGAGCCTGTACTTCTCAGATTCGGTTGGGCCCACCCCTCTTTCATATCTCAGCTTGAGTTCTTCGAGGAGGAACCTGTAGAAGTCCACCGCCTTCTGGGTTCCGCGAGCGAACGTTATCGGGGCCATGAAATAGATGGCTTCGAAATAGGCGTCGAGCGGCGATGGCTTGAGTTTCCCCATCTCTAGGCACTGTTTCCACAGGTCCCAGGCTTCGGCGGACAGGCGGATCACCTCCTGGAACCTCCCCTCGTCGAAGCGCTTCCCCGTAGACTTTTCCAGCATGGATATGATTTCGTGTAGTTGGCCGGAGACGTAGCGTATGTCGTGCCTGGGGACCTGTCCGTCGTAGTCCCTCACGTAAGGTATGTCCAGGGTGAATATTGGGGCGCCTGTCTGATAGTGATACTGTTCCCACCAGTGGATGTAGATCTGACACCCAGAGTATGTGAGGAGGAGTACGTCGGGCTTGGGGAGCGACCCGATGACCGTGTTGGTCCCGTCCATCGTGGAAGCCACGCCCATCTTCACATAGCCGCAGGCGTCCGTCGAGTAACCCACCTCTTCTGACTGGGCGATGAGCTGGGGGGCACCTCCCCTGTAGGATATGTTGAGGGAGGTCACTTCAGGATAAAGCGGCAGCACATCAAATACGGAGAGAAGCTCGATGGGGTTGGCCATCACGAACGAGTACCCGACCTTCTTCCCTTCTGCATGGCTGTTGAGAAGTGATGCAAAGTATGCCTTGAGCATCTCCCCCTGCATGCTCTTCGCTTTGTCGAGCTCCCTGAAGGCAGGGGTGAACTTCTGCTCCGACACTATTGGTCCCCCTGGGCGTCGAAAAGGTTTTATTTATATCTATTCTAACTAATTTATATAATTACATCCGTCCAGTAGGCATCCACGTTCCTCTGGATGCTCGCGATCGTCTCTTCTTTCTTGGAAGGCTCGAACAGGTGCTCGAAGCGCCTTTGGATCCTCAGGTATTCTTCGACCGGAACCCTCCTCCGGGGTATGTAGGTATGGACCACCTTCCCGTCCACAGCTTCCTTCAGGGGCCATATCCCGCTCTCGACGGCGAGCTTGTCCAACTTGACCGTCATCCTCGGTTCGGAGCCCCACCCCGTAGGGCAGACGCTGAACGCGATGAACAGCTTGGGCCCCTTGACCTTCGCTGCCCTCTCGAACTTCCTGAGGAGGTCGACCGGCCTGGAGAGGGAGATGGTCGCGAGGTATGCGGGGTTGTGCGCCCTCCAGATTTCGAAGAGATTCTTCTTCTTCAGTCCGCTGCCAATCGAGCCGCCTAGAGCTGCCGTCGTCGAAGTGGAGGCTGCGAGCGGCGTGGCTGACGAGTACTGAAAGCCCGTGTTCCCATAGGCCTCGTTGTCGTAGCACAGATAGTAGAAGTCGAGGCCCCTCTGGACAGCTCCGGAGGTCGCCTGGAGGCCTATGTCGTAGGCCGCACCGTCCCCCGTGAGGACCATGACCTTCGAGTTGGGGTCGGCCAGCTTTCCCTTCTCGACCCTGGCCATTATCCCGTCGACAATCCCCTGGGCGGCGGCGGGGCCGCTGGCGAAGGTCGTGAAGAGGAGGGAGCTCGTGAGAGTCGCGTACGGATAGAGGGCTAAGAGAGCCAGGCAGCCCGGGACGGAGACTACGATGGTTCGCGGACCCAGCGCCTTGAGCGCCAGCCTGACGACGGCTTCGCCTCCGCATCCGGCGCAGAGGGGGGAGCCTGGCCTGAGGCGCTCTTCCCGGGGGACGTCCTTCAGCGTCCTGAAGGCCGAATCAGTGCTTTGGACCAACAGTCACATTCTCCTGTGTATCTTCAGCGTGTACCCCCGCGACGTCGAGGTACTTCTTCATCTTGGCCCAGCTCGCCATGCTGTAGAGCAGCGTCGGTCTTCCAGGGTCTCCACCCGACTCGAGTTCCTTGCACTTGCGCAGCATCGCCCTGACCTCCCCTGTGCCGACGGGCATCCCCCCTATCCCTCCGACGAAGGACGCGACCACTTTTGGCTTCTCGGTCGAGTGGTAGAGGGCTTCCACGACCTCGGGATGTATGATCGCCCCCCTGCCCGGGGCCAGATTCTGCTCGAACACGGCCACCCTCTCGGCGTGACGCAGGGCGGCTGCCACCTCCCGGCGCGGGAAGGGCCGGAGCATTGTCAGTTTGAGCATCCCCACTTTCTCGCCCGTGCCTCGGAGTTGTCTGACGGCAGCCCGTATGTTCGAGCTGTATGAGTTGGTCGTGACTATCACGGTATCGGCGTCGTTGGTCATGAACTCCTCCGTGGTACCGTATCGCCTCCCGAAGATGTTTGCGAAGTCTTCCGCGGCTTCGAGGAAGACCTCCCTTGACTTCAGGGAACTCTCGTGGAGCTGGCGCTTGTAGAAGGCGTAGACTTCCCCGTCGGTCGTGGTGGGGGCATAGACCACGGGCTCGCCCTCCAGGCCGAGGAGAGGGCGCGGGCGCGAGTAGTGCTTCAGGAACGACCTGACCGCACGGGTCTCGGGGACGTCCACTGACTCCCTGGCGAAGGAGAGGATGAACCCATCCATGTTGACTATGACCGGGAGGAGTACCCGGCTGTCCTCGGCGACCCTGTACCCCATGAGCACTAGGTCGAGAACTTCTTGGCATGTCTCCGCGTGGAGTTGGATGAACCCGGTGTCTCTCGCTGCCAAGACGTCCCCGTGCTCCACTTGGAGTACCATCGGCATCCCCATGCCTCGGGACACGTTGACGAGCACTAGGGGGGCCCTCCATCCTGCGATGCTGTACAGGTTCTCCAGGCCGTAGACGAGGCCCTGACTGGAAGAGGAGGTGAAAACCCGGGCACCTGTGAGGGACGCTGCTCCGGCCGCCGCCAGCATCGAGTGCTCCGAGTCGAAGTTGACGAATCTCGCCTTCAGGCTCCCAGCGGCCACCCAGTGGGACAGCGTTTCGACTATCTCTGACTGGGGGGTGATGGGATATGCGCAGACGTAGTCGACATCAGAGACGCGGGCCCCCCAAGAGGCAGCCGCGTTTCCCGTCAGCATCCTCTTCATCTTGACACCGTCGACCTTTCTTCTGAAATGGCCTTCGGTGGGCACTCTTCCATGCAGATCATGCACCCCTTGCAGTTGTCGTAGTTTATCGTCGGGGTGAGGTCTGGCTTGAGGGTTATAGCCGAGTCAGGGCAGTAGACGTAGCACACCATGCACTTCGTGCATTTGGCGTAGTCTATCGTGGGTTTTGAGAGCCTCCAGTCGCCCGTCCTGTTCTGGGAGCTGTTCCCCGTGCTCACGATCAACGAGATGGATGCGAGCGTGCCGGTGGGTGCACTCAACTCGACCAGATCGGTTTCTCTTTCATCCTGTATCTTCGTCGAGGGGGAGACCCTTGGGGAGAGGGAGTAGCACTCGTCTGCGGACGCCAGGTTGGCACGTATGGACTCCTCGTCGAGTCCTATCTCTTCCATCTCCATCTCCACTGCCCGGTGGAGGGACTCCGGTCCAGCTATGCCGAGTACTTTGCATGTGGCGGCGGCAATCCCCGCGCTGACGCTCGTTTTCTTCAGGTAGCGGCTCGTGACTCCGGAGACGTCGAAGTAGACCGCGCGAGAAGGAAGCGAGCCGATCCCGCGTCCCGTCGGTGCGTTCACTATTACGACGGCCCCTTCCGCGAGCCCCGAGAGCGCAGGGAAGACCTTCGAGTCGGAGACTGTGGGGTCGGCTAGGACAACCGCGTCGGGATGTGTTATGGGCCCCCGCCCCTCTATGGGCTCGTCGGAGACCCTGACGAAGGACACGACGGGAGCGCCCCTCCTTTCAGGGCCGTACATGGGAGAGTCTTCCGCCTGGTGGCCTTCGAGGAAAGCTGCGGTACTTATGATCCGACCGGCAGTCTTGACCCCCTGCCCTCCCCGTCCATGCAGCCGGATTCCGAGCTTCAATTGGGCGGTTTGCGGGGCGCCAGTTAATATTTATAGATTTCTCTGAAATTATATAAATAACGTCATAGGACCTTCGGGGCGCTTTGACCGCCGTCTGGGTTACCTCGCGTACAGGCATGATTGACACCGGAGGATACGGAGGTGACGAGACAGTGGCGTCCTATGTCGTGAAGGGGAGCAACGGTTCCGCTTTGGTCGACGTAGGCTATTCCACCAACTGGGAAAGCGTGATGGAGGGGATGGGTACATTGGGTGTCAGCCCTGACAGCGTCAGGCATGTGTTCCTCACCCACTTCCACCTGGACCACGCGGGGGCCCTAGGAGAGCTGATGCCGCGGCTTCCCAACGCGACTGTCGTAGCTCATGAGAAAGCACTCAGGCACCTCATCGAACCTTCGAGGCTGGTGGCTGCATCCATGACCTCCTTTGGCAAAGCCGCACAGCTGATCGGGAGCCTCTCACCCATCCAGCCAGACAGGCTCGAGCCTGCGAGGGAAGAAGCATATGACTTGGGAGGCGTAAAGATTCAGCCGGTCTTCACCCCCGGTCACGTGCCTAGTCACACTTCGTTCTTTACGGACGATGGAACGATGTTCTCCGGCGACGCGATCTGCGTGACTAGGAAGGGGCTTCGTTTCCTTCTCCCGCCAGGGAGCCCTCCTGTGTATGATGTAGGCGCAGCCGTGAGAAGCGTGGAGCTAATCCAGGGGTTCAAGCCCCGGCTCCTCCTAGCTCCTCACTTCGGGCCCCAGCCGACGTCAAAGGAGGCTTTCGAAAGGCAGACGCAGACCATGAGGGCATGGCTGGACTCCATTTCTTCGATGGTGGAACAGGGGATGGGGCTCGGGGAAACAGTCGACGAAATGAGGGAACGGTCGCTTCGAGAGGCAGGCCTGAAGAGTTCTGGTTTGGACGGATTCGCGAGGGATATTCTGCTCGGGCCCCTCCTCGGGATGACGGTAGAAGCTTACATGGCCTACGCGCTTTCTGGAGAGACCCGAAGGCCAGCGGCCGCCCCTGCGTCCACCTGACCCGATGCCGGGCCCATGCCACCCTCACCGACGACAGACCCGGCGGGGCCGCGAAAAACGACTGAGTCGATCAGGGGCCTTCTGATCCCGGCCGCGAGGACTATCCTTCTGAGCACAAGCCCCCCCGTCAGGCCAAGAAGCATGCAAGTGGCGAGGAGGGGCGCCGCGGCCTGGTAAGATTCCGCGACGAGAGGGACCAGCAGACCGCAGACAACGACCCCACCCCAGAAGCCGGCGGCGAGTCGCCCCCTCACCCACAGCTGTACGCTTCCCCGGGACGTCTGGAGCCTTTCTCCGCGGAGGAGGAAGACTACGATTACGAGCGACTCCGCAAGTATGAGGAAGACGTCGGCCGTCGAAAGCGCGGCGACAGACCCGGTTGTGCTTCCATAGGCGACGGTCCCGAGGACCACGAGCATGACCCCGGTCGAAGAGGCAGATGCGAGGAAGAGGACAGGGAGGATCATCGTGCTCCAGAATGTGATGGGCCTGCACGCCTTCAGCAGGAACCCGGTGTAGAACATTGTGGCGACTGCCAACCCTGCCGCTACCAAGCTCGCTCCCGCCGGCCATGGCAGATGGAGCAGGGAGAAGAAGAGCTGGGCGATATCGAGGACGGCGAAAGTGGATATTATCCATGCACCTCTGGCCATCCAAGACGTGCGGACGTTGAGGAAAGCCCTCGTCGCGTTGTTCTTTACTCCCAAGTCCAGGATGAGGAACACCATGCCCAAGAGGACCAGCGGACCTCCGAGGACGACCCCAATCCACGAAGCTGGGGACGGCGAGGCGTTGAATGAGCCAACTGCGACTGACGTCACGTAAGCCCCCGACCCCGACCCCGCCAGGAAGAGATAGGCAGCGATGCTCCATCCCCAGGTTCGCTGCGGAGCCTGGAGCCGCACGCCGGACGCACGTTCTGCCCCTGCCGTCACCATAAGTAGAACACCGACGGGTCCGTCTTCATGTCAGGGAGGAGGCGGAACGACTCTTTCGTCCTGACAAGCTTCGACAACTCGCTCTCCGGATCGTCCAGGTCTCCAAACACGATGGCCTTGGCCGGGCACGAGTTCACGCATACGGGAGTGGCTTCGGCATCCGACCCCGGCTTCCCCCCGTCCTTGATGCCGGCGTCCAGGCGGCCGAAGCAGAGGTCGCACTTCGTGGTGACGCCAAGAGGCCTTGGCTGTGGGAGCCGGCCGTCCCCGAAGTAGTCCTTCTCCTCCTTGACGAGCCACCTCGCTTCGTACGGACATGCAAGGACGCAGTATCCGCACCCCATGCACTTCTCGTAGTCTATGAGGACGACCCCGTCCTCCCGCTTCCTTGTCGCCGTCGTCGGACAGACGTCCATGCAGGGAGGGTCAGCGCAGTGCATGCACTGCACAGGCAGGAAGAAGCGCTTGACCGTCGGGTAGGCTCCGACTTCCACATCCCTGACGTTCTTCCAGAAGACTCCGGGCGGCGTGTTGTGGTCGAGTTTGCAGGAGATCGTGCATGTCTGGCACCCCGCACATCGTGTGAGATCCACGGCCATCCCCCATCTCACCAAAGCGTCCCGCCTCCTAGCAAGGTCCTGGCTACCCGTCCTGCCAATGCGGCTTCCTCTTTTCCATGAATGAAGCGAGGCCCTCCTGGGGGTCCTGCATCTTCATCAGCTCTTCGAGGTACAATGTCGAAGACTTTGTGAGCGCCTCGCCCAGAGGGAGGGAGAGGCAGTCGAGCATCGCCCTCTTGGCGACCCCAAGGACCTGGCTGCTCTTGCTCCTCAGGGCTTCCAGAATTTCGTCGCATTTCGAGTCGAGTTCCCCGGGTCTGGCGACGGAAGTGATGAAGCCCAACGAATATGCTTCGTCGGCTGAGATGCTCCGCCCCGTGAGGACTATATCGGAAGCGGCTTTCAGCCCCACCAGTCTCGGGTAGATGGCTGCGGCCGCAGGGGGGTAGACCCCGAGGTTGACCTCCGGTTGGCCGAACGTGGAGCCTTCTTCGGCGACGACGAAGTCGCAAGCCAACGCCAACTCCATGCCACCGCCGAGGCATTTACCACGGACGGCGGACACCGTCGGCCTCGGAAAGAAAGCGAGGGACGAGACGAGCTTCTCGAAGGTCTTGATGAAGCCCTCCGTCTGTGGTGGGAGATGGTCCCTGATGTCCGCCCCGGCGCTAAACACGCCAGGCAGCCCCGACCTCAGGACGACGGCTTTGATTCCGCGCCCTGACGTGGCATGGGCTAGTTCCTCGAGGAGGTCCTGCATCATCTCCATGTTCAGTATGTTTAGAGGGGGCCTCGATAGGGTGAGGGTTGCGACCCCGTCGTCGATGCGCGAGCTCACTGATTTTCCCAATCCTATCTTCGCCTGCCTCTAGAACTAGAGGACGACAATCTGCCTTCCAAGAACGCTTCCCTTCTCTAGCCTGTCCAGAGAGTCGTTGATTGACTCGAGCGAGAGGCGATCGGACACGAGTGGGGCCAGCTTGATCTTGCCCCTCCTGACGAGTTCGATGATCCTCGGATATTCTGACAGACGGCTCCCGAGGGAGCCGATGACCGCCATCTCTCTGAACATGACGCGGTTGACGCGAAAGTTCCAGTTCTCCTCGCTGTAGCCCACCGTCACGAGCCTCCCTCCCTGCCTCACCGAACTGAATGCGAGGTCGAGGACGCTCGGCTTGCCGACGACCTCAAAGGCGACGTCGACCCCGCCACCCGTCAACTCCCTGATGACCTTCGGCGCATCCTTCGTGGTCGAGTTGACGGTTTCGGCCGCTCCGAGCCGTTTCGCCAGGTCCAGCTTCCTGTCGTCGACATCGACGGCGACGACGATCCCTCCGAGTGACGCCGCCGCCTGGACGGCGTTGAGGCCGACGCCGCCACACCCGAACACCGCAACCCACTCTCCGGCCCGGACGGCGCCCCTGTTCTTCACGGCGTGGAAGGGGGTCGAGACCGCGTCCGAGATTATGGCGCTCTCGAGCAGCGGCAACTCATTCGGGAGTTTGAAGAGCATCTTCGACGGGACGACGACGAACTCGGCGAACCCCCCATCGATGTGGTTCCCGACCATCTTCATCTTCTCGCATATGTTGTCGCGCCCCTCCCTGCAGTTGCCGCAGGCGCCGCACGACAGGACTGCGGGAATCAAGACCTTATCCCCCTTCGCGAAAGGACTTTCGTCCCTGACGTCCTCGACGATGCCTGAAATCTCGTGACCGAGGACCATCGGGGGCTTCTTGAACGTGGGCGTGCCGTGCCGGTAGTGCAGGTCGGTGGCGCAGACTCCGCAGGCCGCGACCTTCACGAGCGCCTCGCCGGGATGTGGGTCCGGGGCCGGCATTTCTTCGACTGTCAGGGGGGTGTTTGGTCCATGGAAAACAGCGGCCTTCAGGACCGGGTCACCAGCTCGGAACCGCAGCTAAGGCAGTACTTCGAGCCCAGGGGCAAGTACCCTTCTCCGCACTTTGGGCATTTCACGCTGTTGGGCCCGTGGGGGTAGCGCGGGTCCATCCCCTTCGCTATGGAGTCTCTGATTTCCCTGTACTTCCTGGGCCTCTTCTCGATGAATGCGGAAAGCCCTTCCGTGGGCTCGACCGACCCGAGGTTGAGCGCGAAGAACTCCTTCGCGTGCTCCCAGGTGGTCTTCCAGACGAGGTCCCTCCACCAGTTGAGGTGGACTTTGAAGTAGTGCAGGCTGGTCGGGGAGAGGTCGAGCATCCTGTCGATCAGCTCCTTCACCTTTGCGTCCAGCTCCTGATGAGGGACGACGAAGTTCGCTATTCCCCACTCGTGCGCCTTGGCCGCGTCTATCTCGCTGCTCAGCATGACGAGTTCGGCCGTCCGCTTTAGCCCGATGTGTAGAGGGAGCCATTGTGAGAGCCCCCCGATGGAAGTCATCCCGACGCGCGGACCCGGAGAAAGGAAGCGCGCCCTATCGCTGGAGACGGCCAGGTCCGAGGCGGCGACGAATTCGAGCCCCCCGCCAGCGACGATGCCGTTGATTCTTGATATCACTGGCTTGCCGCAGTGCAGGATGACGTCAAGGAACCTGCCGTATATCTCCCCCCACTTCCACCAGTCCGCCGGCTTCTTGCCGTAGGTATGGGCGTACTCGTCGACGTTCCCTCCCGTGCAGAACGACTTGTCCCCCATCCCTGTCAGGACGATGAACTGAACGTCGTCGTCCCACATCGCGTTGTCGAAGGCGTCGATCATCTCTCTGAGGGTGTTCAGGAGGTAGGAGTTGTGGTCTTCAGGGCGGTTAATCGCCACCAGTGCGGTGTGAGTGTGCCACCGCTTCTGATAAATTATGTCGGTATATTCCATGGCTCGCGCCCTCCCTGGCCCTATGTTTTAACGAGCACCCTCTTGGCCTTCCCCTCATACCTCGGAAGGCTCCCAGTTGGGAAGAATTTGATGTCGAACTTCACATAGAGGACCTTCCTGAGCTCCGATGAGATCCGTTCCTTCGTGTCTTCGGTGGCCCTGTCGGAGAGTTCGACGTTGATGGCGAAGGTGTAGTCCATGGTGGACTTGTCGACTATTATCTGGAACTCCTGCACGTCGGCGAATTTCAACAGTGTCTCTTGTATGGTGGAGGGCCAGACCTTCGCGCCTTTGTACTGGATGACATCATCCAGCCTCCCCCTGACCCACATGCACCGTGGGAACTGGCTGCGCCCGCAGTCGCAAGCTTCCTGGTTTACCACGGTCAGGTCCCTTGTCCTGTATCTGATTAGCGGCATGGCCTCCTTGGTGAGGGTGGTGACCACAATCTCGCCGGTCTCCCCTGGCGAGACCGGGTCCAGTGTTTCAGGGTCTACAACTTCGAGATAGAAGTGGTCTGTCCAGAAGTGGAACCCGGAATCGCTCTCACACTCTATTCCTGTCCCAGGCCCATACATCTCCGTGGCGCCGTACACGTTCTTTGCCCTCCCTCCCCTCTCCTTGAGGCCGAAACCTTCCTCGATACGCCTCCTGACCTCCTCGTCCCAGATCTCGGCCCCTGCTAGGACCAGCCTGACGTTCAGTTCCTTGGCTGGGTCGATACCCATCTTCTTCGCCGTCTCTGCGATGTATAGAGCGTATGACGGAGTGCAAGAAAGGACGGTCGCCCGGAAATCCTTCATGGTTTTCACTAGCCCCTCGGTCCTCCCCGCGCTCCAAGGGATGACGGCGGCTCCTGCGCCCCGCAATCCCTGGTGAAACCCCTCGCCTCCCGTGAACAGCCCGTACCCGAAGGCGTTGAGGGCCACATCCCCTTCCTTCACCCCGGCCGCGACGCAGCACCTCGTCATCAGGTCCGTCCATTGTTGATAGTCCCTGTCGGTGTAGGGGCCCGTCTGAGGGTTGCCAGTGGTCCCCGAGGTCATGTGGTAGAGCTTCACCCTGTTCGGAGGAACACACAGGAAGTCGCCCCCGTTGGGGTAGCTGTGCCTCCTCAGGTCGTCCTTGGTGGTGAAGGGATACTTCTGCAGGTCGGAGAGAGAGGTGACCGACTCCGGATCCAGCCCAAGTTCCTTGAACCTGCTTCGATAGAACGAGCTGTATCTGTTCACGTAAGCCAGGATGTGCCTCAGCCTCTTCAGCTGCATTTCGGCGAGTTCAGCCTGCGAAGCCAGTTCAACATGGGGATTCCAGTAGTTATGAGGCAATCCGCACAGTCCTGTGCATGCATTTAATATAAATATTGTCTATTTGTATAAATTGGTGGGCCGCATGTCTGGCCTGGGGCACTTCAGGAAGCGATGTTCAGGTTCCCCGAAGATCATAGTGATACAGTATCGTGGCGCGTCAGAACTTCTCGCCCGTCATAAAGACGGTCCCATGGCAGGCCGCCACGACCTTCCCGTCCTGGTTGACTACCCCGATATGATAGAGGGCGGTCCTTGCGCCCCTGCTCTCTTCGGTCGCAACCGCCGTGAGCGTGTCCCCCAAGAGGCCCGGGCGTCTGTAAGCTATGTCGAAGTTCAGGGCCAGGGCCCTGGTTCCGTGCGAGTTGCTGGCTGCGGCGAACGCCGCATCGGCTAACGAGAATACCACGCCACCGTGGGCGACCCCATGGAAATTCAGCATCCCCCTGGTTACCTTCAGGGAGGTGGTGGCTTCGCCCTTTCCCAGACGGATGATATGGACCCCCAAGGACTTCGAGAAGGGGTCGCTCCGTATCAGTTTCTCCGTCGAGTGGGAGACATCTCCATGCCTCATGAGCCTGCCATGGGCTCCTACTAACTTTAGCTTCCCAAGACCCTGCGACAACTGAGCAGGTTCTATGGAGATACTTCGTCGAGGCGCTTGTTAGCTGTCTTCGGCCCTATCTGGGCGATCAGCGCTGACGCTATCTGGAATCCTGCGATGGTCAGCATGACCCCCATGACCGGAAGGGTAGTTACCAGAGCGGCCGTTATAATCAACCCCACCCCCCCTCCGAGGTGTCCGCCTCCATCAGCCAGGGCGAACCCCGTGGCTCTGGCGCGTGTTGGGAAGCTTTCACTCACCCATGCATATGTGATCGGGACCCAGAAGTCCATGCCGATGAATATTAGAGTGATACCGGTTACGGCTGTGGTGAATTCGGTCGTTCCTGACCCCACCAGGAGGGCGCCGACAAGCGTGATGGCCGCCGATATCGGGAGCCATTTCTTCCGCTCCATCTTGTCTCCGAGGAAGGCGGCTAGGACGCCCGCGATGACGAAGCCGATGATGCCCACCGCCACTATCACGTTGTTCTCGGGGAAGGCGAAGCCTATCGCAGCCAATACCACGGTGGCGCCGGCTGCGACAGTGTAGACAGTCATGTATCCTAGGAACCAGATGACGAACAGGAGAATCGTCCTATTCCTGTACAAAGTATTGCTGAAAATCTCTGAGAATGGGGCCGCCTTCGTCTGTGTGGGGACGGAGATCACCTGAGGTATAGGTGGCAGGGTCCCCACGGACTCCGTGGCCCTGCGCTCCATGTCCGCCACTATAGCGTCCGCCTGGGAAATCCTGCCTTTGCTTATCAGCCATCTCGGAGACTCTGGGACTCCGAGCCTCATCAGGATGCCAAACAGCGCAAGAATTGCGCCGAGACCATACATCCAGCGCCAGCCGCCTGCGAGGTTTATCGCCCAGGGGATACCATACGGGAAGGGAGCCGACGGAGTCGTGAGGAAGACGGCGGTCCAGATTGCGGAGAAGACGCCTATCCCTGCGAGGACGAACAGCAGCGATGTGTACCTTGCCCTGCCGCTCTTGGGCGCTGCCTCGTTGATGTAGGTGTTGACGATGGCTAGGTCTGCTCCTATGCCGACACCGGTGATGAACCTCGCAGCGATGAAGTTGTAGTAGTCGGACACGAAGGCGTTGTAGAGCGACCCGAGACCGGTTATCATAAGCGTAATCAGTAGCATGTTTCGGCGACCAATCCTGTCGGAAAGTGGGCTAAGGGCCAGAGCGCCGACGACGTAACCAATCAAATTGACGAGGACTGCAGGCCCTTCGTAGTTGGCAGCGTTCTTAATCGCCGTGGCGAACGCGGCGGTCCCCGGTGGACCCAAGGGCGCGCAATTGCCGCCGACGTTGAGCCCGAAGCAGGTCTGTATCCAAGAAGCGTTGATGTTGAAGATGTCAAAGAAGGTGAATATGTATCCGATTCCTATGATCCCTATGAACAGATAGGAAAGCGCCCAGATAGGAATCCTGTCCAGCCGTGCGATGATTTGACCGCCCGATTCCTCAGTCGAACCTGCTGCCAAATGTGCGCTCCTATCTCCCGAACCTAATTATATAAACACAATCATGATTATATCACATATGTCATGAATCTGGTCGTTCTAGTTTTCCCAGAGCCGGTCCGACTGTGACGTTGCCAGCCTGTCCCGATGGGCATCAGCGAGCAGATCGCCTGGTTCGATTCCTTCTTCTCTTCGGCTCGGCGTTCACCGCACTGCCAAGGTCGGCGAAGCGCATGACGTGGGCGCGCCTTCCTCTGGAGCCGGGCCTATCACCGGGTCGAGAGTTCGGGGGCAGACAGACAGAGATGACCGAAGCCACTCCAGTTCCGTCGGGCGGGAAGGCCGTCGCAGATCCGACGGCGCCGGCAAGCTGATGCGCTACGAGAATCCTGTGATAGTCGTAGGCGGCAGCGGCCAGCAGGTCGGCAACGGTGAATCGACTCTGGGTGAGACCTGATGGTCTCACTGCATGGTCTCATATATCCGTCCATAGGGCTGGCCTGGCAGATGGTCAAGGACTTAGGCTAGACGGGTTTCGTTGGCGGCCTTCGCCTCGGACGCAGATGCCGGCCTCCGGAGGCGCGCTTCTCGCCTCGGCGTCGTAAGAACCATTAACCGAAGATGCGTTTCGCGTTCTCGTAGAGTATTTTCCTTTTCGCTTCGGCAGAGATCCCTATTCCTTCGAACTCATCCTTGTTCTCCTTTATCCCCTTGACCCCTGGGCTCGCCCAATCCGTGCCGAAGATGGCCCTGTCCTGGAACTCTTCGAGTTTGGGGAGGTACTCCAGGAGGCGCTTCGGGGGAATCCCCGTCAGGTCGAGCATCATCTTTGGGTGCTTCCTCATCAAGAGCGAAGCCATGCCGGTCCATGTAGGCCTCCCAGCGTGGCACATTATCAGCCGAAGGCCCGGGAAGTCGTTGGCGACGTCGTCGAGGAAGATGGGGTCGCCGTATTTCAGTCCTGCGCCAGGGAAGATGCTCGACCCGGTGTGGACCATCACTGGCATCTCGTGGTCGTCGAGGAACTCGTACATCTTCTGAAGCGAGGAGAGCCCCCCTTCCTCTCTGCGGTAGGCGTTGGGTTTGTAGAGCTGATGGACGGGATGGATTTTGACTATCCCCACCTCCAGCTTACTGTAGAGCCACTCCAAGGTCTTCACAGGGTTCTCGTCGATGACCGGGTTCGCAGAGCCTATCTGGACCAACCTATCTCGGTAGGGACGCCTATACCTCGAGACGAACTCGACCTGCTCGTTGTTCACCCCGATGACGTCCGGAGACTGATACGACATCAACCCCGCCTTCTCGACGTCGGCCGAGTCGAGCATCCGGATGAGCTCGGCAGGGTCCTTGCACACCCTGGCGTACACCTCCGAATCGATGCCCTTCGACGAGAGAATTGCGTCGCGTATAGCCGGCTTCACCATCTCGACCGGGAGGATGTGGATGTGGCAATCGATGGAGCGCGTGCCTTGACGTGGCTGGGTTTGGTATTTCTGGATTTGTGAGCCGACCGGAGGGCGGGAAAGTGCAGGTCCAATCAGGGAAGGGACGTTCCGCCCAAGTGAACGTCTTTGCCCTGTCCAAGTCTGAGCGCCGGTACGCGTCGGCCAGTCTGGAGCCTATTGTGATGAAGTGTGGTCCTCGGTCTCCGACAGGCCGAGCTGCTTCCCCAAGTCTGCGCGGAGCCCCTTGTACCTGTTGCGGACAGTTACCTCCGTGACACCTGCCGCTTCCGCGATGTCCTTCTGTGTCTTGACCTCGCCCTCCAGGACCCCGGCGAGGTATAAGGAGGCAGCCGCCAGCCCCATGGGGGACTTGCCCGCGGAGATCTCCTTCTCCTCTGTAATCCGGACTATCTCTATGGCCTTGCGGGCGACCCTTTCTGACAGCCCGACATGGGACGCTATCCTGTTAACGTTCCTGGCGGCGTCTGCCACCGGCATGGTGAGGTCCATCTCCCTGAGGAGGATCCGGTAGTCGCGCGCGACCGCCTTCCTGTCGAGGTTGTTGGCTTCGGCTATGTCCTTGAGCGTCCGCGGGGTCTCCGTGTCCCGCATGGCCGCATAAAGCGAGGCCGCCGATATGCCGATGATGGACCGGCCCCTGAGGAGCCCTCTCTCGAGCGCCTTCCTGTAGATGTAGGCAGCGCGCTCTCTCACGGCCTGGGAGACGCCCAGTTTGTCGGCCATCTTCTCGAGCTCGCGGAGGGCCACGCTCAGGTTCTTCTCTTGATTGCCGAACGCGGGGGAGCGGTTGTCCCACTTCCTCAGTCTATCTATCGTGCTGCGCATGGGAGACGCGAAAGCGCGGCCGGAGGCGTCCCTGTTGGAGCTCCCTATCATGGTTGACAGCCCCATGTCCCTGTAGGTTATAGAAATCGGCGCGCCACCCCTGGCCCTGTCCCCTCCCTTCTCGTCCCCGAAGTTGCGCCATTCGGGGCCCTGGTCCACCGACTTCTCGGTAATCACATAGCCGCAGTTGTTGCAGGAGAGCTCGCCAGTGTTGACGTCCTCGACCAGCGTCCTCTTGCCACAATTCGGGCACCTGTCCGAAACTTGAAGAACGGATGTTCTAGTGTATCTCATATCTATTCAATCAGTGGCTAGTATACAACCTTGAGTATATAAGTGCGGTAGTATTCTCTGCATTAGTAGCAAAACCTGAGCATACCAATGGAACATGACTCTGAAGGGAAATCTTGGCCCACGGGTTCGGGGCGTTCAAGTTTCGGCTGCGTTCGTGCTTCTGTTGAGAAGCCTTGTTCTCACCGGCTCCTTCCAAAGTCAACGGTACCAGAGCGCCAAGGCAAGAGCCGTCACAGCCCTCCAGGGCCCAGGGAGAGTCAAGTGCCACGTGACCTGTGCTCTTTCAGTCCCTCTGGAACGCTCCCGCGATAAGGTTGGGAACCTCGGAATCTAGCCGCGTGCCGGGACGACATAAAGTGACAGCCTGTCGGCCGCGTCTCTGGAAGCAGGCGTCCATCCCTCGAAGGTCCAGACATAAGAGACCACCCTCGCTCCCGGCCTCAACTCTGACAGGAGCTTCGGCATCAGCCTCTGGTTGGCGCCCTGGGAAAGGAAGACGGTCACCACCGTCGCCTCGCTCAAGTCGACGTGGAAGAGGTTCCCCCACACGACCCTGACCTGCCCCTTCAGACGGTTGGCTGACACGACCAGGCGCGATAGGAAGACCCGGACCGGGTCGGCCTCCACTCCGACGGCCCGCGAGTGGTAGACCTTCGCCGCCTCCACTATGATCCTCCCGTCTCCGGAACCCAGGTCGTAGACCAAGTCGGAAGGCCCCACCCCGCTCATCTCGAGCATCTTCCTCACCTTTCTCTTTGAGGTGGGCTCCCATCCGGCTCCTATGGCGGCCGTCCAGAGGAGGAACACCCCGGAGACCACAGCGACCGCAATCAGGACCCAACCAATGAAGGCGGACATCCCTGCGGCCGACTGCCATAGACGGATATGACGGTTTCGAAACTGGCCGACGAAGCGCGGTCACCGAGGGAAGAGCCGTTCCCTCGCGCCCATGTCCTCCAGGATTAACGCCCTGGTCCACCACACCTCTGGCTCCCTGGAAATCTGGAAGAATGTGTATACACGGCGAGCGCCAGGACGGCCGTACCCAGGACGAGAATGCGTGGTACGAAGCGACTTTCGTTCATTCCCGACACGGTATGAAGAGCGGAAGTGAGAGCCCAGGGACGGGCCTCGCCTCAGGCGTTGGAGGCCTTCCTGACGAGTTGTGTCCCGCAGACGGGACAGACCACAAGCTTCGGGTTGGTGTAGTTCTTCCCGCACCCCCTGCAGTAGATCTTCCAGGTGATGTTCTTCCACTCTCCTCCCTTCATAGCGGTCGGCGCGAGAGGGATTGAGAGGACCTCGGCTACGTTCCGGACCGCGAAGTCGTCTGAGATGAGGCTCGCACCTCCGTCGACCCCATTCAGATCGAGGGCGAGCGCCAGCAGCGAGATATCAGTCTGTGAGAGGGCGCCCAGGTCCCCCGTCTTCGCTGCGGTGGTCTTCACCCTGTTCGTGGATTCGGGGGACGGCTCGGTGACCATCACCCGGGTCTGGATGAATGAAGACCCTACGTTGTGGTGCTTGACCTCTTCTAGGACGAGATACGTGGTATAATATCGGCCGCTCCCCTGGTAGGGTATCCCCGCGTAGAACGCTGTAGAGTCAAGGACGTACGCCGGATCAGACAATTGTTGTTGCCTTCAAAGATTCAATCTTGCCTTTCTCAGGTGCCGGCCTGGGGACGCGCCATCATCGACCCGTGGAGGCTGTCCTTCGGTGAGACGTTTATTTACTTTAACAAAAAGGCAAACGCGTCAGTTCTTGAGCAGGCCCGCAGAACTCGGAAGCGTGAAAGAAGGGAGTTACATCATCATCGACGATGAGCCGTGCAAGGTAGTCAGCCGGGAGCACTTCAAACCGGGGAAGCACGGGAGCGCCAAGGTGAGGCTCGTCGCACTTTCTCTCTTCACGGGGTCGAAGAAGAGCTACGTGGCGCCAGCCGAGTCCAGGGTCGACATCCCCATGATAGACAAGAGGTCGGGGCAGGTCACTTCGATAATGGACAACACCATCCAGATCATGGACCTTCAGACCTTCGAGGTGCTTGAGACGTCGAAGCCTACGCCCGAGGAGATGGCCGAGCTCAGTGGGGAACTCGTCCCCGGGGTCGAGGTCGAATACTGGTCGATGCTGGGCCGGAACAGGATAATGCGCGTCAAAGGCGGGAGCTAAGCGGCCGTTCAAATCTGTAGGTTTAACCCCGAAACTACGGCTGAGCCGTCTTATGGAAAAAACGAAGAGGATACTCCCACTCGCAGCGCTCGTCATCGCGCTATTTTCACTCGCCCCCGTCGTCGGAGCCTCTACCCTGACCGTGACCCTCAACCCCACCGACAAGGTGGCCAGGGTCGACAGCGTCAGCACCACGAAGATCATCTTCACCTACCCCGCGGGCTCTGAGGTGGCCAGCCACCTTGAGAATGTGAGTTCGTCGGTCAAGCTGAACTCGTCATTCACAGGGAGCGACCAGGGGGTAACGGAGCTCCAGGGTAGCTTCGACCACCTGGGCGGCGACTCCCGGAGCCATGTCTCCGTGAGCAACATGTCTGTGTCACTCGAGTACACGGCCATAGGGAACTCCACGGCTCTGGTCATCAACAAGGTGACCAACGTCACAGCTTGGGTTACCGGGGTCTTCACCGTGGTCAACGGCACCGTCGAAGCCAACCTCGGCTGGCGATCGTTCGTGGTAGCAGGCCCAATGAACCTGGACATGGAGAACCACATGGTCGACATCAACCAGGTCGGCTCAGCTTTCCAGTACTCCCTATCTTCACAGGCCTACGCGACCGGCTTCCTCATGGATGCGTTCAGCAGAGACAGCATATGGGGGACGCCTACGCTCAATTTCACAGCCCTCAACACCCCCCTGAGCACCTGGAGCAAGAGCTACAACTCCGCCACCAACACCACCACGTTCTCCAAGACGGTCTCGGGCCAGTCGAAGCTCACCGCCGACTACTCGATCAACAACCAGAACTACACCCTGTCGGCCGTGTCCGACCCCACTGGGGTGGTGGCGATTCAGGGATACGCCAACGCCCAGGGGGACACCCTGGTCATGGCATCGGCTCCGCCGGCGACAGCAGTATACCTAGAAGCAGGGGCGGGAGTCGGCCTGGTGGCCCTCGCCGCCGGGTATCTCTTCCTCAGGTCGAAGAGGAAGCCCCTGGCAACGGCAACTGCGGGTAGCCCAGTCTGAACGGAGAGCCTTGCGGCTCTCCCCTCCGTTTTGTTTTCAGGACGGTAGTGGAAGAGCCAGAAGTGCTCTATCGACGGTTTGGCTCTTCATCGGATATCTCAGACGGCTCTTCCCGAAACCCCTTCATCTAGAGCAACCGCATCTGGCGCGTTTTCGGATATAGGTTTTTGTGTCGGTCGGAGGGCAAACTCCCCGAAGATGAAGGTCCGCAGAGGAGCCGGAACGGCGTATTGGGGGGTGCTGGCGGTCGCCGTGGTGCTCGCCTCCATCCTGACCTTCTCGGTGGTTTCTGAAATGAGCCAGGCGAAGGCCAAATCTGACAGTACTCTCATCAACTCCCTGATTTCCGAGAACTCTCAACTCCAAAAGCAACTGGCGGCGGCCACCCAGCAGACGAATAGCACATTCCAGGGGCTTGACACGGTCCAGATCTACAAGGCCGACTCCGGCGGTGTGGTGACAGTCCAGGGGACGAGCATCTCTGGCGGGACGAACTCGACGGTCCTTGGGTCGGGGTTCGTGATCAACTACACCGGGAACTTCTACATCGTCACCAACTTCCACGTAGTAAGCGGGGTGAACGGCATCACGGTGACGTTCCAGGACGGGGACGCCTACCCGGCCACGGTGCTGGGGAGCGACGGTTACAGCGACCTCGCTGTGCTGAACGTGAGCGCGCCCGCTTCTGAGTTCCACCCCCTCGACCTGGTCAGTTCAGCGCTCCTGGCCGTCGGTCAGCCAGTGGCCGTCATCGGCAACCCCTTCGGGCTCGCCGGGTCGATGACCGCGGGGATAGTCAGCCAGCTGGGGAGGACCATCTCCGACCCTCTGGCAGGGAACTTCGCGATAGCCGACGTCATCCAGTTCAGCGCCCCGATCAACCCCGGGAACTCCGGAGGTCCGCTGCTGGACTCCCAGGGGGCGGTGGTGGGGATAACGACGGCGACGGTCCAGAGTTCTCAGGGGGTCGGGTTCGCCATCCCTTCTGACACCATCCTGAAGGAGCTCTCTTCCCTAGTGACTACCGGCTCCTATGACCTCCACTCCTACATGGGGATCACCACAGTGGACATGAGTTACCAGCTCGCCCAACTGGAGAACGCAAACGTCACCTATGGTGTCCTGGTCGAGCAGGTCGTAAGCGGAGGACCGGCCCAGGCCGCTGGGCTAAAGGGGGGGACCGGCACGGCAGATGTGAGCGGGAGCAGCTATCTCATCGGCGGAGACATAATCACGGCAGTCAACGGGACGAAAATCGTGAACTCCGACTCGCTGTCCACCTACCTGGAAGAGTACACCCTACCCGGTCAGACCCTGTCCCTCAGCATAATCAGGGACGGGCAGCAGATGACCATCAACCTGGTCTTGGGGACCAGGCCGCCTCCACCCTCGGGCTAGACTTGGGTATCAGCCTGGCGTCGGTTATCTCCAGGTATCCTCTGTCTCCGCGCCAGTGATTCAGTGCCGAGCGGACCTCCACCTTCTTAGAGAACATAGGCGCGTCCAGCACGAACGTCTCGCCTTCGCCCCCTTCCAGCCCGACGTGGAACCTGTACTTCCTCCCCAGGGCGACAAGCTCGTCGACCGCACCATCGTCGAGCACCCTTCCCAGCCACCCTTCGTCCAGACCGAGTGCGGACACGCTCACCATCATGACGGAGAACCCGTCACTTATCAGCCTCCGCAGGTGGGCTTCGGGGTCCGCGCCCCACAGCGGAGAGACGCAGGTCAGGCCGAGCTTCCCGCAGGCCTTTTCGACCCTGCTCTTCTGGTAGACGCTCCCCAGGGCGCCTGTATACACCCCTTCGAGGCTGAACCTGGACTTCGCCTCACCCAGGGCGTCCTCCAGGTCCTTCAGCTCCTCCTCCTTGACCCCCTCGGTGTCAGAGGTGAGCTGCGGGACTCCCATCGCTTCGGCCTGTAGAGCCGTCCACTTCAGGTCTGGGTAGTGGAACATGTATGACTCGTCGGACTTCGGAGTGATGGTTACCAAACAGGCGAGCTCTTCCTTCTTGGAGGCCAGCCAGGCGGCGTAGGTGGAATCCTTCCCTCCCGACCAGAGCACACCCACCCTCATTCTGACTTTACCGCTTCAATCACTAGGTGGAGCGGGACTTCCATTGCCCCGGGGCCGTCCAGGTCCCCTTCCACCTGCTCCTTCTCAACGAACTCGTCGGTAGGTTCCGGCTCTTCGAGGGAAGTGATTACGAACCCCATCGAACGCAGCAACCGCGCATACCAACTGAGGGGCCTGTGGTAGCAGGCGGTATACCTCTTCGAACCGTCCGCCATCCGCCATGGCGCCTGCTCGGAGAACGATCTGCGGTACCCCGTGACCTTCCGGTAGATTACGCGGCGACCCCCGAACATTTTCTCCGCTATCCAGCCCGAATTCGACATGACGTCGAAGCACGGATGAGAGATGCTGGCGACGAGCCGCCCTCCTTCCTTCAGGACCCTCGCAGCCTCTCCCACAGCGCCTTCCGCGGTCAGGTCTGCCATGTCCATCAGGCTCATGTTCGCGAAGACGATGTCGAACGCCGCACTGGGTACCCCCCTCAGCGCGTCGGCGTCGCGCCTGAGGTATCGCACCCCGGTGCCCCTGTCGCGGGCTTTCGCGTTCCTGATCATCCTGGAGGACCCGTCCACCGCTGTCACCCGCGCTCCAAGGGCCGCGAGCCGGCGAGACAGGTAACCGTTGCCGCACCCGAGGTCTAGGGCATCCTTCCCCCTGCAGTCTCCCACCACACGCAGCAGGCCAGGGTCTATGAGGGTCCTGTGCCAGAGGTCGCCCGAATCCCCCTGCTTCCGATCGTACCAGTCAGAAAGATCGTCCCAGCCGTCCCGCTTAGCTGTGCTTGACCTGAGCAAACCTGTCTCCTGCGGGCTCAACCCTATTAAAGAACCGGAACGCGGAGTTCCGAGTTCGTTTCATGTTAGACTCTCTGCGAGATGGGCTCCAGGCCGCTGTCCGCAAGCTCGTCGGGGCGAACCTGGTCGACGAGAAGTCGGTGAAGGAGTTCGTCCGCGACCTTCAGAGGGCCCTCATCCAGTCTGACGTCAACGTGAGGATAGCCCTGGAGGCGACGGAGAGGGTCCAGAAGAGGGCCCTGGAGGAGAAGCCCCCGGCTGGCGTTACCAAGAAGGACCAAATAGTCTCGATACTGTACGAGGAGCTCGCCGGGGTCCTTGGCGGCGAAGGAGGGCTCAAGCTCGACAGGGACAGGACCAACGTATTGGTGATGCTCGGGGTCCAGGGGTCAGGGAAGACGACGACGACCGGGAAGCTGGCACGGCTGTACTCCAGGCGCGGGTTCAAGGTCGGCGTGGTGGCTGCAGACACCTTCAGGCCGGGAGCTGTGGCTCAGTTGAAGGCCCTGGCGGCGTCGGCCGGGGTAGAGGTGTACAGCGACGGGAAGGAGAAAGACTCGGTGAAGATAGCGAAGGACGGGAGGAAGGCGTTTGAAGGGTCCAAGAACTTGGTGATTATAGACACCGCTGGGAGGCACAAGGAGGAGAAGGGCCTCCTCCAGGAGATGAAGGAGGTGGTAAGTGGCGTCAAGCCCGATGCGACCATCCTCGTCATAGACGGGACCATAGGCCAGCAGTGCTACAACCAGGCAAAGGCGTTCCATCAGGCCGCGCCCGTAGGAGGCATCATAGTGACGAAGTTGGACGGTGCCGCGAAGGGAGGCGGCGCCCTGGCTGCGTCGGCAGCCACCGGGGCGAAGGTCCACTTTATCGGCACCGGAGAGAGAATCGACGACCTGGAGGAGTTCGTCCCCACGAGGTTCGTAGGGAGGCTCCTCGGGATGGGGGACCTGAGGGCCCTCATGGACATGGTACGGGAGTCCGAGGTGGTGGTCGACGAGAAGATGACCCAGCGCGTGATGTCGGGGAAGATGACCATGAACGACCTGCTGGTCCAATTCGAGCAGATGAAGAAGTTCGGCTCGCTCAAGAAGATCCTCGAGCACATCCCCGGGTTCTCGGGCCAGGTGGATGCCAAGGAGCTCGACAAGGCCGAGGACAGGGTCAAGGTCTATAGGTCCATAATCCAGTCGATGACAGGGGACGAGAAGGAAAACCCGGAGACGATAAACGCCTCCAGGCTGAGGCGCATAGCGAAGGGGTCCGGCCGGAGCGACAAGGATGTGAGAGAGCTTCTGACGAGGTACAAGCAGATGAAGACCCTGGTGAAAACCAGCAAGGGGCGCGAGCTCAGGCAGATGATGCGCCGCATGGGCGAAGGGTAGGTGCAGCTGACGCAGCGGTGGCATCGTCTCTGCAGACTCTGTTCTGAGAGACAAGGGGCGGGGGCGCCGCGTTTCGAGGTCGTCCCCGGGAGCGAGTGTTCAGTCTGCTCAGGGACCATGGATGCGACGGATGAAATGGCCGAACGGGCGAGGAGGAAGGTCCGAGCCTACGAGTTCAGGACGTTCGCCGTCGGAGTCACGCTCCCGGAAGGGGTTCAGGAGCGGGAGGATGAACTCAGGTCAGAGCTCAGGTTGAAGGGGAGCGAGACGGTGAAGGCGCAAGCGGCGAGGCTCGTCGCCTTCGGCGTCGTCCGGTCGACCCGCAGGCGGGTGGACAAAGGGAGACCAGATCTCAGCATCCTCGCCGACTTCGGGACAGGGGAGGTCTCGGTCGCGTCCAGGCCGGCTTTCTTCTATGGAAGGTACTCCAAGCCGGCAGGGATTTCCCAGCGGAAGACGCTCTGTCCGGATTGCAGGGGGGGAGGGTGCCAGAAGTGCGGAGGGACTGGGTTCGACAGGAAACCAAGCGTCGAGGAGGCGCTCAGGCGGAAGATAGGGGGGTTCACCGGGAGTGAGAGGATGGTCTTCACCTGGCTCGGCAGCGAGGATAGAGAGAGCAGGGTCTTCCCTCCTGGGAGGCCGTTCGTCGTCGAGGTGAAGAGCCCGAAGATAAGGAGGATCCCCAAGAAGTTCGGAGCGAGGGTCAAGGGGGGGCTGGTCTCGGTGTCGTCCGGGAGGACGCTCCCGTCCAAGCCGGTCATGCTCCCGCCGTTCCGATTCCTTACGAAGATCAGGGCAAGAGCCGCCGCCAGGGTCACTCCCGAAGGGCTCAGAGAGCTCCGCTCGAGGTTCCGCGGGGCTGAGGTCACCTTCGAGAGGCCAGGCAGCAGGCCGGCCTTCAAGAAGGTCTACAGTGTGGCCGCCTCCGCGAGAGGGAGGGCCTTGGTGATAGACGCCGAACTGGACGGCGGCCTCCCGGTGAAGAGGTTCGTGAGCGGGGAACTCGTCTCGCCCTCGGTGTCGGAAGTCTTAAAAACTGAAGTCGGTTGCCGCACCTTCGACATCTGCAGAGTCAAGGAGAAAGGGGGTTTCAGATTTGCCGAAGTCGCACGGAACAAGGAGAAGGACCAGGTCGCTCCTTAGATCGTCGGCTAAGAAGGGGCTCAGCAGCCTGCTGGTGGAGTACTCCCCCACCGACAAGGTGGTAATCAAAATCGACCCTGCTCAAGTGAAGGGGATGCCGCACAGAAGGTTCAACGGCCTGGTAGGGACGGTCACCAAGGTGGGGAGGCGGGCCGTCACCATCGATGTCAGGGTCGGGGACAAGGTCAAGACTCTTATCGCCAGGAAGGAGCACGTGGTCAGGATGGAGGGAAACTGATGTCAGAGAAACCCGAGAAGAAACTACTGACTATCCCGGAGGCAAACCAGATACTGGAGAAGATTGACCTGGAGAAGGCGGACCAGATTCAGAAGAGGACCCTGGACTACACGACGAAGTTTTCGAAGGTCCAGGCGGACACCGCCAAGAAGCTGAGGAAGGAACTGGAGACGGAGGCGGGGCTGAGTGAAGAGGAGGCGGTGGAGTTAGTCAATGTCTCGCCGAAGTCGGTGGAAGAGTTGAGGACATTCACGTCAGGGTGGAGGAAGCTCCTCTCGACCGAGACGCTCGAAAAGATACTGAAGATACTGCATCCGAAGTCTTAACTCGGGACACCGTTAAATAGCAAGGCGTCCCTGAATGCGAATAGGGAAAGGCCGGGGGGCATGCACATCGTGTTCGCGATTCTCTTCCGCAGGCCGAGGTCCCCGTCCAACTAGCTGGCCCAAAAGGAAGTGTAGTCCTGGGATTTGATGCCAGCGGATAAGAAGTACGAGGAGAGCGCCTATGTCCTTGACTTCCTTCAGAGGGGGAAGTCTGTGGTGATCAAGGGGAGAGAGGGACCGATGGTCCAGGCTCTGGGTGAGGACAGGCTGACCCTCCTTGAGCTCCTGGCCATGGAGAACCAAGACTTCGAGGTCGGAGAGAAAGTGAAGATAGGGAAGGAAGGACGCGAGAAGATAGCGAGCGTGCTGGGGAAGCTCGCCTATGAAGAGCTCACTCCCGAAGCCAGGGCGTCGCTCCCCTCTGTCGCTGAAGACCTGGTCAAAGAGAACGAGAAGAAGTACGTGGCATACCTTAACGACCTGCAGCCGCTCACCCCCAGGTTGCACGCCCTCGAGTTGATACCCGGCATAGGGAAGACATTCATGAAGGAGATCGTCGAGATGAGGGAGAAACAGCCCTTCGCCAGCTTCGACGACGTCCAGAAGAGGGTGGGACTCAGGGAGCCTGCAAAGATGATGGCCAAGCGGATCGTGGAAGAGCTCGCCGGCGACTCCAGGGTGAGCATATTCGTCAGGAAGTAACCCCACACATTCTGCGCAGGACTATCTTAGGACGGGCCGCCGTCCTGTGGACTCTGACCGTGCTCCGTCGAGCCATCCCGTGGTGATGCCTTGACGATGCGCTCGTATACCGAGTGAAAGACAAGCCCCACCAGCAACGTCAAAGATCCAATCACGAGGGACTGCTCGCCGAGGCCGAGCATCAAGGAACCCGAAAGCACGACGGAGAATATCTGGACGTAAGGATAGCCTAGCGAAAGGTAGCTCCCACGCATCAGCCTTTTCCTCGTTATCGCGACTTCTACCCCGGAGAGCATGTACGAGAATATGACGCCGAAGTTCGCCACGAGAGCAATCGACTCCACGTTTCCGAGCGCAAGCGATGAAAGCATCACAACGGCTATGACCAGTGTTGGTACTCTTGAGCCCCTGCCCAGAAAGGAGGGGAGCATCCTGTCCTCTCCCATTTGCTTGGCGGTCCTCGAGCCAGCTATGATTAGAGAAAGCGTCACGGTCAGAGTCGCCGTCAGCGCCGCCACGCTGACGACGCTGGAAATCGGGCCTGGGGCTCGGACCGCGGCGAGGGCGAGCGAAACAGGGTTCGAGGCAGTCCCGTACCCAGTCCATTTCGTAGCATACAGCAACGAAAAGACCACCAATATGTAGAAGACTGAGCTTATCCCGAGAGAGGTCATTATCGCCTTGGGGACCTTCTTTGCCCCGTCCTCCACGTCGGGGGTGAGGGTTGCAATCGTGTTGAAGCCGGAGTAAGCGAAGAAGGCCAGGCTCGCGGCCTGGATGACTCCCAAAGATCCAAGTGGAAACAGGGGAGCGAAGTTACTGGGAGAATACCTCCCGAAGAAAAGAATCGCTGCGACAGTCAGACCGAGGCCCACGATTGTGAAGGCCACGAGCCACTTTTCGAATTCGGACGCGATCTTGATCCCCCTCATCTCAACAAGGCAGAGGGTCACGATGAGGGTCGCCGCAAGTGGGAAGTATGCCAGTCGGGGCAACCCAAAGTCTATGAGGTAAGCCGCGAAGCCAAGAGCGACTGCCGCGCCGCTCACCGCGTAAGATATGAGCCTGAACCATCCCACGAGGAAGCCGATGGTGTCCCCGAGGGTGGCCTTGGCGAAGCTGTAGACCCCTCCTTGTATGTCCGGCAGTTTTGAAGAGAGTTCCGCGCTGTTCAGGCCGACCGTGATCGCGAGGGCGGCGGTGATGACGAACGCCACCAAGGCCCCGGCTCCGGCCTCGTTGACAGCAGCCCCAGCCATCACGAATATACCTGCGCCGACGATGTTCCCCAGCCCGATGGCCGTGGCCTCCCAGAAGCTCAGTTTCCTTCTACTCATGAGCTATGTTCTACCTCGCAACCCTCGTCTAGGCAAGGAGAGGGCCCTTGGTCACAGCCTTTCATAACCTGTCACTTCCGTTACGGAAACCGCGTGGCCCGTCAAATCTCTGGCAAGGTCTGTGTTCGCGCGACAAGGTCTGCGACGCAGGACGCTAAATGCCCCTGGTCGTGCGAGCTGCGATGGATGGCAGGATTAGCTCGCCGAGACTTCGGCATGCCGGCAAGCCAAAGCTTAACATGCGGTCTCTCGATTGATTCGTCGAGTCCGGGCCGCCTTGGTTTCCCGTTGGTCCTGCCTTCAGACGTATGCGAGTGAGAGGATAAGGACAATAGATGCTCGTACGAGTGTTGACGTAACTGTCAGGAAGTAGATGAAGAGGCATAGACTCGGGCAGCACTACCTGGTGGACCAGGAGCTCGCCGGGAGGATGGTGTCCTATGCCGCCATCGGTCCAGGGGAGAGGGTGCTTGAGATAGGGACCGGAAGGGGGACGCTGACCAGGCTCCTCGCAGGGAGAGGCGCGTCCCTGACCGGGTATGAGGTGGACCCCGTGAACCACAAAGAAACGACAAGGGCTCTGGAGGGGACGGGAGCGGACATCCGCCTCGGGGACGCCTTCGAAGCGACGCCGGTGTTCGACGTGCTGGTTGCGAGCCTCCCCTACTCCGAGTCGTCCGCCTTCGTAGACTGGCTGAGCCGGGCAAGGTTCTCCAGGGCCGTGGTGATGCTGCAGGAGGACTTCGTCAGGAAGCTGACTGCGCCCCCAGGGGACAGGGACTATCGGGGGGTCTCGGCCCTCGCCCAGGTCGCCTTAGACGTGGAGGTCCTGGAGCGGGTGGGGAGGGAGGCGTTTTCGCCCCGTCCAAAGGTCAGCTCGGCCGTCGTCTCAATCACCCCCAGGCGCCTGGTGACCCGGGAGGAGGAGTCGAAGATAGCCCGGCTCTTCTCGCTGAGGCGGCGCGAAGTGGTCGGAGCCCTGGCTGAGCTGGAAATGAGAGGGCAGGGAGACTACGGCAGGCGGAGAGTATATTCGCTCACGCCCTCCGAAGTCCATGAAATCTGCGGAAGGTAGCGGCTTTATCCCGTCAAGCCCAGGCGTCCCCATGCTTCCCAGAGGAGTCTCGCTCACCATGGTCGAGCCAAGGGGACCGGTCAATGTGGGTCATGTGGCCAGGCTGGTCCAGAACTTCGGCGTCGAGAAGCTCTACCTTGTGAACCCCAAGGTCGACCTTTCCGTGGCAGCGGTGTACGCCTCACACGCGTCCGAGGTCCTTGACAGGGCGGTCGTGACGACTTTCGAGGCGGTGAGGAAAGAGAACGAATTCCTGGTTGCAACTACCGCCGTGAGGGCGTCAAAGAGATCTAATGTGGTCAGGAGGACCGTCAACCCCGACCGGTTGCATGAGATGCTCGCCTCTGCGGCTTCGTCGTCCATAGTCCTGGGGAGGGATACGACAGGGCTCACCAACGGAGAGATCGGGACCTGCGATGTCACCACCACCATAGATACAGGGCAGGCGTACAGGTCCCTTAACATCGGTCATGCGGCTGCCATCGTGCTCTACCTTGCGTCTAGGGGGGACAGGAGGAGGGGACCCGCCCAGGGGCGAACGGCGAGGGAGGTTTTTGCCAGGAGCCTCTACGAGCTCGCCGAGGCGTCCAGGGTACCCAAGCACAGGGGCGGGAGCATGTTCCAGGCGGGGAAGAGGATGGCGGCCACCTCGCGGATGACTGACGCACAGCTCAACCTGCTGTCGGGGGTCTTCAGGAAGGCCGTCGCAGGGCTGGAAAATCAGGACCGGGGCTCGAAGACGTAGACTGCTCGTTTTATCCAGCGGGTGCTCTCAAAGGACAGCCTGACCGGGTATTCGAACCCTACCGGTCCCGGCTGGAACAGGTGTAAGCCGAGGCTCCTACCGTCCAAGGTGAGCGTGACTTCGTCTCCGTCCATTGTCTGGACCACCGGGACCGCCACGACGATTCGTCCTCCGGGGCGGATGGACTCGGCCATGGAGGCGAGGGCGTCGTTGTAGACCTCCGCCGCCTCTCCGACCATCGCCTGCGCCGTCGCCGTCCTCGGCCTGGCGTCGAGGCTGGGAAGGAGGAGCGGTTCGGTCACTATACCGTCCACCTTCGTCCCTCTGAGCATACGGGAGAGGTCCCTGGCGTCCCCCTTCCTGATGTCATACCCCATTCCGGGCCCACCGGCCGCCGACCAGCGAAGGTTCTCCCTTGCCTCCTGGACCCTGCTCGCTCGGGCGTCCAGGCCAAGGCACCGGAGGGACTTTTTGTGCGCCTCTACGAGCACGGTTCCCGAGCCGCAGAAGGGGTCAAGGACGGTCTGCCCCTGTGTCACCCCCGCCAGGTTGACGAGCGTCCTCGCGAGCCGAGGGGAGAGCGCGATTTCGGGCCGGGGCGCCGGCCTCTGTGTCCCCCTCTGGCGCATGGATGCGGAGTCGGGGATCCACACGGTCGGCCCGAGGGCGAACCCTCCGTGATATGGGAAGGCCACGACGTCGAGCGCCTTCCTCGCGAGGACGTCCTCGGCGAGGAGCTCGTTCCCCTTTGGCCTGAGCAGCCTGACCTTTCTGAGCCCCCGCTCCCTGAGCCCGTCGAGCATCCCTCTGACGAGGTCCTCGTAGTCGCTTTCCTCCAGCCCGTAGCCGCTGAGAGAGACGTTCGACTTCTCGTCTAGATGCTCCACCATCAGGTCCGCAAGGGCCCCCTGGACTTCGGACGGCCCATCGAGCAAAGAAACCAGAGGTGCGAGCTTGTGGACTCCCGCGAGTTCCGCGAGACGCTCTGCGGCGATGTGGTCGCCCTGGAGGACGGAAACCCTTTCGCAGGGAGCCTCGGCACGCTGCACGAAACCCTCCAGGAGCGAACATGCCTCGAGCACGGAGAGCTTCCCGAAAGCCAGGACCGCTGCGACGGAGTCTGACTCGAGAAGCGAGAAGGGAAGGACGGACGGCATCTGGACGGCTCAGCCGACCCGTGATATTAAGGGTGGACCGGGGGACAAGACCGATTAGAGGGAGAGTCCCCCCGTTGCGGCGTGGCCGGCGGGATACTGGAATATGGAGAGCTCGCCAAGTACTACGATGTCATGTATTCCTGGAAGGACTACCGCAGGGAATCAGAAATAGTTCGTCAACTGATAAAGCGGTACAAGCGGTCCCGGGGGAAGGCGCTCCTCGACGTCGGGTGCGGTACCGGGAAGCACCTCGAGGCGCTGACAGGGAGCTTCGACTGCGTAGGAGTCGACTCGTCCAGGGACATGCTCAGGCTGGCGAGGCGGAACGTCACCGGAGTGGAGTTCATCTGCGGTGATATGGAGACGTTCAACCTGGGAAGGGAGTTCGACGTCGTCCTCTGCCTTTTCAGCGCCATCGGGCATGTGGAGACCTACCCCCGCCTCGCCAGGACCCTCCGCAACTTCGCCAGGCACCTCCGACCAGGAGGCGTAGCGATCATAGAGCCTTGGCTCACGAGGTCGACGTTCAAAGACGGTCACGTCCATGTGTTGACCCAGGGGACCGACGGCTTCAAGGTCGTCAGGGTCAGCCCGCGACCGTGCAGAGAGGGCGTTCTGTCCTGGACATGAGGATCGTAGTCGCCGAGGGCGGGAAGGGGATGAAAGCATACAGGGACAGGATGGTGATGGGGCTCTTCGAGGTGGACAAGTTCTTGGACTTGATGGGAAGGGCAGGGATGGAAGCAAGGTACCTGAAGCGGTCGCTGGCCCCCGGGAGGGGACTTTACGTCGGCGTCAGGTATCCAGGGGCACCTTAGAGTCCGGGCACCTTGGACGGGGCCTGGGCAGGGGCCATAGAGGAGGCGGAAGACCTCGGGCTGATGGGAAGCCGTCCGGAGGCAAGGGAGAGAGACCAAGGAGCTGTTTGGCCGACGGCTCCACCTTGCAAGCCTGGCACCTCAGGCCAGGGCGGTCCCTTTGAAGCTTAATTAGGGGTCGCGGACGCGCGGCTCTGAAAGGCGAAGGAAATGCATGGAAAGAACTATCGTGTCATCAGAGGCATGGCGTACACCTCGAAGAAATACGCCCCTGGAGCGCCCAACCCCAAGGTAGCCAGGTTCACCACCGGCAAGAGCAGGCCGGACTACGATGTGAAACTGAGCCTCGTCTCAGAAGGTCGGGTCCAGATAAGGAGCAACGCCCTGGAGGCCGCCAGGGTAGCGGCAAGCAAGAAGGTCGCCATCCTCACAGAAGAGCAGTTCTGCCTGAGGGTGGTTACGTATCCGTTCTCGATTCTCAGGGAGAACAAGATGATCGCTACGGCGGGAGCGGACCGTCTTCAGGAAGGGATGAGGAAGGCGTTCGGGAAACCCATAGGCATGGCAGCCAGAGTCGGGATCGGGAGCGTGATTTTGGAGCTCAGCGTGATGAAAGAGAACCTCGACAAGGCGAAGTTGGCCATGTGGGCCGCGGGGACGAAGCTACCCATGAAGACCCATACGGAGATCGTCGAACGCCAGAAGGCCGAGGCCCCAGCCGCTCAGGCATCTTAGTCGCGGGCGCTACCTACCTACGGATTACCATACGCCGACTTTCGCCGCAGGTTTTTCGTCGCGCTTAGGTGGGAAGGCGCCGTCGAACGCCGGATGGTTCATGGCTGGTATCTCCGCCCTCTGCTTTCCAAGGGAGTGGGGGTCGATGGTGGTCCTCCTTCTGACCTCCTCCACGGTCATGACCTGTTTCCAGATCTGGGCGTAGGAGATGAAGAAGCGCTGCTCGGGGGTCATGCCGTCCTTCTCTCCGGGGCGCTTCGATCTAGCCAGCCTCCTCTGGAGGGCCTCGTATGCCAAGCTCACCCCTCCGAGGTCAGCGATGTTCTCTCCGAGGGTGAGTTCTCCGTTCCCATGCAGTCCGGGGAGGACCTGGACAGAGCTGTAGGTCTTTACCACCCCCTGCGCCCTCCTATCGAACTCCTTCTTGTCTGTGGGTGTCCACCAGTCCCTGAGGTTCCCCTTCGCATCGTACCTCCTCCCCTGGTCGTCATAGCCATGGGTGATTTCGTGGCCGATGACCACGCCGATGGCCCCGTAGTTCACAGCGTCTTCGGCCCTTTGGTCGAAGAACGGAGGCTGGAGTATCCCGGCCGGGAACACTATCTCGTTCATGGTCGGCTCGAAGTAGGCGTTCACAGTTGGGGGGCTCATCTGCCACTCATCCCTGTCGACAGGCCCCCCGACCCTCCCTGCCTGCCTGTCGAACTCGAACTCCGAAGCCCTGAGGACGTTCCCCAGTAGGTCAGCCGGGTCGACCCTTACAGACGAGTAGTCACGGAACTTCGGAGGGTGCCCTATCTTCACTCTGAAGGTCTGGAACTTCTCGAGGGCGAGCTGGCGGGTCTGCTCGGACATCCATGGTAGCCCCTCCAACCTCTTTGTGAACACGCTCCTCAGGTCGTCGACCAGTATGACGGCCCTCTGTCTTGCTTCCTCGGGGAAGTGCTCGTCGACGAAGAGCTTCCCAAGGGCCTCCCCCAGGAGTCCGTCAACTAACCTGACGGAACGCTTCCACCTCGGCTCTGGTTTCTTCTGTCCCGTGACCTTCCTGTTGAAGAAGTCGAAGTTCTCCCTCTCCACGGCGGCGTGCAGGTAAGGAGCGGACGAGTGAAGGACACACCAACACAGATAGGCCTTCAGGTCCTCCAGGTCGGAGCCCCTGACGAGGCCGTCGACTGCCTTGAGGAACTCAGGCTGACGGACCACTATGTACGGCACCGCAGGTACCCCTGCAGCGTCGAGGAACTTCCTGATGGAGAGGTTCGGATAGTCTGACCCGAGGCTGGCGATATCCTCCCGGTTGTAGTTCTTCTCGCTGTCCCTCAGTTCCGTCCTCGTCCTGCTGGCCTTGGCCAGAGCGGTCTCGACACGCAGTACCCTCTTGGCCCAGTCTTTGGCTCGGCTCCGGGTAAGCCCCTTCAGGACGAACATCCGGGCGATGTGCTCCAGGTACTGACGGCGGAGTTTCCCGAACGTCCCAGACAGGTAGTAGTCCCTGTCGGGTAGGGAGAGTCCCCCTTGCTGCAGATAGAAGGCATAGACCCCACTGTCCTTCTCGTCGGGCCCCGAATAGGTTCCGAATAAGGGCTCGATGAACATCCGGTGAAGCTGGGACACAACCCTGACGGCGTCGTGGGCCGACCCTATCCCTTCTGCGAGCTCCCACATCTTTTCAATGGGGCGGAACTTGAGGGCCTCGATTCTCCTGGTGTCCATGGCCGACCTGTAGAAGTCTCCGACCAGGGCTGAGACCGAATCTGCTCGGCTCGTCCTGCTGAGCTGGGAGCACCTCTTCGCTATCCTCTTCAATCGGAGGAGGTTCGTCTCGTCCACCTCGTTGAAGGTCCCGTACCTAGACTTGTCCGGGGGGAGCGGGTGAGTCTTGATCCACCGTCCGGCTGCATATCGGTAGAAGTCCTTTCGCGGGTCTGCCTTTCGGTCCATGTAGCTGACGGAGAATTTCGGGTCTCTGGATGAAGCCAAAGCGAATCCTCGGGGGGTGCAGAGGGGATGTTAAACCGTTGGCTCCCGCGCAAACGGAGTCCCGCACCGGAGAGCTCATATCAGGTGGGAGGCGCGTGGAGAGCCATTGAGCGAGAGGCCTGTCACGGCGTTCGACTCCAGGAGATGGGGGATAGGCGGCATCGCCTCTGTGGTGGTGCTCCTTGTGCTGGGCGCGTCGCTGTTCGTTTATGGATTGGACGTCAGGTCGACGGGGCTCCAAGTGCTTGGGTCGGTGTGCCTAGTGGGTGGGGTGGCCGTGTTCGCCGTTAAACTAGGCGAAGAGATACATCCAGCGACGGCCAAGTGGGACATCGTGGGTGAGGTGGGGGAGGTCGTCAGAGAGGTCGGCGAGGGGAGGAGGGGCGTAGCACGGGTGCGGTCAGAGCAGTGGACATGCATGAGCGAAGACAGATTGATGCCTGGAACCAAGGTCAGGGTAATCCGGGTCGAGGGCCTGGTGGCTTGGGTCGAAAGGCTCGATGACACGACCACCCTCAAAGGCGGCTCGGGGTTCAAGCCCTGAGGGGTCTGATCGTCCTGCCTCCCACAGTCAGACGGTGGCAGGCTGCCGCAGGAAGACCTCGACTTCGTATGTGGAAGGCTGTTCCATCAGGTCGTGGACAGACTTTAACTAAGGTCGGCCTCTCGCCCGAGGCATGCCTCGAATCGAGCTGTACGAAGGGTCGCAGAAGGTTGCCGACATCGGCCTCCCTGAAAAGAAATTCTCGACCGGATCCGTGGGATACTGGGCTACCCAGAAGGTTGAGATAAACGGGAAGCGGTACCAGGCTCAGTTCCAACTCGTTGAAGTGGGATCCAAGAACAAGGCGTAAGCGAAGTGTCTCTCCCGGCTGTGAAACCGGGCGGACTCGGCTCTGAGACCGGACCGCGCATCATTCAATAGGCCCGCCCCGGACTGACACAGAGGCGGCAGAGATTGGCTCTCCTGGGGAAGGAAGACCGGCGGTTCATAGGGGTCGTCTCCAAGCTCTTCCTCGTCGGGCTCAGATACCGGAGCGACAGGAAAGAGATACTCAGGGCGGAAGGGAAGATCTTGCACCCTGAGAAGTACAGGGCCCATGGACGGAAGGCTGTGGAGACGTTCATAGAGCTCGGGCCCGCTTTCGTCAAGCTCGGACAGCTCCTTTCCGTCAGGCCCGACGTGCTTCCGGAGCCTTACGTGGAGGAGTTCGCCAGGCTTCAGGACGAGGTTCCCCCGGCCCCCTTCGAGGAGGTCAGGCCGATCATCGAGGCGGATCTGGGGCCCATAGACAGCGTCTTCGACTCCTTCGACGAGTTAGCCATCTCGGGGGCAAGCCTCGGACAGGTATACGGGGCACGCTACAAGGGGAAGGACGTGGTGGTCAAAGTCAACAGGCCGGGGATCCGAGAAGTGGTGTCTGTCGACGTCAAGGTCCTCAAGAAGCTTGTCCCCCTTGTGGCGAGGCTCGTCGACAAGGGGCTGAGGGTTAGTGCCGAGTCGATTGTCGATCAGTTCTCCCTGACCGTGGTCGAGGAGATGAACTACAGGAAAGAAGCTGAACACCTCCTTGCGATAAAGAGGAACCTTCGCGAGGACAAAGGCGTGATCGTCCCGGACGTGTACAGAGATGCGTCGTCTGAGAAGGCATTGGTGATGGAGAGGGTCGGCGGGATCCAGATCGGGGACCTGAAAGCCCTAGACGCGGCGGGGCTCGACAGGAAGAGGCTCGCGAGGAAAGTGGCCCAGGTGTTCCTGTCGATGCTGCTAACCGACGAGATATTCCACGCCGACCCACATCCAGGGAACATATCGGTGACGGGAGAGGGGAAGCTGGTGCTCTACGACTATGGCATGGCGGGGACTCTGGACGAAGACACGCGAACCAACCTGATCAGGTTCTACCTCGCCCTGGTCACTGGGGATCCAGACAAGGTCGTGGACATGATGCTGCAGCTTGGGATCCTCGACCCTGCCGCCAACAGGACGGTAGTGAGGCGTGGCATCGAGCTGGCGATCGCTGACATGCACGGAAAGAGGGTTGAGGAGACCGAGGTGAGGGCCCTGATGGAGATAGCCAACAGGACGATCTACCAGTTCCCCTTCAGGCTTCCGAGGAACCTGGTCCTCTATATGCGCATGTCGTCGATCCTGGAAGGAGTTTGCACGGCTCTGGACCCAGACTTCGGGTTCGTCCGCATGCTTGGGGGGCTCCTCGAGGACGAGGGGCTGGTGAATGAAGCGTACAAGCGGGACCTTTCGGACGAGCTCAAGAAGATCAGGTCAGGGCTCGAGGCGACCATAGAAGTAGCTCCTCTCCTCAAAGGAGTGCTTGAGGAGTACAGGTCGAAGGCAGAGGCCCCCGCCCGGGGAGGTGGAAGGCCGTTCGCTTCTGGCGCTCTAGCAGGGTTCGGGGTGAGCGGACTGGTAGCGTCGGCGTTCTTCTTTCAGAGGGCGCTCGGGAAGGAGGGGTTCGTGGCGTCTCTCGTGCTGCTTGGTGTAGCAGCGCTGACCGCGCGAGGATAGCGCTATTCGATTACGACCCTGCCGACCCCCTTCACGGGGAGTCGGACGGTCAGGACCCCTTCTTCGTACTTCCCCTTCACTTCGTCGTCCCCCAACTCCACCTTGACTGGGAGAGGAATCCTCTTGCTGAGCTTGAGGGGCCTCTGTTCCATGTAGGAGACACCGTCTCTTTCCACTGTCACCCTCTTTGCTGTTACAGTGAAAGCGGACTCGTTGAGCCTCGTCTTGATGTCGTCCTTCTGGAAACCTGGCATGTCGACGACTATGACTAGGTCTGACCCGTCCTCGTACACGTCGGCGGGCGGGAGGACCAGCTCGAAGAACTGTCTTGACTTCGCGCTAAGGTCACGCCCTAACTCGTGGGACATATGCCTGAGCAAGCGTGAGGTTCGGACCTCCTTTGGGATAAAAAGATGTCGAGGTCAGGAAAAGGCCCTGAAAGACGCATAAACCTCGGGATCCAGGAAGCTACTATGGGCAGGCTTGTCATGGAGGTCGGGACATCGAGGGCCTACATCGACACGTTCGGCGCCTATGTCGCCGCCATGTTTCTGGGAGGCAGCGAAGTGGTCAAGCCAAACAGGGACGGGTCCCAGACGCATGGCGGGATTGCCGTGCTGGCTCCCTTTGCCGGCAGGGTCAAGGGGGGGCGTTTCGGCTTTGAAGGGGAGGATTTCCAGCTCCCCACCGGAAAGGATGGCAACGCGATACATGGGTTCGCCAAGGACGTCCTCTGGGACGCCGTCGAAGCGAGAAGGAGCTCGGTGGTGCTGAAGGCGGCCTTAGAGGGGGAGGGGTATCCGGGGAAGCTCGAAGCGACAATAACCTACGCCATGGGCGAGAGAAGTTTCTCGACAGACTGCGTGTTTGAGAATTCGGGGAGAGGCGACGCCCCTGTGACAGTTGGATTCCATCCGTACTTCAGGGCCAGGGACTGGAAAATCAAGCCGGGGTCTGATGTGGTGAAGTATGAGCTGAATGATGGCTTCTTCCCCACAGGGAGGACGGACAGGTTCTCGTTCGAAGGAGTATGTCGGGAAACGGCCCTTGACGACTGCTTCAGGACTGACGGGGAGATCAGGCTCGAGAGGGAAGGAGGAGAACTGACGCTCGTCCGGAGAGGGATGCCCTACTTCGTCGTGTACGACGGAAAATATGCCGAGGGAGAGTCGGTAGCCATCGAGCCATACACCGGGCTCCCGGACGCTTACAACAACGGCATAGGGTTGACGGTGCTTGCCCCCGGGCAGTCTCTGCAGTGCGGGTACGACATCCTGGCAAGGTGACCGTCTTAGGGAGGGGCCAACCCACGACGGACGCCTATCGAGGCGGCGCTGGTGCGGAAACTTGTCGTCCTGCCTTGGGCCAGTTGCCGCCGAGGATGATCAGCAATCCTATCGCCGCGATTACCGCATCCCACATAGATGTAAGTAGGGTCTCCGGACGTGTAGCTCCCTGGGATGTACCCGCTCCCTGTAGGGAGAAGACTGCCCCCACGAGCAGGGCCATTATCCCTAACATCGAAAGGCAGACCTTGCGCCCGTTCATCTTGCGTCTTCCTCTGGTGTCTCCAGAAACATCATGTGGGAGATATTGAAACCGACAGTATTGGGGGGAGACCGTCCGCAATCCTCTCCCACTTGTTACCCTGGTCCCTGCTGGCGAACAGCTGGCCCGTCGTGGAGCCGAAATAGAGGCCGCAGGGTTCTCCCTGGTCTGTCACCATCGCGTCCCTCAGCACGGTGAAGTATGACATTTTGGGGATGCCCGAGTCCAGCTTGCTCCACTCCTTCCCTCCGTTGTCCGTCGCCCACACCGCGAAGTGGCCCCCCAGAGGTATCCTGGAGAAATCGCCTTCGAGCGGCGCGAGGTAGAACCGTTCCGGCTCGTTCGCATCCACGGCGGCAGGAAACCCGAAGCGGGACGGAAGGTTGCTCCTGACGTCTTTCCAATCATCTCCTGCGTCGTCGCTCCTGTAGACCCCGGTGTGATTCTGCTGGAAAATCGTGTCAGGCTTGGACTGGTTGATGGCCAGCTTGTGTACGCACGTGCCGAACTCGGGGTACTTCTCCGGCTGAAAGTCTGCCAGCAGGTGCTTGTTTTTGAAACTCCACGTCTCTCCACTGTCGTCCGACCGCATGACGCCTACGGCGGAAATCGCGGTCAGGATTCTCTTCGGGCGCCGCTCGCTCAGGACCACGGTGTGGAGGCAGAGCCCTCCCCCTCCTGGCTCCCACTTCTTCCTGGTCTTGTGGTTCAGCATGGCTTCGTTGACCGTCCACTTCTCCCCGCCGTCGTCCGACCTGAAAAGGCATGCAGGCTCCACCCCTGCGTAGACCACTCCTTCGTCGTCATCTATCCCTGGCTTGATCTGCCAGATCCTCGCGACGGACAGGCCCGAGCCCTTCGGAAACTTCGGCGGCGTCCTGGAGACCTTCCAGGACTTGCCCAGGTCTTTGCTCTTTGCGACGGTGGGACCCCAGTGGCTGCTGCTGACGGACGCAAGCATGGTCTTACTGCGCCTGTCGTAGGCCATGTGGTAGGTCTCGTTCCCCTTCAGTTCGGGGCCTGACAACTTCCAGCTTCTCCGCCCGCCATCAGATGTGAAGACGAATGCGCCCTTGCGGGTCCCTACCATCAAGATCTGTTTTCCGTCGTCCTTTGCCATCTATCTCCCCCCTATCCTCCCGCTACAGATGGTAAAATATGCACCGTGTCCCCGTCGCGAAGTTTCGTCTTCTCCCTCTGCAGGTCCTTCGAGTTTTCTGAGTTCACGAATATGTTCACGTGGATCCTGATTTTCTCCTGATCGTCGACGATTCTCTGCCCGAGGCCCGGAAATCTGGCGTCCAGGCTCCTCACCATCGACTGGAGGTCCGGGACCTTGTCCATCTCCAGGCTGGAGACTCCGTTGGTCCAGTCCCTCAACTGTGCCGTCAGCTTGACGTGGATCAAGCGAGGTCAGGAGCACCCCTGGCTATTTATGGGGAGCGTGAAGCGCTCCAAATCTTTTAACGCGCCGAGGGCGTTCCTTCCACGACCATGCCCGGACAGGCCGACGCGGCCGAACTTTCCAGAGACGAGATAGAGAGATACAGCAGGCAACTGGCCATGCCTGAGATAGGCCCTGAGGGGCAGAGGAAGCTCAAAAGATCCAGCGTCCTGGTGGTCGGAGCTGGAGGCCTGGGGGTCCCGGCGTCAGTCTATCTCGCGGCAGCTGGCGTAGGGAAGGTGGGAATCGTCGACGACGACATCATAGCCAAGAGCAACCTCCATAGACAGGTCATCTACACAGAAGCAGACGTCGGACGAAGCAAGGCCGACGTCGCGGCCCAGAGGCTCCGTGAAGTCAACCCGCATGTGAACCCTGTGCCGCACAGGGTGAGGCTCGACTCGGGGAACGCCCTCGAGATGGTCTCGGCCTACGACGTCATCTTGGACTGCACCGATAACTTCCCGGCCCGCTACCTGATCAATGACGCGTGCGTCCTGTCAGGCAAGCCGGACGTCTATGCCAGTGTGTTCAGGTTCGACGGTCAAGCCTCGGTGTTCTACGCGTCGAAGGGCCCATGCTACAGGTGCCTGTTCCCAGAACCCCCTCCTCCCGAGACGGTCCAGGACTGCTCGGTGGCAGGGGTACTCGGGGTCCTCCCCGGAATAATGGGGAGCATCCAGGCGGCGCAGGCGACCAACCTCCTGCTGGGGAGGGGCAATCCTCTGGTGGGGAGGCTTGTCCTCTTCGACGCCGCAGGGATGACATTCAACGAGCTTCGCTTCAAGAAGAACAAAGCGTGTCCTGTGTGCGGGCCAGAGCCTTCGATAAGAGCCCTGGTCGACTATGATGCGTTCTGCGGCCTCAGGAGGGAGCCATCGCCCAGCGAGATCACGCCCGTGGAGCTCAAGCGCATGCTGGATGAAGGAAAGAAGATCCAGCTCCTCGACGTCAGGGAGCCGTTCGAAAACAGCTTCGGTGAGCTCGAGGGGTCGAAGCACATCCCTCTAGGAGAGCTCGAGAAGAGGCTCGGAGAGCTGAATGTCAACGACCCCATCATAGCATACTGTCTGGTGGGGACCCGGAGCGCCGTCGCCGTCGACTTCCTCGCGTCGAAGGGGTACACGGCCAGGAACCTTCGTGGAGGGGTCCGGGCCTGGGCAGACACCGTGGACCCTGACTTCCCCGTCTTCTAGGGACGGATTTACGGGTCCGGACGCTCTTCTGCCGTGCCCGAGTACCGCCGGACACTAACTGCGGGCTATGTGCACGGCGTGGGGCAGCTCCCCTGCGACCTCCCTCAGAGCTGTCCTTACTGCGCTGGGCGACCCTGGCAGGCAGAGGATGAGCTTCCCCTTCGCCACCCCCAGGGTAGCTCTGGTCATCATAGCCGCGGCTCCCACCTCGTCGAAGCTGACCCGTCTGAACTGCTCTCCGAAGCCATCAAGCTCCTTCTCGAAGAATGGCCTTACCGTCTCTATCGTTATGTCGCGGCTCGAAACGCCGGTCCCACCGGTGAACAGGAGCACGTCGTCTTTGCTAGAAAGGAACTCACTCACCGCCCCCCGGAGCATCTTGGCGTCGTCAGAGATGAGTCTGCGTGATGCGATGTCGTGTCCGGCTTCCTTCAGTTCTTCCTCGGCGACGTCTCCCGATTCGTCGGTGAACTTCCCCCCTTCCTTCATCGCCGTGTACCTGCTCGTGCTCACCGTGAACACCCTCGCCCTCAGCCTCCTCGCCCCGGCCTTCCTATGCTCCTCGGGGGGGTTCACTTTCCGCCCTTCACTTTGCTGATGACCTTGATGGACTCGATGAGCGTACTTGGGTACTGGCCGCTGGAGTCCTTCTCGTAAGCCTTGGTCACATCCCATATGTTGAGCAGCGCGACTGAGACCGCGGTCAGCGCCTCCATTTCGACTCCGGTCTTCTCGTGGGCTGCGACCCTGACGGTCACTTCTACCCACCCGTCCCCGACCTTCACCTTCGGCTCGATCATTTCGATTCTGAGGGGGTGACAGAGGGCGACGATTTCGGGTGTCTTTTTGGCCGCGGTTATGGCGGTCATCGCCGCAAGGGAGACAGGGTCCCCCTTCGCCAATTCTCCCTTCCTGATGAGACTGATGGTCCTTTTCTTCAGCCGAATCCTCCCGGTCGCGGTAGCCTCCCGGTAGATCACCGGCTTCTCCGAGACGTCGGCCTGACGGTATGGCACGTCCCGTCAGTTCCACTCCGCCCGTTATAGCCGTTCCCTCGCCGGGAACGTTTTTACGGAGACGGTGTGGTTCGGCCTCAGATGGAAGGGGCCGCAGTCGGTGGAAGGAAGCTGCTGGATAGGAAGGGGAGAGTCGCCAAGAAACTGAGGATTTCAGTCACGGACCGGTGCAACTTCGCCTGCCTGTTCTGCATGCCCGATAAGGACAAGGTGTCATGGATCCCACAGGAAGAGATATTGAGCTTCGAGGAGGTCGAGAGGATAGCGAGGGTACTGGCCTCGCTCGGGATAGAGAAGATTCGAGTCACCGGTGGGGAACCTCTCCTTCGAAGGGACCTAGAGCGCCTGGTGAAGTCGCTTGTGCAAGTCCAGGGCATTCGGAGCGTGGACATGACGACCAACGGATGGCACCTGGAGCAGAAGGCGAAGCAGCTTCGGGATGCCGGGCTGAGAGGGGTCACAGTAAGCCTCCACAGCCTCAGGGCAGACAGGTTCGCCAAGATATCTGGCATCGACGCCCTCCCGAGGGTCCTCCGCGGCATCGACAAGGCCGTGGGCGAGGGGCTGAACCCGGTGAAAATCAATTCGGTGGCCATACGTGGCTTCAACGACGACGAAATGCTTGAGCTGGTCGAATATGCCCGCGAGCGGCGTATTGCGATACGGTTCATAGAGTTCATGCCCCTCGACGGGCTTGGCATCTGGAGCCACGACAGGGTGGTCAGCGGAAAGGAGATAGTCGACAGGGTGTCGGCCAAGTATCCGATGGTCCACCGGGGGCGAGGGTCTGCGGAAACTTCTGCGCTCTGGGAGTTCGAGGATGGGAAGGGGAGCCTCGGATTGATTACGCCCATGAGCGAGCCGTTCTGCGACGACTGCGACAGGGTCAGGCTCACGGCTGACGGGAAGCTGCTGTCGTGCCTCTTCGACACCGAATATCACGACCTCAGGGGCGCGGTTAGGAACGGCGCGAGCGACGAGGAGCTGGCGAAGAAGATTCTGGCCGCGGTCTGGAAGAAGCCGGATGGGGTGGGATATATGCCCTGGATAAACGACGGCTGGGCCAAGCCCAGGAACATGAACGCCATTGGAGGGTGACGACATACGAGGTTGAAAGTGCGGTACTTCGCCTCGGCCAGGGAGCTTGCGTCTGCCGAGTCCGAGGCCGTGACCGTCCCCGTCGGGTCGTCAGTGCGAGACCTGGCCAGGATGCTGGAGGAGGCGCACCCTGCCCTGAGCTCTCTGAGAGGGTCGCTCAAGTTCTCGGTCAATTTCGACGTCGCTGAACTCGGGACTGCGCTCAACGAAGGGGACGAAGTCGGAGTGCTCCCTCCGGTGGCGGGAGGATAGGTTGGCCTCGACCGTCAGGATAACCAGAGCCCCCATCGACGTCGCGAAGATCCTGCGGGCGGTGCGGGACCCCTCGGCCGGAGGGACGGCGCTCTTCCTCGGGACTGTCAGGGACAGGAACGAAGGGAAGGCGGTCAGAGGGCTGGAGTACCAAGTTTACAGGGGGATGGCTGAGAAGAAGATGTCAGCCATTGAGGCTGAAGTGAGGATGAAATGGCCCGTCAGGAAGATGGTGATGGTCCACAGGTATGGCAGGCTCCGCATCGGGGAGGTGAGCGTGGCAGTGGCTGTAGCCTCGGAGCACAGGGCCGAGGCGTTCGAGGCGTGCAGGTACGCCATAGACACCATAAAGCGGACTCTTCCCCTCTGGAAGAGAGAGAGCCTCCCCGGCGGCGGAGAGGCTTGGACGAAGGGAGAGCCCATCGAGGCCTAGAAGGAGAACCCGGGAAAGAGGTTGACCCGGACGACGCTCCCTTCTGCGAGGTGGGCGACTTCCTCTGGCACTACCACGTAGCCATCCGCTTCGCACAGGACTTTGATTGACTCGGTGTCTCCAGCTAGAGGCCGGGCGGACGTCCGGTCCCCAGGGACGAGCTTGACGTAGAGCACCTTTCTGAAGTGGGAGAACCTCTTCCTGGCCTCCCATTGGCCTTCCAGAGGACAGCTCACTTCAACCCCTATCTTTCCGCCCCCCTGCAACCAACCGATCACCCTGGCGCCGAGGAGGACGAAGGCATTCATTGCCCCCTGTATCGGCCCCGGCATCATCAGGACAGGCTTCCCCTCGATGACTGCGATGCCCGCCACCCTACCCCTGTCCATCTTGATCCCTTGGACGAAGACAGCCGGGCCCAGGGACCTGACAGCCTCCCCCACCAGGTCCGCCCGCCCAACCGAAGTTCCACCCAGAGTGAGGACGAAGTCCGACCTCGCCAATGCCGTCCGTAGTGCGCCCCGTATCTCGGCCGGGTCGTCCTTCGCAACCCCCATGTCGACCGGGACGCACCCCAAGGCATGCAAAAGCGAGAGGAAGTACGGGCCGTGGCTGTTAACCACCTTCTCCTGTGCCGGCTCCACTTCGTCTGTCAGCTCGCTTCCTGTTGCTATCACCGAAGCCAGGAGCCTCCGCCTCACGCGCACCTTCTTCAGACCGAGACTCAGGAGGGCGCCTACGTCCTGGGCCCTGATGGTCTGCCCCTTTTTCACCACCCTCTCCCCCTTTCGAAGATCGTTCCCTTTCGCATAAACGAAGCTCCCGCGGTCTGGGGGGTAGGCCACGGAAATCACGCCCTCCCGCACCTCCGCCCGCTCAAGAGGTATCACTGCATCAGCCCCTGGGGGAACGGGACTTCCGGTGAAGACGTGGATGGCCTGCCGATGCCTTGCTGACGGCCCCGGTTTTGCTCCGAGCTTCGATTCTCCCGCCATCTTCAGGACCGTCGGCCTGGTTTTCGTCGCCGTTTTCAGGTCCGAGGCAATGACGGCGAAGCCGTCCATGTGGGAGATGTCGAACGGCGGCATGTCAGAGGGAGAGAAGAGATCGCGCGCTGCGATCCTGCCGAACGACTCTTTCGTCGCGACGGTCTCTGTCTTCACCTCTGCCCGGAGACACCGTTTCACCTTGCGGAGTGCATCTTCGACCGTCGTGTACCCTTCCTTCTCCCAGGCCATCGCTTCGGCGCCACCCGATGCCGTGCTTTGGCCTTTTAGTCGGTGACCTGGAGGGTCCTCGGGACGTACCCTGTGGCCCCGTTAGGGAAGGTCCCCCTCGACCGAGATGTCTGGACCTGCCCTGTCCCGTCCGCGGCCCTTGCGATTACCTAGTATTCGCCCAGACCAGCGGGGGTCCACTCGTAGGCCCAGAGGGCCCGAGTCAGGTCGGAGATGTGAGGTTTCAACTCCGCCTCTTCCCATGTCATTCAGTTGTCGAAGTTGACCTCCGCCTTGGATACCCCCTGTCACCAGCGAACGCGTACCCGGCGACAATGGTTGAACCTCCGCCTGGGATATGCTTGCAGATGAGGTCGAGGGAAGGACGACGAAAGCTTCGGTGTATATCGCCGCGCTGTTTGTCCACCATCTGGTCTGCCAGTAGCCTTCGTACACCGGACTTGTCACAGACACCCTGTTGACCCACTTCGCGCTCATCATCCCGTAGAGGCCCGGAATCCGACCAAGTGGGACCAGGCCGGATACCAAATGGTTTTACAGATGCAGTTCGGCTTCGACGGGCAATTGCCGAAGTCCTTTGAGGAGGCGACAATCTCTGAGCTCCAGGCCGCCATGGACCGCGGTCGAATCACCTCCGAACAGCTCGTCGGCTGGTATCTTCGGCGGATAGAGGCGTTGGACGCGCACGGCCCCGGCCTGCACTCGATCATCCAGGTGAACCCCGACGCATTGGAAATCGCCCGCAGCCTGGATGACGAGAGGGAAAGGAAGGGCCCCCGCGGGGTGCTGCATGGGATACCCGTAGTGCTCAAGGACAATATTACGACCGCTGACAAGATGGAGACGACCGCCGGGTCCCTGGCTCTGGTGGGATCCCGCCCGAAGAAGGAGGCGTTCGCAGCTCGGAGGCTGAGGAAGGCCGGGGCGGTCATCCTCGCGAAGTCCAACCTGAGCGAATGGGCGAACTTCAGGTCGAGCGGTTCCTCCAGCGGCTGGAGCGGGAGAGGAGGCCAGGTGCTCAACCCCTACGCCCTCGACAGGTCCCCGTGTGGCTCTAGCTCCGGCTCGGCTGTGGCCGTGGCTGCGAACCTCGCGGCCTGCGCCGTCGGGACCGAGACCGACGGTTCGATATTGTGCCCGTCCTCCGTCAACGGGATAGTCGGTATCAAGCCTACGCTGGGCCTCATCTCCAGAGCCGGAGTGGTCCCCATAGCCCACAGCCAGGACACTGTCGGCCCCATGGCGCGGACGGTGGCAGACGCCGCGACCATGCTCGGAGCCATGACGGGCGTCGACAGAGACGACCCCGAGACGCGTACGAGTGCGGGCAGGTTACACAGAGACTACACGAAATTCCTCGACCGCGATGGGCTCAGAGGTGCCCGCATCGGAGTGCCACGCCAAGGGTACTACGGCTACAGTGAGAGGACTGATGAGATCGTAGAAGCCGCAATAGGGCAGATGCGGAAGCTGGGAGCGAAGATAATCGACCCTGCTGACATCCCGACTGCGAAAGAGATGTCGTCGTCAGAGGACGAGATGACCGTGCTCCTCTATGAGTTCAAGACGGACCTAGACGGCTACCTCGCAGGGCTGGAGAAATCAAAGGTCAGGTCGCTGAATGACGTGATAGGGTTCAACAAAGACCACGGGGAGGAGGAGCTAAAGTACTTCGGCCAGGACCTGTTCTTGAAGGCGCAGGAGACCAAGGGCCTGAAGGACGGGAAATACCTCCGGGCGCTGAAGAAGAACCGCCGCCGCTCCAGGGAAAGGGGAATAGACGACGTTATGGAGAAGCACCAGTTAGACGCCTTGGTGGCCCCCACGACATCTCCCGCGTGGGTAATCGACCATGTCAACGGAGACCACGGATTGGGAGGCTCATCACAGCCCACGGCTCTCGCTGGCTATCCTGCCATCACGGTCCCCGCTGGGTTCGTGTTCGGGCTCCCGGTTGGGATCACGTTCATGGGGCGCGCCTACAGTGAACCGAAACTTGTCAGGCTCGCGTACTCCTACGAACAGGCCACCCGCCACCGCGCCCCGCCGAAGTACAGATCTACGACTGCGTGACGAGGGTCAACCGCGTCCAGGCCTTCGACGTCATGAGGACCAGCCAGACGGCCGTCATCCGTTATGTAGCAGACTCCTGTGTCGTGGGGCCGGTCCATGGCCAGCTGCTGAACCAGATGTGGGCCGCAGGATGCCAAATGCAAGAGCCACTGCGCCAATCCGCGGAGATCCGAGGACCTGGAATCGACATAGCCGGGAGGCCTCTAGTCAGTCAGACCTGCCGCGGGACACCACGAAGGGGCTGCGACGGGTTGGCGGAACGGTTCAGAGCGAAAGATCGAGGCCATCCAGCATGGATGAGAGTTCCTTCGTATCCGTGTGGAGAGCGTCGCTCACGGTGCCGAGAGTGGCTGGCTCGTCGTTCATTGCCAACGAGCCTACGAGAAGAGCGACGCCGGCGACCGTGGTCACAGGCTCCGGCGCTGCCGCCAGGGCCAGACCGGTACTACGCATTGCCTTCCTCCTGTCTGGAGGATGGCTGAGGTCCCCCAGGCGCCTAGCGGCCTCTTCAGATTCGAGGGACGATGCGACGCCAACCCAGTCGTTTGAAACCCTCTTCAGAGACTCGCCCCTGGCCTTCGCTAGCTGAAAGTCCGTCAGAACCCCCTACGGGATGAAAGCGGCCCTCGGCATAAGTTGGCTCGGTCAAGACCGGTTTCCTGAGCAGTCAAAATGAGTCAACGTCTCCTTCCGCCCTGCGATGAAGGGCCCTGGCGAGGCTTCCAGGGGCGCTAGGGCGGCGTCTGCGCCCTGACCAACTTGAACCCGATGTCGGCGCCCAGCCCAAGGGCGTAACCCAGCTGGATGTTCAAGTTCCCGAGGGACTCGAGGAGCTTTGCATTGGACAGGGGGCCCGCGTCCACAGGGTCGAAGCCGAGATCCTTGCCCAGCTCCAATGTTTTCGCCTTCGCGTCCTTGTCATCCCCTGCTACGAAGAAGGTAAGCTGCTCGTCCCCGATGCGGCCCCGGGACATGTTCTTCGCGAAGTGAGTGTTGAACGCCTTCACGACCTTGGCCTTCCCCGCCTTTTCCTGGAGTACCTCGGCACCGCTCTTAGATCCGACGGCGGCCAGCATCTCCGGAGAGTAGAGGTTGGTGACATCGACGAGAGGTTTGCCGTTGACACTGTCTCCCATCTCCTTGACCGCGTCGTCAAGGGCTTTGAAGGGCACGGCGAGGATGATCAGCTCTGCCCACTTCGCCGTCTCGACGACGGCCCTTGGTTCGTTCCCAACTGCCCTGACCTGATAGCCCGCCCTTTCGAGGCCGTCCTTCAGGATGTTTCCTACATTGCCTTTCCCGATGATCCCGACCCTAGATTTCATATCGGGTCGATCAGTATGTCTGGCTATAGTCTTTTCTCGTCGGACGGTATTCCACCGGTCGTTGTTGGTAACGAGAGGGGCAGCCTTTGACAACGGCGGCAGCCCCCGGGCGGCCTGGCCCGAAGTTTCGTCGGCTGTGACCGACCGCCCTCGTGAGGAGACGTCGCGCCGAACGCCCTGGGTGCGGTCCGGTGGCTGATGAGTGCGAATCCAGTTATAAGGCCAGAAATTAACCGGTGTGCCCGAAGTGAAGCCCGACGCCAGGGGGGCAAAGGCGCTCCAGAAGCTCGACCTGCACGCACCCCCGGACTGGGAGAAGACCATCTCCAAAGAAGAGCTCACTCGTCTTCTCGGCGCGGGGGACCAGACAGGCATCCACGTCGTGATAGGAGACATCCGTGGGTCGACCCACCTGATGAGGGAGGCAGTATCCTCAAGAGAGTACGCGACAATCACCACCGCGTTCACGGAAAAGATGAGAAGCGTCGCCCGCGAGAACATGGGTTGGTTCGACAAGTTCACAGGCGACGGCTTCGTGGTGTACTGGATCTATGGGACGAAGCCCTCCAGGTTCCTCAGGGAGGCTATGCTCTTCTGCAGGAAGGCGCACGAAGCCTTCGAAATTGAGATATTCCCCGAACACAGGAAAAACGCCAGGAACCTGCCCGCCCATGTAGGGCTCGCCCTGGGAGTGGACTCGGGGCGCTGTGCTCTTGAGGAGATAGCCGGAGACTTCACGATAATCGGGCACGCAGTAGTGGGAGCGAAACGAATGGCAGAAGCGGCGGTAAAAGGCCAGACGTTCTGCAACATCAGGATGGGTCATCTGCTCGAGGCCGAACCGTCATTGAGCAGATCCATAGAACTCCAGGCGACCGTAGCCAAGACGAAAGAGTATCCCGACCACGGGCAGGAAGCGTACCAGATATCGTTCAGGTGACGCGAGGGAAGGACAGTTTGGGCCTCTATCGCGGTAGAAGCGCCCCGGCGCCGGGTCCGGTCAAAGTGACGTGGAAGCAGGTTGCCGCCTTCAGGCTCTCCAGGCACAACCTCGTCAGGAGAAAGCCTGGAACGGCTCTGGCTTCGGTATTGAGAGACATGGGAGGCGCCCAGTCGCAACTGCTCATGGCAGGACAGATGTCCATCTGGGCGAGAGTCAAAGGCGTGAAACTCTCCCGGCTGGACTCGGCCCTCTGGAAGGAAAGGACACTTGCGAAGGCCTGGTGCATGCGGAGGACGATGTTCCTCGTCCCCTCGGGCGAATTGGCCACCTTCGTTAGGGGGAGCGCGCTGCGCGCGGAGCGGGAGATTCGATGGGTTCTGTCGAAGGGAGTACCGGCACGGAAGCTCGACGCGGTGGTGGAAGAAGTGCTTCTGGCGATGCAGGAACCAGTCACCCAATCCGTCCTAGCGGAAATGGTAAGCAGGGCTCTTCACCAGAAGGTGAAGTACGCGCACGGAGGGGGGTGGGGGAGCAGGCGGAAGGTCCCTTGCGTCGAGGTGGGAGGCCTTACCCTCCCAGCGAACTATCTCCTGCACCTGGCTGGCGCTCGGGGAGTCTACTGCTCCGGACCAAGCATCGGCAACGAGACCACTTTCGTGCGGGCCGACAGGTGGATACCAAGCTGGAGAGACGTGCCCCGGCGCGAAGCTGAGAAGGAGTTGGTCACCTGGTATCTGAGGTCTTTCGGACCGTCCACGGTCTCGGACTTCGGCACCTGGACGGGGATGACAGCCGATGATGCGAAGGATGTCTGGTCCCGCGTAGAAGGGGAGACGGTCCAGGTTGACGTGGAAGGCTCAAGCGGTTCTGTCCTCGCGGGCGACCTAGAGGAACTGCAAAGCGCGCACCTAGACGAGGTCAACGTGCGCCTCCTCCCGTTCTTCGACTCCTTCCTCCTCGGGCACAAGTCCCACCGCAACATAGTCAGCCCGACGGACCACGGGCACGTCTACAGGCCCGCAGGGTGGGTCTCTCCGGTCCTTCTGGTTGACGGCAGGGCGGCTGGGGTGTGGTCCTACACGACGAAGAACGGAACCCTCCAAATCCAGGTCAGGTCGTTCTCGGACATTTCGGAGGAGGTCTCGTCACTGGTACGCGAAGAAGCCGCAGAGCTTGGACGGTTCGTCGGCTGCGCTGCGGTAGACGTGAAGACATCGTGAAAGGATGGGCCGGTGCCCAAGACTAAACTAGGGGACCGACAACGGTCCTTTGCGTGGCCGGCACAGTCCGCCAGATCAGTGTAAAGGTCCGTACCCCTGGCGAAAGGGGACTCCCGAAGAAGTCCGTGGACTCGGCCTTCGTTGGTCTGGGGGGCCTTGTGGGGGACTACAACGTCTACAGGCATGAAGAAATCGAGGACGACCCGGACTCGGCCGTCCTGATAATGCCGATCGAGACGGTCGAGGAGCTCAATGCCGAAGGATGGCCGGTGAAGCCAGGAGACTTGGGCGAGAACCTCACCACCAGTGGGATTCCCTACTCCTCGTTTAGCGTCGGAAAGGCGTTCACGGCGGGGGAGGCCCGGCTCCAGATTTCAAGGGCCTGTGAGCCCTGCGACAACCTGTTCCTCCTTCCATATGTGAGGTCGAGAGGACAGGCGTTCCTGAAGACTATGCTGGGCCGGCGCGGATGGTACGCCAGGGTCGTCAAAGAAGGATGGGTGAAGGCAGGAGACCCCATCACGGAAGCCCGCGTTTGAGACGGGACTGCCTGCTTCTTCGGGTGAGACGTCCTGCTTTCCGATGACCTGATGGCACCGAGGTTCTGTTTCTCCCTGCCTTCATGAGGGACCAGATGTAGGAAGGGGTCAACGGGAGCTTCTCCACGGTAGCCTCGAATGGCGAGAGGGCATCCTCTACTGCGTTAGCTATGACGGGGGTGGCCGCTATGGTGCCCGCTTCTCCGACCCCTTTGGCTCCAAGGGGGTTGAGCGGGGAGGGGGTCTCCGTCCTGTAGCATTCCATGGACGGGGCGGTGTCGGACACAGGGATGTGGTAGTCGGAAAGGGTGGAAGTCACGAGTTGGCCGTTATCATCGTAGACTATCCCTTCCAGCAGGGCCTGAGATATCCCCTGCAGAATCCCTCCCTGGACCTGTCCGTCCACTATGAGAGGGTTTAGGACCGTCCCGACGTCGTCCACCGCCACGTACTTGATGACCTTCACCTTCCCCGTTTCCTTGTCCACTTCCACCATAGCCAGATGGGTGCCGAACGGGAAGGTGTTCCCCGGCGGCGCGAAGGCGCAGTATTCGTACAGCGAGGCTTCCATTCCTTCGGGCAGTTCCGTGGGCTGATAGGCGGTCGAAGCGACCTCTTTGAACGACGCCTTCTTCCCCGATCCCTCTGCGTATATCTTACCCTTCGAGAACGTCAGCCTCCGCGTCCCTGTCCCAAGCATCTTCGCCGCAATCTTCGCCATCTTCTCTTTCACCCTGCGGGTCGCTAACAGCACGGCGGACCCTCCGACCACTGCCGACCTGCTCCCGGCCGTGACGGTAGACCACGGCAATGAGTTGGTGTCTCCTGACCGGAACTGGACCTCCTGTGGCTCCACCCCCAGCTCGTCAGCTACTATCTGCGCGAATGGGGTCCAGTGACCCTGGCCGTGGGGGGTGGTGCCGCTGGTGACGATGACCTCCCCTTGGTCCGTTACTGTGACAGTTGCCGTCTGGGGGTATCCTGACCCGAAACCACAGACCTCCACGTAGGTTATCGCGGCCACGCCCACGAGTTCGCCTCTGGCCCTCGCGGTCCTCTGATAGCGGAGCATGTCGCCGTACTTCGCCAGCTTCAGGGCCGCCCTCATGTTCCCTTCGTAGTCTCCACTGTCGTAGGTGAGCCCACCAGCCGAGTGATAGGGGAACTTCGTCCTCGGCACGTAATTCTTCAGCCTGACCTTCACCGGGTCTAGCTTCAGTTCCTTCGCTATGACGTTGATGGTCCTCTCGATGAGATAGGCTGCCTCCGGTCTTGACGCCCCCCTGTAGGCGCCTATGGGGGACTTGTTTGTGAACGCTGTGAACGCCTCGCCACTGAACGCCCCGATGTCATAGGTTCCGGTGGACATCTGGACGGTCGTCTCGGGCATCGAAATGGACCAGTCGCTGTAGGCGCCGCCGTCGCAGATCACCTTGACCTTCAGCCCGAGTATCCTGCCGTCCTTGGTAACGGCCGCTTCCACATGCTGCGTCTGCCCCCTCCCCTGAGACGCTGCGAGGAAGTTCTCCGCCCTCGACTCGACCCACTTCACTGGCCTTCTGAGCTTCATCGCGGCGTAGCAGACCGACGCATACTCTGGGTAGAACCCCTTCTGGCCGAACCCGCCCCCCATGTCGGAAACGATCACCCTCACCTTCGGCTTGGGCATGCCCAGAATCGACGCCAGGTCGCTTCTCATCTCGTGGGGAGACTGGCTGGCGACCCAGGCGGTCAGGATTCCATCCCCGTCATATGACGCGATGATGTCCCTTGGCTCGAGCGGGACCGCGTTGAGCCTCGGAAACTCGAGGTCGACCCTCACGATGTGCTCGGCCACGGCGAACGCTCTCCTGAGGTCCCCGAAGCTCTTCTCGAAGTGGTAACCCACGTTGTCCTTGAGATAGGAGTGGACCTTGGGCGACCCCTTCTCCAGTGCCTTCTCGGGATCTATGACTGGCGGGAGCTGGTCGTACTCCACCTCAATCAGCTCTGCCCCTTCCCTGGCGGACCTTTCGTCGTCCGCCACCACCAAGGCGACGGGCTCGCCGACGAAGTTCACCTCCTCCGAGGCCAGGACCCGGCGGTGGGTCGCTTTCGCCGCCTTGGACCGTCCGACCGAAGGGACTTCAGCGATGTCGTTGGCGATTTCAGCCGCGGTGAGGACGAGCCTCACCCCCTTGCACTCGATGGCCTTCGAGATGTCGATCTGCAGTATTCTGGCGTGGGCGTACGTCGTCCGCACGAAGGCCGCGCGGAGCATGCCAGGGAGTCTGATGTCGTCGATGAACTTCCCGGTCCCGGTGATGAACTTCGGGTCCTCCATCCTCGTCATCGGCTTTCCCAGCACTCCCTCATCCTTCCTCGCCAGGCTCTGCACCGTGGAGGCCAACGGGATCGGTGCGGAACCACTCTAAGTAAATATTATTGCTTGGAGTCTCGCCCCACCCTGTGGCGGCCTTTGATTCTCCACCCCTTCGAGTACCACGCGCCTGAGACCCTCGAAGAAGCCATCGACCTCGCTGAAAAGTATGGAGAAGACTCCAAGTTCCTCGCAGGAGGGCAGAGCATAATCCCGCTGATGAAGCTGGGGCTCTTCTCGTCGGGTCATGTGATCGATCTGGGGCGTGTGAGGGGGCTGGACCATATCAGGAAAGAGGACGGAGTCCTAGTCATAGGAGGGCTCGCCAAAATGGCCGACGTTGAGGGATCCAGGGCGGTGGAGCAGGCGTGTCCGGCGCTCATAGACTGCGCTGGGAGCATCGCCGACCCCCTGGTCCGCAATATGGGGACCATCGGGGGGAATGTCTGTCATGCGGACCCTGCTAACGACGTCCCAGCCGTCGTCGTGGCTTCGAGTGCCGAGATGGTCCTGGTAGGCAGGCAGGGCGAAAGGAGGGTGAGGGCGCAGCAGTTCTTCCTAGACACGTTCACTACTGCCGCGGGGAGGGGAGAGGTCCTGAAGGAGATCAGATTCGACGCGGAGAGGTGCAGGGGGAGCGCCTACATCAAACTGCAGCTGCAAGCCACCGACTTCGCCATAGTCGGGGTGGCGGCCAGGGTCTGGGTTCGTGACGGCACCGTCGGCGAGTGCGGCGTAGGCCTTACCGGGGTCGGGCCGACGGTTTTACATCCGAAGAAGGCAGAGGAAGCGGTGCAGGGGAGCAGACCAGGAACGGGTGCCTTCTCCAGGGCAGCGGAGCTGGCGGCTGCGGAGGCCAGGCCAGTGTCCGATCTCAGAGGGACGGCGGAGTACAAACAGGAGATGGTGAAGGTGGCCGCGAGGAGAGCGCTCGAGAGTGCCCTCAAGAGGGCGGGAGGGCAGAGATGAAGGTCCAGATGGAAGTAAACGGGACTAGGACGGAATCGGATGTCGAGGCGACTACGCTGCTTTCCGATTTCATCAGGGAGGAGGCCAGCCTCACAGGCACCCATGTCGGCTGCGACACCTCGAACTGCGGCGCGTGCACCGTCCTACTCGACGGCAGGGCCGTGAAGTCCTGTACAGTGCTCGCTGTCCAGGCCGCGGGAAGGAAGGTCACCACAATAGAAGGGCTGGGGGACGTGAACAGCCTGAGCCCGGTGCAGTACGCTTTCTGGAAGAAACATGGTCTGCAGTGCGGCTTCTGCACGCCCGGGATGATCGTGTCTGCCTATGCCCTTATCCAGAAGAACCCGGACCCTGACGAAGAGGAGATTAGGAAAGCGCTCACGGGCAACCTATGCAGATGCACAGGGTACGTCAAGATAGTCGAGTCTGTCCGGTACGCCGCCAAGCTCACCAGAGAAGGGAAGACGTCGTTCAGGGCTGCGGCGCCCCGACGGAAGGAGGGAGAGATCCAGGGACCTCCGGGTGAGAGCCTGTGATGCGCTACGAAGGGAAAGTGCAGTTCAGCGCTGGCAGGGCGAAGGTCTACTCGTTCATAACCGACCCGGCGAGCATCATCACCATAGTGCCAGATGTCGTCGAGTCTAAGGTCGTCGACGGCGACCACTTCATGGTCAAGGCGAAAACCGGGATCGGGCCAATCCGCGGGACGATCGACTTCGCCTTCACCATAGCGGACAAAGAAGAGGGGAGGAGGGCGACCCTCGTGGGAAAGGGGAGAGGGATGCAGAGCACGATAGACCTCAGCATGAAGATGGAAATGGAAGATGCCCAGGACGGGTGCGTCGCAAAGTGGGTCGCTGAGGCTCAGGTTGGAGGGACCATGGCCGGGGTCGGGGCGAGGCTGATAGGTGGGGTAGCCGAAAAGTACATCAGGCAGGTGGCCGACAACCTGGCGAAGGCGGCCTCGGCCTAAATCAACCGGATTCCTCGATTCGTACGGAGCCGGCGCTTCTGCCGAGCATTTTCCTCACCGCGATCTTTCCATATCTGTCGGCAACCACTTCGGCGATTATGCTTAGTGCGATTTCAGTGGGGGTGATCGCTCCGATGTCCAGCCCCACGGGGGTCCTCAGCGACGACAGAAACGCCTCCGGGACGCCGTCCTTCTTCAGCTGGGCCAGGTTGTCCTTCGCCCTTTGCGCGCTTGCCATAAGCCCCACGTATCTGAGCTTGAATTTGGACAACGCCTCCAGAGTCTCCACATCCCTCGCCCCCTTGGTGAGGACGATTACCGAGTCCGAGTCCGAAAAGGCGAATCCATCCAGGTCTCTTACTACCTGGTCAGGCTGCTCGGTCAGGACAGGGCTGTGGTCTATCACCACGACGTCGAAGTCCAGCACCTTCCCCAGGCCGACCAGTGCATCTTCCACGTCGTCCTTCCCCCCCTGGCCTACGATGACAAGCCTCTGCGTCGGCAGATAGGGTTCGATGTAAAGTTCCATGTTTCCTCCGCAGTTGGTCTCCACGTGGACCTCGTCCTCGCCTTGACTCTTCAGGACCGCACCCACAGAGTCCTCTACGCTTTCGAGGTAGACTTTGATGGTCTTCGGGAGCCCAGTCCTGATGGTCTTCTTGGCGTAGGGGACCACCGCAGACTCCGGGCATGCGCCCCCCAGGGTGCCGTAGAGAACTTCGCCAGTGCTGGAGATGATCAGTTTGAACCCGGGTTTGCCAATCGATGCCCCCTCGGTCTTGACCACCGTGGCCACGGCGAAGGGTTCGCCTCGCCCCACAAGGGCGCCCATCGCCTTGGCAAAATCTACCTGTTTCAAGAGCGCCGTGGCGAGAAGGACGTTCCAGCTTAATAATTCTTGTTCGAGCGATCGCGGCTGTATGCTGATCGTTGCGATAGTCCTGGCCGCGGGAGAGTCCAGAAGGATGGGGAGGCCGAAGCAAACCCTGAACGTCGGCGGCGTCCCGATGCTCCAGAGGGTCCTGGACATGCTGCGGAAGACGAAGGTGGACAGGGTGGTCGTAGTCACGGGAGCGCACTGGGAAGAGTTGAGGGCTGCGGTGAAGTTCGGTAAAGAAGAGGTAATCCACAACGAAGGGTACGCCGAAGGAATGGGCAGTTCGCTCCGGGCGGGCATAGCCGCGGCAGGGACGGCCGATGCTGTCTTGATCGTGCTGGCAGACCAGCCCTCCGTCCTCCCGGATACCGTCGACGCCCTGATCGCCGGTTACCGGTCTTCTGAGAAACGGATCGTGGCGCCGGTCTATCATGGCAGGAGGGGGAACCCTGTGCTCTTCGATAGAGCACTCTTCCCGAAGATGTCGCAGGTGCGCGGAGACGTCGGCGCGAAGGCCATAGTAGAGAGGAACCGGGACTTCCTGCTGGAGATTCCGGTGGAAGACGACGGAGTGGTGACCGACATCGACGAGCCCGATGACCTTGACGGCTTCCGATTGCCGGACGGGCCAGAGTAACTGGTGCGACGAAGCGGCCATACTACGGAAGACCTGACTCCCCTCATGGCGGGTATCTACATCATCTGGGTAGAGGCACGTCCATCGACCAGTACATCTCTATGATTTCACAAGATAGTGGGCCTGTTCGAAGACTGAGAACTTCAGCGTGTTATCAACTGGCTGACCTCGTCGAGGACGCGACGTGAGTCAGGACGTGACGGCGTCTAGAATGACGGAGGGATTCGGGCGACACATCCTCAAAGTATGTTACCGGGTGGATGTGCTCCCTCGAGGGGAGGACGCGTGGTGGAGGAGTGGAAGAAGTCGATGTCCGAGCCTCTTGCCGCCGGGAAGGCATACAGGTTCGACCAGAGCTTCGTGGCTGTGTCGAGCATAGCCCAGCAGTACTACTGTGAAGCCAAGGTAGAACAGAGCTATGTCCACGGCGATATCCCCAGCGAAGCCAAGGAGGCCGGGACCAACCTCCATGAAGAAGTGCTGGCGATGGAGAAAGTTGAGCTGAAAGATTTGGTGGAACGCGTCGAGAAAGCCCCTCTCCTCACGGCCTCCTTCGGAGTTCATGGGAGGATACTCGACATTGACGTCGCGGGGATGCCGGACGCGGTGGTGTTCGAGAAGTCCGTTCCCAAGTGGGTAATCGAACTGAAGACGACAAAAGGAGACCCAACTAAGCTCTGGGACGACCAGCTGGTCCAGGTAAGGGTCTACGGCCTGCTGATGGAGAAGATGGGATTTGACTGCTCGAGGATGCAGCTGGCGCTTGTGCGCTGGAGGCAGGAAGACATCAAACGGCCTCAGAAAGAAGAGATGCTCTCGAGGATAACGCGTTCTCTGATGAACGGCGAAACCAAGGAGTTGGAAGCGAAGTTTGGGATGAGGTTCTTCGTCTTCCCACATGACGCGGCTGAGGCTGAGCGGGCGGTCGCCTGGGCCCAGGGATACTGGCTCGGCAGGAGGGGAGCCGTCCCGAGCAGCAGCCCAGGGAAATGCAAGATATGCGAGTATAGCGCCATCTGTCCGTATAGCCTGGTGAAGTTCGGTCCGAACTCTACTGTGGAAAGACGAGTGCTTCCAAGAAGTACCCGGGGAACAGGTCCTGGTTCTTCTTCACGAACTTGGGGAAATTCGAGTCCAGTACATAGGTGACGGCATGGTCCGTTTCGCCCCTGACGCTCCTACCATAGGTCTGCACCAGCCTGAGCGCCGTCTGCCAGTCGTACCAACCAGGGTCTCTCTCCAGCTTGACCCTCGTCCTCCTCTCCGAAAGGTCTGGATAGGGGACCTTCACCAGGACTTGGAACCTCGATAAGTCGTCCTTCAGGTCGACCCCCTGGTAGAGGCTCGGCGAGATTAGGACCGACTCGTCCCGTCCGCTGTGGGCTCTGATGAGGTCTGATCTGGACGTTACGTTCTCCGTGCTCGACAGTCTCCCTCTGTTGTACTCCGAGACGTGCTCCATGATGTACCTCGCCTGGCCGTAGGATGTCGTATGGATCACCCCTCTCTCTCCCGCATGGCGGGTCATCACTTCGTCCACGGCCCTCGTTATGGCTCCCATGGAGGCGTCCATAGTGCTCCTGCTGAGCTGGGCGACGTTCGCGGCGTGGATCGGCCTGTTCTCCACCGGGAAGGAAGAGTCGGGCACTCTGATGAACGCAGCCTCCTCCTCGGGGATGCCGAGGGTTCTGCAGAAGACGTTCTTCGAGAAGACGGTGGCAGACATCAGGAGAACGGTATCCGCCGTGTCGAAGAGCCTGCTGGTGTACCCCGCCACGTCGAGGGGTTGGAAGGCCACCTCCTCCACGGAGGGCCCATCGGGGGACGCCGTTACCCTTACGCCGTTGACTATCCAGTTTGAAGGGTCTTCGCTAAGCTCGTCGGCGAACCCTTTCAGGGCCTCGAGGGAGTCCTTGCAGGAGGCCACCTTGTCCTGCACGGCGGGGTCGTCGAAGTTCTCCTCGACGAACCGTTCTAGGATTCTCCTAGCATCTTCTAGGGGCTCGCTCCAGGCTCCTGCGTTTTCCACCCCCATGTCCGGGATAGACGGCGCACCTTCCGCGCCTGAATAGATTCCCAGGGTCGACGACCTGAGGGAGAACGACCCGAATCCGACCATCTGCTTCTCGATGTCGTGGGCCTCGTCGCAGACGAGGAGCTTCCTCCGCCTGACGTCGTCGGTGTAGCTCAACTCCGAAAGGAAGAACGGATAGTTGGCGACCATCACGGGGTCCCTGAACGCCTCCCACTTCTGTTCGTAGTAGGGACAGAGCTTATCGCCCTTCAGGCGGCGGCACTTGGCGTCTCTGCGGCAGACACCCCTGACGTGCTCGTCGTATTCCTCGAAGGTCAGGTGGTGCGGGCACTCGGAGAGTGTCCAGTCGGCTTCGCACCTCCCTCTGCTGCAGGCCGGGAACGTCCCCCTGGAAGTAGGGACTAGGCAGGTGAAATTGGACTTGCCTGTGACCAGAGGGAAGCGGAAGTCGGCAGAGTACTGCGACTGGAGCTGCTTGGTGGAGGTGAGCAGGTAGGCTGAACCCAGGTGGCGACAAAGTGCCGCGGCGATGGCGGACTTGCCGAACCCTACTGGCGCCTCCAGTATGATGAAACGCTTCGACGCCGACAGGGCCGCCTCGACGTCGTCGAGGGCCCCTTTCTGTGAAGGCCTGAGGGTTGCGAAAGGGAAGGACTCGAGGAGGGTCTTGGCATTCGATCCCAGGCTGGCTCCGCACTTAGGACAGGAGCTTTGGGCCCCCTTGACCCTTGAGCCGCATGAAGGACAGAACTTCAATGGTGGAAGCTGTCCCAGGTTGAACGGGTATAAACTTCGGGCATGGGGACCTCTTGGCCGCATTGATGACTTCGGATGTAGACATCCTCGTTGCCCTCGCCAGCCCGAGTCGCGACCGTTTGGGTTTTCCAGCCCCACACTTTCGAGCGGCCCCTCCCCCGGGGGCCTCGTCCAAGACCTCCTTCCGTTATATCTCGGAGCGCGGGCGGCGGCCAGCCATGTGGTTGGAGATGGTAGTGGGAGGGAAGGTTGTCACCTTCTCCCAGGTGGGGATGCATCTGGACAGGTTCGGCGATGACCAGAGGTGCAGGTGGGCTGCGAAAATCGAAGCGGAAGCTCAGAAGATCTGCGGGCGAAGGGAAGGGGTGCAGTTCAGGTGCGAGAGGGGAGACCTGCGGATTTGGCTACATGAGGATGCAGTGAAGCCCGTGATCAGGGCGATAGAGGAGGCAGAGCAGGAGATACCTGAAGACGTCAGGTGGTTCTTCCAGAGGATATCGTACCTGCTTGTGCATGGGGAGAAGTATGATGTCCTGGACCTCCCCGGGCGGAAGGTCGGCTGAATCCAAGCGCCCCCCCTCAAAGATAACGACCCGCCTGTCGTTCGGCGCCGGTGCGCCCAGGGTCAGTCTTGCCTCGTCGAAGAGGCAAAGTCAGCGTGGAACTTGCGTCCGTCTCAGACTCTCAGCGTTGCGTCCGTGCCGAAGAACCTCCATGGCCATTGGGTTCGAATGGGAACACGGCAACGACCGCATCGGTGTTGAGGGGCCCGTAGATATGAGGGAATATGCCCGAGCCCGACCTCTCGTATCTGACCTCGGCCCTGACCTTTCTAGGGTCGATGCAGAGAAGCACAAGATCCCGTTTCCCGCTGTAGAAAGCCTTGGCGACGGCAGCCAGCTGGTCTGGATTGGAACAGTGTATGAACCCATCTTCTTGCTGGGTCTTCGCCGTGTACGACCCGGTAAGTCTTGTCTGATTCCACCTTGCGCTCTTAGTGATGTGCAGGATCAGGCTCAACCTGGTCCGGCGTAGAGAGGTGGGCATTTAGTCGTTCTGGCGCGAGCTTCTGGTCGCGCTGTCTCCCCGAAAGGAGAAGTCGTCTGGTAGTTGCCTGGGCCTCTGCTACCAAGAGGAAGGTCCAGGAGCTCTAGTCCGGGTCGCCCTTGGTCTCGGCCGCCATCCCTCCGCCGGAGACGGCCCCTCCTTCTCCCTCCTTGAGGGTCAGATAGAGGAAAGAGACGGCAATTCTCGCACCTGCGACGGCCATCAGCATAGTCCTGAGGACGGCGACGGCGTCGCCTCCTGAGAGCGCGACGTAGAGAAGACCGCTGAACGAAGAGCCGGCGGCGGCGGCCAGGGCGTTCGCTAGGTTGTAGAGGCCGATGCCCTTCCTTTTGTCTACCGAATTCTCGAACAGGTAGGAGGTGTAGGCTATGCCCGTGGAGTTGGTGAAGCCCGAGACTATGTTCACGATGTAGATCTCGTAGACCGAGGAGGCTAGGGCGTACCCTAGAGGGAAACAGGCGAGCATGAACCTGCCGGTGAACATCATCAGCCTCCTCCTCTTGTCGGCTACCTTGCCTATGGCCTTCTGGAGCAGGATTGACGAGAGCCCGCCTATCACCGCTATTATCGCTATCTCGGTCTCGCTCATGTTGAAGATGTCGACCTGGGCGATTGGGAAGAGCGGCCACGCCAGGGACCACACGAAGACGAAGAGCGAGTTGATCCCTAGGAACCTCCTGAGCCTCGGAGAGGCCTTGCCCGCGCCTGGAGCTGCTTCGACCCTGGCGTCGTCCCTGCTGACCACCCAGGCGTTTACCAGATACAAGACGCCCGCCCCCGCGAAGAAAAAGCGCATCAGCTGCAGCTGTGGACCGACGACCACCCCCGCGAACAGTGTTGCCCCCAGTCCTCCAAGATAGGTGTAGACTTGGTAACGCGCGAGGGTCGTCCCCCGCGCCGTCCTGCTCACGCTCTCCATCAGAAGCATCCAGCCGAAGAGGGACGCCCCGCTCAGCGCCTCGATGGCCAGGAAGGCCCCCACGAACAGGAGTCCCGACAGTTGGAGCGCGGCCATGACGACCCAAAGAACGCCCGCGAGACCTGTCCCTGCGACGACCAGGGTCTTCGCCTCCGACTTCATCCTGCTCAGGACGTACTGGACCAGGCCGGGAAACGTCGTCCCGGCCGACGAGACCAGGGCGAGGGGCTCGCCCACTATCCCGGCCGAAGCTGTCAGGAAGCTGATGAAGGGCACTACGAGGTTGCTGGCCAAGGCGTTGAGCAGAGCGTAGATCCGGAGGGTGTGCAGCTAGCGTATCCTCCCTTGGTCTTGATGTAGGTGGCGAAGGCCACCGGGGTATCTGGTGCCTTGGCTGCCGAGCCGTAAGATCGCTATCGGCCTGCAGTCCGTGGTCTTGTCTCCGCCCATCTCCGTTTCCCATCTGCCTATGGCCGCGTCTGTCCTGCGGACCATGGAGGAGCGCGAGCGGGACTTTTCAATGCCACCTGCCTCGTAGCCTCCACTCTTTAGCTCTCGATGTACCGTCGACTCTCCTGGGCTAGATATGCCTGTCATAGGGACGATCTGTGCAACTTTGGTTGGACTGTTCTCGGTAGACTTGGCTCTAAAGCGTTGGGCTCACCGCGCATGGAACCCCCGCCCCTCCGCCCATGAGATGCGTTCCGAAGGCAGGACTGACCTGATGCGCGATTGCTTTGGACCCGGCGGCTGGATTTTTGGTCGCTCAGACGTCCTGAACCAGTTCGTCCACTGCGAACAGCTTCCTCGCGACGGCGAGCGACTCGGCAGGATAGGGCTTACCTTCGAGGAACCGATGGGCGTACAGCCGGGCCATGGTGATGAACCTCCGCAATCCTAGCCCTTTCCCGACCTCCAGGAGCATGATGGTTGCAACCCCATGGCCCAGAGTGTTAAGCGCGTCCTTGGCGAAGAACTGGGCCGCAGCATCGTCCGAGGAAGAGAGGCTTGCCAACGCCTCTTCCATCCCCTTCAAGGCGAGCGCGGCCACCTCCCGTCCCTCGACGAATCCGCCTTGGAGGCCTTTCATGTCTTCCAGCATCGTCATGTGTGCGCCCTTCTTAGCGATGGCCTCGAGCATATCGAGGGCCTGGATGTTGCTGGGTCCTTCCCATATGGGCGTGATGAGCGCCTCCCTATGTAGCCTTTCGATTGGGTATTCGTTCAGGAACCCGAGACCTCCCAAGAGCTCCATCGCCATCTTGGTCGTATAGGCGGACATCTCGGCCGTCGTGTTCTTCGTGATGTGGGTAAGGAGCCTCGCATAATGGTAGGCATCGGTGTACGGGGGAGACTCCTTCCAGGACCTCTCGAACTGGCTGACGGCTTTGAGCGCAAGGGCAAGCGACCCCTCGATGTATACCTCCATGTCCAGCAGGTCCCTCTGGACCAGGGGGTGCTCTACCAGGAGCTTCCCGAAGGCCGCCCTCTTCTGGGCGTAGTAGTATGCCTCAAGGAACGCCTTCCTGGCGACACCCAAGGCGCCGAAAGAGTTCGCCAGCCGTGAGACCATCAGGTTCTCCATCGTGTAGTAGATACCGTTCCGAATGTCTCCCACGGGCTTCGCCTCCGAGCTGTGGAACTCGACCTCCCCTGTGGGTACGCTCGCGGTCGCGCTCTTGTCCTTCAGCCTCCTGACATCGAAGTTTCTCCTCCCCCCCGAGTCGTACCGGGGCACCAGGAAGAGCCCCAGCCCTTTCGCGCCGGCGGGCGCCCCCTGCGGCCGCGCCGTAACGAGAGCGTAGTCGGCCAGACCTGCGTCGCTGGCGAAGTACTTCGTGTCACCGACAATCCGCCACGTGCCTTTCTCCTGATGGGCCCCGACCAGGTTCGCGCCCAAGTCGCTCCCTCCCTGGAGTTCCGTGAACCAGGTCGCGCCGTATTTTATCTGCCCTTCGCCTATCAGCCCCCCGACGAGTTCCTTCTGCTCGTCGTCTCCGTACTTGTAGAGGGCATAGGCGGTCTGGTTGGTGACCGTCAGGATGCAGGCTATGCCAGGGTCAGAGATCAGGTATATCGCGGCGTAGTGGTCGAACCAGGACCCTCCCCTGTAAGGGGACCTGTTGACAGCGAACTCCTTGAAGAGCCTCTCCAGGGCGAGCCGCTCGGATTGGTCGAGCCAGACCCCGTCGACCCTCTCGCCGTTGATGCTCCAGTTCACCAGCCTGGGCCTCGCTGTTTTGTCGACGTAGTCTGCCAGCTCGTAGAGCTCCTTTCCGGCGAACGACCCCAGAGGACCGAGATCGAGGACTCTGCCCGCGAAGTGCCTCAGAATCAACTGGAACGGCTTATCGACCCCGAAGTGGTTCCTGCCGTACGCGTTGGACATGTGGCCGTAGAACTCGTCGACGTTCAAGGTAGCGCCGTTCCCCGAGTGGAATTCCCTCCTATATACGATGCACCTGCAGTCGAGGTCGTTTCAGCTTGCCGAGGGTTCTAACCGTGCGTAGGTGAAACGCGCTTTCGGTGGGAATAGCTCGTCCCAGGGCTGGCGCGTCTCTTGGCCTGGTCTTACCGGACTGCTTCATAGTGCAGTACCAGCTCCCCGTAGGGCAGTGATTTGACGGACAGCAGCTTCATGGTCTGCTGATTCGCCATCGTCCCCCAATAGTGGTTGCCCTTCCCGAGGATCACCGGACTTACGACCATCCGGTAGTCGTCCGCCAGTCCGCGCTGGATGGCTTCGTGGGCCAGCGCAGGACCGCCCTCTATGATAATGCCCTTGCCTGGCTCGGCCTTCAAGCTGTTGATGATCTCGGTCAGGTCCCCCGACACTATCCTGGAATTCTGCCAGTCGGTCTCCTTGAGGGTGTGAGACAGGCAAATCTTCTGGACGCGGTCGAGCCATCGGGAGTATTCGAACATGTACCACGGGTCATCCGGTTTCCTCGCCTTTTCTGAGTGGACAGCCAGGTGGCCTTCGAACGAGCGGCGCCCCATCACGACCGTGTCGACGTTGTCGTAGCGGTCGACCCACATCTCAGTGAATTGCGCGTCGGGGTCCTTCGGGATGAAGTCCGAGCCGGGATACTTGGGGAACTCCCCGTAGCCGTCGAGCGTCATGTAGAGGTTGACTGTGACCTTCCTTGCCATGTAGCGATACTTGGTGCCTCCGCGTCCACTTAAGGACTGTTAGCACCTAGACTGTGAATACGCGCCAACTCTGCGGAAGGGTGCCCCAAACAGCCGTTGTGGGGTCCATTGCACCTCCGTTGGGACAACTACTCGCTTCGCTTTATCAGGTCTCTTACGTGAGCCTCTATCAGTTTGATCCTCTTCCTCTCGAGGGCCGAATACTGAACGGGCGCCGTCTCGTCGCTTATGCTCCACATGTCCCAGAACTCGACATTGGGACGCCCCTTGAGAAAGTCTGGTGCCTCGGCCAAGTTCTCGCGCCTGCAGATAAGTACCGTCTTGTCAGCCGCTTCCACCATCTTCCTTGTCACTCGTTTGATTTTCGCCTTCGAGAGGTCGTAGCCTTCCCCCTTCATCACCTCGACGGGGTTGTTGTGCTCTTTTGCCAAGAGAATGCCTGCCCGTCTCGGCTTCAAGCCCGCACTCTTCGCGTGACCTGACACCGAGAGTCGGTTGAAGATGGCTTCGGCTATCTGGCTGCGATTGATGTTTCCTATGCATATGAAGAGGACGTCCATAGGGTGACACTCGCAAGGACAGGATAAGAAGTTGGGCCGTATCGTCCGTGCGTGTGGTTAATTGCGCCTCTGCCGAGAAAAGGTCTAACTCTCGTTGAGCTGCCGGGTTTGCCCGTTGAGACCTGTCCCTGAAAGCACGCAGACCCTGAGCATCCTTGCCGATCAGGTCTTCCCCGAACTGAACAAGAAACCCACCTCAAGGAAGAAATCGTGGAGCGGTACGCTGGAAGCGTTCCTCAAGAAAGAGGGAACGTGGAGAGACATATTCGATGCCTCTGACATAGGCACAGAAAGGAACCTTATTGCAGATAGGCTCGTGGTAGAGGACGCCCAGGTGCTTGACGTCGGCTGTGGGAAAGGCTTCTTCAGTTTCGCGTGTGCAGCCAGGTCAGCTGAGGTGACCAGCCTAGACCTGATGGATGGTGGTGGCAGGACAGGATGGTGGAACGAGTTCAAGAAGACTTCGGCCATCCTCGGTCACGCCCAACGGATATCGGGAATCAGGGCTAGCGCAACTTCGATTCCTCTCAGGCGTGGATCCGTCCAGTTGGTAGCCTCTGTTCACTCCCTCAGAAACTTCGGAAGCGTGGAAGAGATTAGGGGATTCACCCGCGAGGCAAGCCGGGTGCTCCGAAAGGGCGGGTGTTTGGCGGTTGCCGAATCGGACCTGTCAGACCCCGAGTGCCCTGGGTATCGAGCATTCTATTCGATGAGGACGAGAATGGGGTGGGAGTTGGACCTTCCTTCCTGCGCCGAGCTTGCCCGATTCTTCGAGGCTGAAGGATTCCATGATGTGTCGCAAGAGTTCATAGAATCTGGCCTCGACTACGCCCCCATCTGTTTCCCGTACGACCCGTCAAGGCTCAAGGGAATGAAAGACGAGTACGAGAACGCAGAGAAGTTGCTGATGGATGAAGCAGAGAAACGCCCCCGAATCTGTTTGACTTCAGGGAAACGGTAGGCCGTAGTCGAGCCGTTAGAACCGTGCATAGGGTTCATCGCGCCCCCGCCGGGAATATCTATCAAACCCTCTGAGCGCTAGTGCCGCACGAAACAGAATGTCGTCAGGGTAGTTAGGAGCGCCAAGGACGACGCAGTTGCTTTCATTCGGAGAGACGGCGTGCTTCCGAACGCCTACGCGATGAACCGGCTGACCAACTCCATCAAAGGTTCGAAGACTTTCGTCCATATAGGGTCTGACGGCTCCATTGATGGCTACCTTTCTGTGTTGAATACTCCTCAGACAGTAGATGTTTGGTTGAGAGGACTGGGAGAACCCGTAACGAACGATCTTCTGAGGTTCTTCGTCAAGAAGGTATGGAAACGGAGGAGGCGGAAGGTCTTGTACCTCAACTCAGATCCCAGATTCCTTCTTTCGATAACCAGGAACTTCTCCGACCCGGTCGCCAACGTTCAGGATGTGATGGTCGTTCACAGAGGCGAAGAGCATCTCCTTGCCTCAACTCCTGCAGTTGTCCGACTCACTCCGAAAGATGCGCTTGATTACGCAAGGTTGGTCCTGCCAGACGGATTCAGGATTACCGAAGCTGTCCTAAGGAGGAGCAGGGAATCGCTCGCAAACGACGTCGCCTTCGGGGCCTTCGACGACGTGCAAGGAAAATTGGCAGCCACCGGTCACGCCTACGCCAGGCTGCCAGAGGTGTGGGTCGTGTCAGGGGTGATTACTCACAGCCGCTATAGGCGGAGAGGGTACGGAACAGCGGTCACGTCTGCCGTTACGAAGGAGGCGTTGGAGAAAGCCGAGTCTGCCGTGCTTTATGTAGACCAACGCAACACCGAAGCGCAAAGAATCTACTCTCGGCTAGGTTACCGAAAGATAGGCGAGTCGTTGTGTGTCAAGGTTAACGCCTGATATACGTTTGAACGGTCGGTCGGAAACCAAGGGCATTATGCGCCGCAGAGAATTCAATGCGCCTGGAGCATTTGGTTCTTCAACCACTTGGCTGCGGCTACGCTCAATTCACTCTTCGAAACGTCGATGACCGGGACCTCGATTCCACCGACTTTGATTAGTGAGGCGAACTTGGGCATAGGTGCGAACGTTACTCCTAGCCAGATTACTTTGCCCTCCAGTAATTCGTCGTACTGAACGTCAGGAGGAGCAGTAGATGGGACGTACACCACCCCATCAGCCCATTGGAGGTATGCTTGGGCGCCAACTGCAATCGCAGGCGCGACCAGTGAAGCAAGTTTCTCGGCGTTTGGCTCGTAAGTGTGATCCTTGATGACGAGTTCCTTGAATGGTTCGTACTTGACCTCGATCGGCAATTTGTATCACTAGCCTTTGTCTTGTAGTTGAATAACCTTGGCTTGGTTATCGTGGATGGGGTTTGCTCTTCCACCGGGAATGCCTCGTCCCGAGGATGAACTAGACCCGGTCCGAGGGTGTTATGAAAAGCGGTCTGACCTCCCCTCGCCGTCTCATGGCTGCGCTCCTGCAAAAGTTCACAACTTGAGAGCACAAGTTGTGCGTCAGTCATTATAACTCGGGGACGACCTCACAGTCGATGACTCGGGGACCTCCGGCGGGTGGCGCCTGATGGGGTGGAAGCTCAACGCCCTGGCGCTCCTCTTCGCCCTCTGGTGTTTGGACGTTGGGGCTCTGGTGGTCGGGGTCCCGATTCTCCTGGTCCTCCTCTACAAGTGGTGGTCAGAGAGGCAGAGCCGGCCCGCAGCCCTGGGCCCGTCGAGGGGGATGGCCCGCGCGGGTGCCTTCTTCCTCGTCCTCTCCGTGGTCGCGGTCGTCGAGGGGGGCACATTCTCCCCGCTCGTATTCGGAGGGCTGGGGGTGGCGTTGCTGGCCCTGGGGGCCTTCCCTAGGATCCTCAGAGACGCCGCCGAGAAGGTCGGGGGTCCTGCCTCTCAGCTGTTCGCCTCGCGCCCGAAGAGCCCCGGAGCAGTTCCCTGCGTCGAGCTCACCAAGGTCCCCCTCCGCTATCTCGACCCCAGGAAGAGCGACCCGAAGGAGACCCTGCTGAGGTTCCAGCGCCTCAGCCAGACCCTGGCCGAGACAGGCGCCCCGGTGGAGATGAGGCTCGAGTTCTCCGGAGGCTCGGGCAGAATACTCTTCCTTGTCACCGGCAAAGACGCCGCAGTGCGCCTCCCGGATCTGCTGAGGGTAGCGAAGTCCCAGCTCCCCGAGTTCGGGGCCGAAGCCGCTGAGCTCCATGCGTCAGTGGAGGCCTACTCCGTGTCGGTCGACGGCATCCCCGCGCTCGCCCCCGACCCTCTCGGTCCCCTCGCCAGGTTCTTCGTGGAGAACCGGCTCGACGGGAGCTACAGCATCAGGCTCTCCCCCGGATGGGTCAACCCCGCTTCCAGGTGGCTCGCCGCCAGAGGACAGAGGAAGCTCGCCGAAGGCTCGGGGTATCAGCAGGCCGACGACGACAGGACCACCACTGTAGTCGACCATCCGAACCAAGTCAGGCTCGAGGACTCTGTGAGGGGTCTGGAGCGCCTGCTGGCGAGGAGACCCGTCAGGGTGTCGGTCCAGGTCTCGGCCGGAGATCCGTCCACCGCCGCCCGCGCTGCCGATGTCCTCGCCGGGGCCCTCTCGAGCCAGAGGAAGATCGACGGCCTGAGGGTCCGGCGCCCGAGAGCCTCCGACAGGTCCACCTGGCACCCCTCCGCTCTGATGACTCCGGCCGAGGCTGCCCCCTACCTCTGGGTCCCCCAGGTCCCCCTGGGGATGAAAGTCGCCCCGTCGGCCGAGTTCCAGGCGCCCGCAGCCACCCAGGGGGAGGTGGTCCTCGGCGAGGTCGTCTCAGTCTCCGGGAAGACGGGCCAGGCGGTGCGGATGCCTCTCGACCAGCTGGCGAAGCACCTCTTCGTCACGGGGATGACTGGCTCCGGCAAGACCACTTCGTGCCTCGGCCTCCTGGTCCAGCTGGACAGGCTGCGGGTCCCCTTCCTGGTTGTGGAGCCTGCGAAGTCGGAGTACAGGAACCTCATGGAAGCTGTGCCTGGGCTCAGGGTCTTCACTGCCGGGGTCGAGGGCGCCGCCCCCCTCAGGCTGAACATCTTCGAACCGCCACCGGGGGTGAGCCCCCAGGCCCACTTGGACAACCTGGTGGCCGTCTGGAACGGGTCGTTCGTCGCCTACTCTCCCGTGCAGTACGTCATCCCCCGGGTCTTCGCCGCGGCGTACAACGCGTGCGGATGGGACCTCGCCTCCGGGAGGGAGGGGCGGCCGGTGACATTGGAGGACGTGAAGGCGCAGGCGGCGAGGGTCGTGAGGGAGCTTGGGTACGAGCCCAGGGTGACCATGGACATCGAGGCGGCCATCGGCGTCAGACTACACAGCCTCACGGAAGGGACCAAGGGGCCGCTCTTCGGGGCGCGGGCATCCACCCCGCTAGGGGAGATTTTGAGCGGGCCGACGGTGGTAGAGCTTTGGGGGCTCGCCAGCGATGAGGAGAAGGCGTTCGTCGCTTCGCTCCTCCTGATGAACGTGGCCGGGTTCGTGCAGGCCAGCGGCCCGTCCCGCCACCTGAAGCACCTCACCCTCGTGGAGGAGGCCCACAGGCTCCTGCCGAGGCTTTCTACCGAGAAGGGAGACCCCGAGTCGACGGACCCCAGGCGGATACTGGCGGAGCGGTTCGGGAACATGTTAGCCGAGCTGAGGGCCTTCGGTGAGGGGCTGGCGGTGGTGGAGCAGATACCGACGAAGATACTCCCCGACGCGATAAAGAACACCGCGACCAAGATGGTCCACCGCGTGGCCTCCTACGACGACAGGAAGGTGATGGCCGGGGCCATGAACGCGACGCGAGAGCAGTCGGCGGTCCTGACGGCCCTCATGCCCGGGGAGGCGGTGGTGAGCGTCGAGGGGCATCCGGTCCCCTTCAGGGTCGAGGTGGACGACGCCGTGGCCAGGCTGGGGATCAGGGAGGCTTCGGACGACGACGTGCGGACCCGGATGGCCGGGTTCTATCTGAGGAACCCGCCCGGCGAGGGGGAGCGAGGCGCCGAGGAGGCGATGCGGGAGCTGGTGGACTCGGCGGGGTTCAGGAAGCCGTTCCTCGAGATGTACCGCATCTGGGCGAGGACGGGGAAGGGGGAGCTCCTCGGGTCGTTCCTGATGCTGAGCGCGAGCAGGTTCAGCCGGGACAGGGAGGGGCAGGTCGAGGCGGCGACGAAGATGCTTTCCCTGGCCACGGCCCGCTACCTCCCCTTCGACGCCGAGCGGAGGGCGAAGTTCCCGCGGCTGTTCAGGAGGGAGTTGGAGGCCGTAGCCCGTGGGTGAAGGGTCGGAGAGGCCCGAGGACGACGAGAAGGGTCCGAGGGACGGGGATCTCGAGGAGTTCAGGAAGGAGCTCGCTGATGAAGGCGCAGGGGAGTCGGACGAGGCCCTGAGGGTGAAAGAGGGGGACGAGAAGGAGGTGGCGGCTCCGCTTCCGGAAGACGAGAAGGAAGGCGCGGACCGCCTGACGGAGGAAGACCTAGAGGAGTTCAGGCGGCAGGTCGTCGATGAGTACGGGCCGGAGGGGCTGAGCGAGGACATCCCCGAGGGCCAGCTGTACAACCTGCCGAAGGAGGAGATGGAGGCCGGGTCTGAGGGGAAGGCCGAGAGCGAAGAGGGGTCGGAAGCGGAATCGAAGGGTTCGGACAGCTCAGACAAGGAAGCGACGTCGGAGGGCGGCAAAGAAGCACCTGGGTCGGACACTACCGAGGGTAAGGAAGCCGGGACCATAACAGGTACCAGAGATGCAACAGAGAACCCCACGGAGCAGGCAAAGCCAGACGAAGAGAAGACCGAGATTACTAGAGAAACCGAAGCGCCGAAGGCTGTCGAGGTGCACGTCAAGAACGACGACCATTTCGTAATCACCGAGCAAACGAAGCCCAGCGAAGTTGGGAGCCCTGGTCCTTCTGAAGGGGAAAATCAAAGTTTGCAGCGTTTACAGTCGGAAGGGACGCTTGCTGCGAGTGCGATTCAGGTAACCATGCCCGGTGACTCTGAACGAGAAGTCGGTGCAATCTCCAAAGGCAACGCCACCACTGTAGTCGAGGACAAAGGAGGCACATCTCTCCCTCTACAGTACCCTGCTGACGGGGTGGCGCGCTATAATCAAGAGGGCAGTCAACTTGCGATGATTCAACAGGAGCGTGGGCCGCCTCGTGAAAGTGATGGTGCGGCAGCTCGTGCGGAACGCGAGTTCGAGCCCACCGCGATTAGGCAAGTTGTTGAGCATATGGGGTCGCCAATGCTGGTCGTTCAGGGGTCCGAGTTCCCCAAAGACTCGAAAGAAAACGTGTTTGCGGTCGTCCTGGTGAGAGAGAATGAGTCCTCGGACTACGTCCTTTACTGCAGTCACACCCCCAGGCAACAGAAGACGTACATAGACCTGCGCCACATTGGAGTCGAAGTTGGAGAGGAGGTAAGAGTCAGCAGTATTGAGTCTCTTCTCCCCCAGTCATTCGCGAGAGAGTACAACAAGAACCCGCCCATGGGGCTGGAGAACACCCGACTGGTGGAGACCGAAGGGCGCCTCTCGTTAGGAATTGAGCGTGGCGAGTTGAAGTTCGACAGCTTCGCTCTCAGGACTCGTGAAGGAAAAGCGGTCTTGGACGGAGAACTTGTAGGTGCGGGACAAGTGAAAATCGCCAAGTCTTCCGAAGGATTCGACTTCCGCTTGCGAGATCATTCGCAAGTCCAGTCAATCAGGGCCGAGGGAAACTCATACAAATTCGAGTACAGACGGACCACAAGTGACCGGTTCCCACATGTAAAACTGGTTCCTGCGGAGGGTAAGCTCGAACGCCTGCCCCCCGAAATTCACAAGGTGGAGATGGATTCAGCTGGCGTGAGAATCGCCAAGCCCTTGGACTTTTCGACCCGAATGGTGAAGATTGAGCTCTCGCCTAGTAATCAAACGGCAGCGTGGGAATACTGGCGGATGGCTTCGTCCAAAAGCGAGAGGCGGGTTCACATTGGAGACATAGGGCAGTCTGTGGCAGAGATTACGCTCCGAAAATCTGGGTTCGAGATAGTATCGAAGGAGCCCGTTGGGGAGCCAATCTTCTCCAGGACACATATTTCCGAGAGGAAGGGTCCCGATCTAATCTGCAAGAAAGATGAACAAGCCGTCCTTGTAATGGTCAAACACTGGAAGGAGTCGTACAAAGGCCTAGCGAGGGGCGAAGCTGATGTTAATGCAATACTCGGGAACGAGAAACGACTAGCGATGCTAGAGGAGAAAATTGGAAGAGGTATAGCTGGAGGGGTCGCGATGGAGATTCATTGGTCGTACAAAGAGGGCAGGGGTGTTATATACCTCAAATACGTTAAATCTAGGAGGGCCTAGAAGTTGCAGAAGCAGGTTGTAGACGGCGAAACCGTCAAACGGTTGCTCGAAGAAGAGACGGGCGACAGGTACGTCCTGAAACAGACTTCGGACCTCGTTCATAAAGACGGTTCTTCATGGTTAGTCCACCTTCCCCTCGGGGAAGGAAAAGGATGGATAGACAACGCTTCAGAGAAGGGCCGGGTGCTGACACTAGAGACCTCGGTGTTCCTCGATGTAAGGAAGAGAATCGAGTTCGACTATCCCGAGCAGGTTGGACGAAAGAGGCTGGGAAAGGCGGTGCCTAACCTTGTGGATAAAGGCGTTCGCCACAAGTTTGAGAAGCAAATCCCTGGGATAGTGGCTCTCCTCGACGAGGCGGACCGGGCGCTAACAGATGTCAACAAGAAGTATTCTGTCAGCGCCAACTTCGTCGGGGGAGATAGCGGCTTGATTTCAGTCGAGTTAAGGGTAGCCTCCGCTGACGGGGAACTGGTTAGACAGAGCGTGCGCGCCTTGATGGACTTTGATGAGCATCTTGCCCGATGGCTCAGGGAAGAATACAGCAAGCTGGTCGAGGCTGGACCTCGGGACAACCTCTGAAGAAAGCGGCTAGACCGAAGGGTGACTCGTTGGACGATGCGGAAAAAGGGACCTGGTCTGGCGTCTGTTGCTGCGTGAGACCTTCGCAGGTTTCTTCGCTCCCAGGGCACGCGGCTTTTTGAGCCTGGAAACAAGGGTCTCGTAGGCCGACTTCGGCAGTGCTTGAATCGCCTTTTCTCCCAGACCCTCAGCCTCCCCTCTTTCGTCGGTTTTCCCATCTTTGAAGGAGGACAGATAGTCGGTGGCCGAGGCGCTCCAAACCCAAGCTCTCGTCATTGAACACTTCCATCTACACCTCCCCTTTCAGACCGCCGGTTTCGGCTGCCCCTCTTAAGTACCGGAGACGGACGAAAGTGTCCTGGAGGTTTCTGATGCCAAAGAGCGAAGTACCGGTCGGCTGGCTGATGAAGCACCTAGGGATGACAGGGAGAGCCATTGACGATGATTTTTCAGCTAGGTTCAGGCTCCAGAAGTCTGCCTTCCTCCTCAAGCACCTTGGGGTCAAGCCCTTCTCTGACCTCGGGTTCAGCCTTTACATCCACGGCCCTTACTCGCCGACCCTCGCGCAGTGGTACTACGACGCCAAGCCAGGAGGCGAAGCAGACCTAGACCCTGGCATCCTGTCTAAGCTGGATTGGTTCATGGACAACAGCGACGGCTGGATAGAGGTGGCGTCGGCGGCCATCGCGCTGAAAGACTCACCAGGCGGGATAAACGATAGGGACCTGCCGGGGGCGCTGAGGGTCTCGAAGCCCTGGGTGACGGACCCCATGGTCGAGAAGGTCCTCCGCGAGCTGCGATCGCAGAAGATAATCGAGTGAGGGCGTCCACACGGCCGGAATCTTGTGACTCTGGGAGGTTGAGCTAGAATGAGTGTAGCCGGTTCGAATCCGACCCGCGGCATTTCGCCGCACGTGGGATCATTGCGCCTCCGTCGGTGACTACTTGTGAATGTCAATGCCCACCGCAAGTGTTTCGAGGTTGTTCGAGAGAATTGACTTGGCTCTTACTGACCATCGTGCCCAGCCTTCGAAGTTCTCGAAGTCTTCCTCGTGCCAGACGCCGTCGGGGGTGACTATCGCCGCAGGAATGATGTCGTGGTCCAGCATGAACTTTGGAGTCGAGATGTTGTGCTCCAGGTGTCCTTCGCCGAAGACATTCCCGTGCCCATCGTAGTCCTGAGGTTTGCCCTGAATCGCACCGTCCCATCGTCCCCCGACCCGCCACCAGTCCCACTCCCCCTTGGGATTGTAGACGGTCTTGCACTTCCCTGTTCCGAGGCAGAACTCGCACTTGGAGTCAGGAGACGATCTTTTGGGGTCCGACTCGAAGGTCTTCATCGCATAGTCGAGAGATTCGATAGAAGCTTTATGCGAACCGAACCTGTCTCGGGCAGCGTTGTAGGCATTCCGTCTTGCCTCCCGTCCGACGCAGTAGCAAGTTTCTTCGTGTTCAACGCCCTTCAGTTGTTCGTCGTATGGCGCCAGTAGCTCCTCGGCTTTCTCTTTGAAGTTAGTGCCATTGTCCTTATTGAGTAGAACTGCTAGAAAATAATGGGTCAAACATTGGTAATGTTGCTCGGGCCAGATATAACACCCAAGGCCTTATCGCCGTGCATAGGGTTCATTGCGCCTCCGCCGGGCGTCACTCATCCTGCGTTGGGGTATAGTTAGTGGACGGGCTGAACTGGTCGCCGAAGCTTCCAGCGTACACCCCCACCACTTCAACGCGATCTTCTATCGCTCCCCTCCAAGGCCCGCTCCCCCACATTGCTGCAGGGGTTAAGGCCTAAGGTTCACTCTTCTCGGGAGTGGCTTCCCGCTTAGATGCTTTCAGCGGTTATCCACAATTGCTTAGCTGCCCGGCGACGCCCTCTCGGACGACCGGTACGCCAGAGGCAACGCCCCGCTGTTCCTCTCGTACTGGGCAGGGCTTCCCCTCAGTGAACCACCGCTTCCATCAGGTAGAGGCCGACCTGTCTCACGACGGTCTAAACCCAGCTCACGTTCCCCTTTGATGGGCGAGCAGCCCCACCCTTGGCCCCTGCTGCAGGACCAGGATGGGAAGAGCCGACATCGCAACT